>JBFWQT010000015.1:0-33355 GCA_050249295.1 Planctomycetota bacterium
GACGCCGGCGGCATGCGTTGGCACCCCGAGCACGCCAACCGCCTGCTGTCGTTGATCACGGAACGCCGCAACGACCAGTCGGCGGCCCGCGCCGCCTGACTGGCTCCTGCGATTTCCAGATGCTCCCCGGGCAATGGCATTGATGACTGCTTTTTCTATTGGCATCCTTGCCTCCAGGCGGCGTCCGTCGCAGTTGTGGCTCCCCATCGTTACTGGAGATCCGCCCCCCAATCATGTTCCCAGACGCCGAGTCGGCCCCCGGGATGAACGGTCAATATCCTCCCCTTGTCAAGAGTCATCAAATCTACAACGCGATCACTGCTTTTAATACCAACTGCAGAAAACAGAAGCCCCACTGGCAACCAGTCCGGCATGCGAAACAGAAGCACATTGCCTGTCTCGCTGACGCAGGCTACTGTGGACTGAATCGGGAGTGCCACACAAGGCCCCAGAAAGCGATCACAATCGGCAATGAATCGGAACTCGCAAACGCTCCTCGTCTTGCCATTGCGGACATCCAGTGCCGAGAGCCTTCCATCCCAATCCGTCGAAACCACCAACGCCCCATTGGCAGAAAACGCACATGCCATTTGATGTTCGGTGGTCCAGATCATGCGTGGCCGGATTCCGAGATCCACACAAGATACTCGCAGGAATTCTTGCCCACCGGTGGCACTCACCAAAACGCGGTCCGAGTTCGGGACCGGGAACAGGCAGTATGTTGTCTGCTCCGCGTGGGGCAGATCGACGTGTGCCATCAACTCTCCGGTATTCGCAAACGAGTACACAGCCGCCGACTGCGTAGTGGAGTTGTACCCGACACACACGATTCGTCCATCGTGCAAGCAACGGCAGTCTGAAGCGCTGCCGTCTGAAAACGGGAGCCACACGTCAGAAAGCAGCCTGGGCTTGCCGCCATGACGGCGCTGGATAATCAGTCCATTCCGGGCGCACAGAACAACATCCCGGCGTGCCGTGACGCAAACGGAGGAGACCTCTGAGCGAACGGACGTCGATTTTAACGGCTTGAGCCTGGAGTCGAGCAGTACTACGGTTTTGGCATTGGTGACATAACTGACCAGGCCACTGGCGGGATGGGTTCGCAGACATGTCATGGACTGTATTCGAGGTGATTCTGCAATTCGATCCATGAATTCGCCCAGGCTTCCTCATGGCGCTCAGCTACCCGTCCCCTTGCCCGTGTCCACCACCGCCGACCCGCACCTCCGGCCCTGCTTCGATGACGTGGCCGGTGGCGATCCGGGCGGCCGTGACGATGCCGCATCGGATTCGGAGGAGCATGCAGCGGAGTCGCAGGGTTCACCACGATACACCAACCCGGCGGCACCGCCAGCGGTCGGCCTTGCTTGAGAGCCCCTCGCGCCGATGGTAGTTTCGTCGGGCCACCCGCAGCATGATCCATCCAGCCACCCTGGCCACCATGAGTACGCAGAGCGAGAACCGCGAGCGCCGGGACCAGACGCTGGAGGCGCTGCGCGAATCGCGGATGATCTCCACCCTGCGCTTCCCCGATCCGCAACGGCTGCCACAGGTCGCCGAGTCGCTGGTCGAAGCCGGCGTGCGATTCCTCGAAGTGGCGGTGCAGACGCCGATGTCCGCGACGATCATCGCCGACATGAGCCGCCGCTATCAGGGCCGGGCGTTCGTCGGCGCCACCGGCGTCACGGGCATGTCGGAAGCCGAGACGATGCTCGACGCCGGCGCCGCGTTCCTCAGCACGCCGATTGTCGCGCCAATGGTCGTCGCGCGGTGCCGCGGGGCTGGCGCGCTGAGCATCATCGGCGCGTTCACGCCGACCGAGGCGTTCCAGTCGTGGGCCGCACAGGCCGACTTCGTCAGCATCTTCCCGGCCGGCGGTCTCGGCCCCGGCTACCTCAGCGTGCTTCGCGTGGCGGTGCCGCGGATCCAGATCATCCCGTCCGGCGGTGTCACGCTGCAGACGCTGCCTGCGTTCCTGCGTGCGGGCGCCGCGGCCGTCTCGGTCGGCAGCAAGCTGATCGACCGCGAGGCGCTGATCGGCGAGAACTACTCGCGCCTGACTGACCACGCGCGCCGCTTCGTCGAAGCCGCGCAGTCGCCGGTGCCGTCGCGGTCGTCGGGCATCATGGAGTCCACCACCGACGGGATGATGCCGCCGGAAGACACCAGCCTCGGCCGAATGGGTCACTGAACACATCCATGGTCTCCGCCACTCCCGCGACCCTCTCACCCGCGCAACCCCTCACCGCCGGCGGCACTCCGGTGCCCCACGGCCCGGCCGGTCGTCGTCGCAGCGGCAGCGTGCGCACGCGTCTGCTGATCGGCATCCCGCTGATCGTCACCGTGCTCGGGCTGATGCTCGCTGACTGGTACATCGAGCGCGCCGGCATGGTGCTGGCCGCGGGCGTGCCGTTCTTCCCGTTCTTCGGCGTGCTGCTGATGGGCGCGGCTGTGGGCACCACGGTGGAGGTGCGCAAGATGCTGACGCGGCGCGGCTGGGCGACGCTGCCGTGGCACGTGTTCATCGGCGTGATCCTGATCATGCTCGGCACCGTGGGCGGCGCCTCGCTGGCGCTCTCGCACGTATCGCTCGCCGGTATCGCCAGCGTGTTGCCGGGCACCGACCAGACGCGCGACTACCTGATGGTGCAGGCCTTCTACGGCGGCACGATCATCTTCACGTTCACGTTTGCCAGCGTGGTGTGGGTCTGGGTCTCGGCGCTCTGGACCGGCGGCAACAAGCGGCGCGACCACGAGGCGCGTGCACAGGCCGCGATCGGCAGCACCTTCATTCTCACGACCATTGCGGTGCCGTTTTCGCTCGGCTTCATGCTTCGCGCGGTGCCCGGCTACGGCATGGCGCTGGTGTTGCTGGCGCTGCTTGCGTCGCGGCTCGGTGATGTCGGCGCGTACTTCGCCGGGCGCACGTTCGGCCGGCACAAGCTGATTGTGGCGGTCTCGCCGAAGAAGACCATCGAGGGCTTCATCGGCGGTCTCGCGATGAGCACGCTGGTGGCGATCGTGCTCGGCCAGGTGCCGGGCTTCGGCGGCCTGCGCGGCGTGCTGCCCGGCTGGTGGCTGCCTGCGGCCGGCGTGATGATCGGCGCATCGGCGCAGATCGGTGACCTGCTCGCGTCGGCGCTCAAGCGCTGGTCCGGCGTGAAGGACTCGTCCAATCTGATTCCGGAGTTCGGCGGCGTGCTCGACCTGTGCGACGGCTTCCTGTTCTCGATTCCGATGCTCTACGCGATCGTGCTCTTGCACGGCGCGCTCGGCGGCCTGTTCACGGTGGGCGCGTAGCGCAGATCGCCCCTTGCAGCTTGAAGCCCACGGGCTGCTGCCCGTGGGTCCCCAGCCCACGTCCACGCCGCACGCCACGCGCCCCACGCCACGCCCCCACGCGGCGCTGGCATCCGCCGGTCCCGGCTGCGAGAATGGCACCGGCACGTTGCTCGCTCGCTCACGACCCTCGACACACACCGCCATGCGCACCGGCAGCCGACCCACCCGCAGCTTCACTCTCATCGAACTGATGGTCGTGATCGCGATCATCGGCATCCTCGTGTCGCTCACCGTCGTCGGTGTGATGTCGGCCATCACCAGCGGCAAGGTTGGCAAGACCCACTCGCTGATCACGGCGCTCAAGGCCGGCCTCGAGGGGTTCTCGTCACCCAGCGGCCCCGGCGGCGGCACCTACCCGCCGGCCACGCTCAACACCTGGGGCCTGAGCCACGACAGCACCAACACCGGCATCGAGACGCTGCTGATGTGCCTGCGCACCCGCAAGGGCGGCGGTCCGTTCTTCAACATCAACGACTGGTCGAACATGGTCGAGGATCGCGACGACGAGGGCACGGACGCCGGCGACTCGTACCAGTACTTCGACATCGACTCGACGAAGACCACGCTCCTCGAGATCGTGGATCCGTGGGGCAACCCGCTCGTGTATGTGCCGCGCGACCAGTACGACACCGACTTCACGATTCTCGACGCGAACGACGAGTTCATCACGATCCGCGCCAGCTACATTGACACCGGCACGGGCGAACTGCCCGCCCACTACGTGATCTGGTCGTTCGGCCCCAACGGCATCAACGAGTACGGCGGCGGTGACGACATCCCGTCGT
The DNA here is from genome assembly GCA_050249295.1 of Planctomycetota bacterium. Classification (GTDB taxonomy): domain Bacteria; phylum Planctomycetota; class UBA8742; order SKZP01; family SKZP01; genus JBFWQT01. The sequence goes on from JBFWQT010000015.1 coordinate 4,128, forward strand.
GGCAGCAGGGCAACAACTGATCCTGCCCCGTGCTCGCCGGGTGGCCTGTCGGGGCGGGATCATCGCCGGCGCGTGTCGCAGCAGCAGCCGGGCATCGCATCATGACCACCGACGTCCACCTGGTACTGGTCAGTGAGTCGCGCCGGCCCGGCGAGGTCGACCTGTTCGCGTCGTATTTCAAACGGCACGCCGACTTCTGGAACATCGCGTCGCGCCTGCTCGGCCTGCGCATCTCGGCGGTGTCGGTCGACGACGCGGTGAAGACGGCCGAGTCGCTGGAGAAGCAGGCCAGCACCGTGGTGTGGTGCGACCTGCCGCCGCTGCCCGTCGCGCAGCACACGCAACTGTGCGAGAGCATGTGGGGCAAGGGGCTCACGGTGCTGCCCTCGGCGCAGAACTACGCGCGCACGTGGGACCTCTCGCACTGGTATCCGCGCCTGCAGGCCGCGTTCGTGCGCCAGCCGCCGACCGCCATCGTGGAAACGACGGCCGACTTCTCCGACCCGCGCGTCGTCACCGAACTCGACAACTCGCTGCTGGCGTTTTCGGCGCTGGAACGCGCGGTGCGCACCACCGAACCGCTCGGCGGGATGAAGAAGGGCGAGGGTGCCCGGGAAATCCTGCGACCCTGGTTCGGCTGGTCGCCGCTGTTCGACCTCGACGGCATGGCCCCGTGGGAAGTCGCGGCCGCCGGATCGCTGCGCCGCCTCGGGCCGTTCCTGATCCAGCAGCAGGAGAACTGGGACCTGCAGATCGGCGGCATCGCGCTGCAGTACCTGCCGCCGCACCTGCCCGACATCCCGGCGCTGCGCGTGTACGTCATCGGCGGCGCGCCGGTCTGGTGGTCGGCCCGCAACCGCGGCCTGAAGGGCAAGGCGGCCGAGGGCTATCGCCTGTGGGAGGACGACCGCGAGGCCGAGCCGAAAATTGTGTCGATGCTCGTCGAGATTGCGTCGGCGATCAGCAAGGCGCTCGGCGCGACCGAGTTTGTGTTCGAGACCGCGTCGGTGCCGCAGCCGTACATCGTGGATGTGCGGCCGATCAATGCGGTGCTCGAGCCGAGCAACGGCGCGCACATGGCCTCGACGATCTGCCTGGCAGCGTGGTTGCGCGGCATTGCGCAGGGCGAGAGCACGGTTGGCGCGCTGTCGCACCTGCCGTCGTACGACACGATCGCCGCGTCGGTGCGCGCGGCCGGCCACAAGCTGACCGGCCACGGTCCATTCCACCTCGGCGCGGCCGGTGCGGTGATCAAGCCGCCGGTGGAGGCTGCGCGCGGTGGCGGTCATGGCCGTGGTGGTGGCGGCGGTGGCGCAAGTGCATCGGCCATTCCGGTCCCGGCCGGGGGAGACGGCGAGTGATCGAGTTGCGCGCCCCGCTTCCTGGTTCGGAACAAGAGCCGCGACCGTCAGGGAGCGGATGTACCGCGCGAGCGTTGCGTCGTCGGGTGAAGAGCCGCGACCGAAAGGGAGTGGATTCCACTCGCACTCGGGCTCACGCCGCACATCCGCTCCCTGACGGTCGCGGCTCTTGTTGTCGTTCGCGGCGCTTGCCCGGGGCGTCTCCATGACTGACGCCACTGCCGCCAACTCCTTCCTCGTGCTCGGCGTCGACCCCGGCCTCGTCTGCACCGGCTACGGCGCGATCCGCGTGAGTGGCCTGCGCTTCTCGCTCGTCGAGGCCGGCGTGGTGCGGCCCGACAGCGACGCCCCCATGCCCGACCGCCTGCGCACGCTGCACGACGACATCGCCGCGCTGATCGGCGAGCTGCAGCCCGACGCGATGGCGATCGAGGAGGTGTTCAGCCACGTGCAGTACCCGAAGACCGCGATCATCATGGGCCATGCGCGCGGCGTGCTGCTGCTCGCCGCGGCGATGCACAACGTGCCGGTGCTCGAGTATTCGCCGGCGCGCATCAAGCAGTCGGTCACCGGCCACGGCCGCGCCACGAAGGAGTCGGTCGCGCGATCGATCGTCTCCGCGCTGAAACTCACCGCCACGCCCGAACCGGCCGACGTCACCGACGCACTGGCGGTCGCGCTCTGTCATGCCAACGCCGTCGGCCGGCCGTGGCTGCTGCCGGGGGCCAAACCGACATGACCCACAGCCACGCGCATGACCATCACCATCATCACCACCACGACATGCGCGGCACGCCGGAGCGCGCGTTGTGGGTCGCGATCATCCTCAACGGCATGTTCCTCGTCGTCGAGGTCGTCGTCGGCCTGATCAGCAACTCGCTCGCGCTGCTGGCCGACGCGGGGCACATGCTCTCCGACGTCGGCGCGCTGGTCATCGCGCTCGTCGCGCTGCGCCTGGCCAAACTGCCGCCGAAGGGTAACTACAGCTTCGGCCTCAAACGTGTGCCGGTGCTCGGCGGCCTGATCAACGCCGCCACGCTGCTCGTGATCGTAGCAGTCATCGTCAAGGAGTCGATCGAACGACTGGCCGCGCCGCCGAAGCTCACGGCAGACCTGATTCTCGTCACCGGTGTGCTCGGCCTGATCATCAACCTGCTCTCGGCCTGGTACCTGCATCGCAGCGGCGACCACTCGGTGAATATCCGCGGCGCGATGCTGCACATGCTGGCCGACGCGCTCGGCTCCGTCGCCGTGATCGTCGGCGGCGTGGTGATCATGACCACCGGCGCGGTGATCATCGACCCGATCCTCGGCATGCTCGTCGCCCTGCTGATTCTCGTCGCGACGTGGCCGCTGCTGCGCGACACCGTGAACATCCTGCTGCAGCGCGCTCCGCACGGCGCCACGATGTCGGCCGTGCAGCAACTGCTGACGGCCGCACCGGGCGTGGCCCGCGTGGCCGACCTGCACGTCTGGGAACTGAACACCGGCCAGTTCGTACTGACTGTCACGGCCGATCTGGCCGAAGACCTCAGCCTCGACTCGGCCAACGCGCGCGCCGACGAGATCCGCGTGCAACTGCGCGAGCAGTTCGGCATCGTGCACTGCACCTTCGAATGGCGCGCACCCGGCCGACCGGCCACCGACTGCCTGTTCGAGCCGTTGCACGCCGCGCACGACCATTCGCATTCGCACCACGACCACGACCACGACCACTCGCACGATCACGATCACGCGCACCATCCATGAACGACGACCCCGCCCTCGCCCGCCTGCATCAGGCCGTCGCGCAGATCGCCGAGATGAACGACGCCGACCAGGAGTACGCCGACTTCGAGGCGCTCTACGTCTCGCACACCGCCGGCGGCTGGCTGCACGTGCGCTTCCTCGGCCTGACCTTCGACGAGGCGTTTGCGGCCTGCTGCGCGGCGCTCTGCGATCCGCTCGTCGCGCCGCGCCTGCGCACGCTGCAACTCGACGCGATCGACGAAGGCGCCAACGGCACACGCGAGTGGGACTTCCGGCCGACCGTGCTCGCCAGCGACGCGATGTTCCCCGCGCTCACCCGCTTCCAGATCACCCGCGTGCAGCCCGGCGAGCACAACCGCCTGATTGTCGCCGGCAACAGCTACAACGAAGGCGGCCAGCTCGGCCAGTTGCTCGCGCGCATGCCAGCCGTGCGCTCGTTCTGCGCGCCGTCGGCGCCCGACGCCACGTTCTTCGAGCAGGGCGAGCGCCCGCTCGACGAGCTGATCATTGATGTCGGCTACGAGCCGCAGGGCTTTCTCGCCAACCTCGGCGCGTCGTCGTGCTTCCCTCAGCTGCGCCGCCTGGAGTACGGCGACTTCAACGAGCGCTACATGGATGGCTGGCAGGCAACGTGCGCGACGTTCGACCAGTACGCCGCACTGCTGCGCGCGCCGGGCATGCAGCGCGTCGGCAAACTCGTGCTGCGCAACTCGCAACTCACGCCGGACGAGGTCGCGCGGCTCAAGGATGTGCGCGCCGACATCCTGATCCAGCTCACGCAGAGCTGGGACACCTATGCCTGAGACACATACGGCGCGAACCGGCTGGCTGGTGGCGCGCATGCGGCCGGGCGTCGTACTATGCGGCACAGCCCGCCCCGCAGCTTCCCGGCGGGCCGGTACCCATTTGCTGTCCGCAACCGTCACCCCGGGATCATGACGAAAACGCCGCCCACGCCGACGCTGTACCAACGCCTTGCCGACGCGCTTGCCGACCAGTCGAGCGGGCGCAACACCAACGCGGTGATGATCGGCGGCGCGGTCGGTTCGCTCTCATCCGTCATCGCCCTGGCGCTCGCGCAAGCCGACGACACGACACCGGCATGGCTGGTGGTCACGCCGGGCGGCGAGATGGCCGAGGCGATCGTCGCCGACCTGGCGTACCTGATGAAGCACCCGCCGCACGGCCTCGCGGCGCGCGACGGCGCGGCTCATCACTTCCCGGCGCTCGAAGCGGTGCCCAACGAGCACGAGCCGGTGCCGCCGGTCACGGCGCAGGCGCGGCTCGCATGCCTCGCGGCGATGCTCGATCGTTCGCGGCCGTTCCTCGGCGTCGCACCGGTGTCGGCGCTGATACAGCGCGTGATCCCGCCGGATCACCTCACGCAGCGGCACGTCGTGTTGCGCGTCGGCGAGGAGACTGATCCGCACGACTTCATCCAGCAACTGATCGCGCTCGGGTTCCGCCAGTCGGCGATGGTCGAGTACCCCGGCGAGGTCAGCAGTCGCGGCGGCATCATCGACATCTTCCCGCATGCCGCGCCCAACCCGTGGCGCATCGAGTTCTTCGGCGACGAGGTGGCCAGCCTGCGCGCATTCGACGCGGCGACGCAGGTGTCATTCAACACGGTGGACGAGGTGGACCTCGTGCTCTCCGACGACCCGGCCGCGCTCCACGACCCGGACGGCGGCAAACTGCCGGAGAGTGTCACCCTGCTCGACTATCTGCCGGCCGGCGCGCGACTGCTGATCATCGAGCCGCACGAGCTGACCGAACGCGCCGACCTCGCGCGCAAGTCGTGGCCGCAGAGCCCCGCCTTCCGCAGCGGCAAGCAGCTGTGGGAAGCGGCACAGAAGCTGCCGCAGGTCGAGCTCACCGCGCTTGCATCGCCGCACGAGACCGCCATCAACCTGCGCGCGACCACGGTGGAGCAGTACACCGGCGAGCCCGACCAGTCGGCCGAGAAGATCCGCGATCTCGGCGAACAGGTCAGCGAGATCCGCATTCTGGCGCGCAACGACGCCGAAGCCCGCCGCATGCGCGAACTGCTGCGCACGCGCGGAGTGCCGTTGCACGAGGAGGGCAACGCCGACAGCGCGGTGACCGTGGCGGTCGGCGACCTCGAAGCCGGCTTCGTCTGCCCCGAGGCCTCGCTGGCCATGCTGCAGCACACCGAGCTGCTGCAGAAGACGCGCCGTCGTCGCGCGATCGTCGATTCGGCGCAGCGCACCGAGGCGATTGCCGACTTCCTGGAACTGCACGCCGGCGACCTTGTCGTGCATGTCACGCACGGCATCGCGCAGTACCGCGGCATGCAGACCGTCTCGCGCGACGACTCGCAGGGCGACTTCCTGGAGCTGGAATTCGACAGCGGCCAGCGGCTGTTCGTGCCGGCCGTCAACGTCTCGCTGGTGCAGAAGTACATCGGCGCGCGCGGCAGCCGGCCGGAGCTGAGCAAGCTCGGCGGCAAGCGCTGGAACGCCAGCAAGGCGAAGGTGGAAGCGGCCGTGCTCGACATGGCCAACGACTTCCTGAAGCTGCAGGCCGAACGGATGGACATGGTCGGCCTGGCGGTGCGCGGCGACGAATCGATGGTGCAGGACTTCGTCGCGGCCTTCCCGTTTGAAGAGACGCCGGACCAGGAGCAGGTCGACATCGAGATCGCGGCCGACCAGGCGAAGCCCGTGCCGATGGATCGCCTGCTCTGCGGCGACGTCGGCTACGGCAAGACCGAGCTGGCGATGCGCGCCGCGATGCGCGCCGTGGCCAGCGGCCTGCAGGTGGCCGTGCTGGTGCCCACCACCGTGCTCGCCGAGCAGCACTACCAGACGTTCTCCGAGCGCTTCGCCGCGTTCCCGATCACGATCGATCGCCTCTCGCGCTTCCGCACCGGCAAGGAGACCGCCGGCATACTCGAGCGCGCCGCGACCGGCGGCCTCGACATTCTGATCGGTACGCACCGCCTGCTCGGCTCGCAGGTGTCGTTCGCCAACCTCGGCCTTGTCGTCATCGACGAGGAGCAGCGCTTCGGAGTGCTGCACAAAGAGCGGCTCAAGCATCTGCGCCGGCTGGTGGATGTGCTGACGCTGACGGCCACGCCGATTCCGCGCACGCTGCACATGTCGCTGCTCGGCATCCGCGACATCAGCAATCTGGCCACGCCGCCGCACGATCGCCTCTCGGTGCACACCGAGGTGACCTACATCGACGACAACCTGATCCGCGCGGCGATCCTGCGCGAGCTGGATCGCGAGGGACAGGTCTTCTTCATCCACAACCGCGTCTACGACATTCGCGAAGTGGCCGGGCGCATCCAGCGGCTGGTGCCCGAGGCGCGCGTCGACTACGGCCACGGGCAGATGGCCGAGAACGACCTGCAGGCGGTGATGGAGAAGTTCGTGCACCGCGAGATCGACGTGCTGGTCAGCACCACCATTGTCGAGAGCGGCCTCGACATCCCGTCGGCCAACACGCTGTTCGTGTCGCACGCCGACCGCTTCGGCCTGGCCGAGCTGCACCAGCTGCGCGGTCGCGTCGGCCGCTACCGCCACAAGGCGTACGCGTACTTCATGGTCGATCGCAACTCCAACCCCAACGAAGAGGCGCGCAAGCGGCTGCACGCGATCGCCGAGTTCAGCCACCTCGGCTCGGGCTTCAGCATTGCCATGCGCGACCTCGAGCTGCGTGGCGCCGGCAACATCATCGGCACCGAGCAGAGCGGCCAGATCGCGGCCGTCGGCTACGACCTGTACTGCAAGCTGCTGCAGAAGGTGATTGCGCGCCTGCGCAACGACGAGCCGGCCGTGCCGGTGGAAGGCCTCAGCCTCGGCCTGCAACTCGGGTTCGACCTGCGGCTGCCGGAGTCGTGGATCCCCGAACGGCGCCAGCGGCTGGATGCGTACCGCAAGCTATTCGGCGCGACCACGGTGGAGTCGTTGCACGCCGCCGTGCGCGACATCCGCGACCGCTACGGCCCCGCACCCGAGCAGGCCGTGCGGCTGATCCACGCCGCGCGCCTGCGCCTGGCGGCCGCACCCCTGGCGGTGCGCGAGATGCGCCTGCGCGCTGGCGACGGTGTGTTCCTCACCGTCGAGAACGCGGCGAAGGTGGAGCGGGCGATGGCCGCGTGGGCGTGGCGCATCCGCGTGGTGGACGCGCACACCATGCTGGTGCGCGCCGAGGGCCACGAACAGACGCCCGACGCGTTGCTCGCGCTGCTGCTGAAGGTGTTCGGTGTGCCGGACGACGACGACTTGCCGGCACTGGTGCAGCCGACGATGAAGCGCCGCAAGGGCTCGCGCGGCGCGAAGGCAGGCACGACGATGGCGTCCACCTGATTGATCGCGCGGCGCAAGGTCGAGCGCTTGCCCACGGGCAGCAGCCCGTGGGCTTCAATGCGGTCGTGTCGACGCCGAATCGCCCGTCAGCCCACGCCGTAGAGCGGGCGCAGCTTGCCTTCGAGGTGGCGCATCAGCGGGTCGGCGCTCAGCGGTTTGCCGGTCACCTTCACACACAGATCGGCGGCCGAGTAGCGCATGCCGTGGGCGTGGATGTTCTCGTTGAGCCACTTCTTCAGCGACGAGAACTCACCCTTGCGGAACTCGTCGGTCAGGCCGGGCATGTCGGCCAGCGCCTTCTCGAAGAACTGCGCGCAGTAGAGGTTGCCGAGCGTGTACGTCGGGAAGTAGCCGATCGCGCCCATCGACCAGTGGATATCCTGCAGGCAGCCCTTGCTGTCGTCGGGCACCACCACGTCGAGGTACTCCTTGTAGCGCGCGTTCCACACCTCGGGGATGTCCTTCACGTCGAGCTTGCCGGACACCATGCCGCGCTCGATCTCGAAGCGGATCATCACGTGCATGTTGTAGGTGGCCTCGTCAGCCTCGACGCGGATGAAGTCGGGCTTCACGATGTTCGCGCCGCCGTAGACGTCCTCGAGCGTCAGGTGCTTGACCGCGGCGCCGAAGTGCTCGTGCAGCTTCGGCGTGCACCACTCCCAGAACGCGCGGCTGCGGCCCACCTGGTTCTCCCACATCCGGCTCTGGCTCTCGTGGATGCCGAGGCTCACGCTGTCGCCGGTGGGCAGGCCGATGCCGGCCGACGGCAGGCCCTGCTCATACAGGCCGTGGCCGGTCTCGTGCATCGTGCTGCCGATCGCGTCGTTGAGGTTGTCCTCGTGGAAGCGCGTGGTCATGCGCACATCGAAGCAGTGCGTGCCGCCGCAGAACGGGTGCGTGCTGGTGTCGAGCCGGCCGGCGTCAAAGTCGAAGCCGAGTTGCGCGACGATCATCCGCACGAACTTCTCCTGCTGGTCGATCGGCAGCTTCACCTCGTTGAACGCGTTGGCCGGCTTCTTCGAGCCGCCCATCAGTTCCTGCAGCAGCTTGACGAGCCGCTCGCGCAATGGCGTGAATACGGCCGTGACGTCCTTCGCCGTGCTGCCCGGCTCGAACTGGTCGGCCAGCGCGTCCCACGGCTCGCCGCCCTCGGGCCAGCCAAAGCACTCGGCCTTGCGGCGCGTCAGCTCGACGACCTTCGCCAGGTGCGGCTGGAACTTCGCGAAGTTCTTCTCCTTGCGCGCCTCGGCCCAGACCGACTTGGCCTCGCTCGTGACCTTCGCGAACTCCTCGACCAGCTCGGCCGGCAGCTTCGTCTGGCGGTCGTACCCGCGGCGCAGTTCGCGCACGTTGGTCGCCACGTCGCCGTGCGGGTCGCTCATCGCGGCGGTGTCATCCTCGCAGACCGCCAGCAGCTCGCCGATCTTCGGGTTGGTGCGCATCTGGTGGCTGAGCCGGGCCAGCAGGGCCAGCTGCTCGCCGCGGAACTTCTGCCCCTTCGGCGGCATCTTCACTTCCTGGTCCCAGCCGAGCAGTCCGGCCGACGTGCCGAGCAGGTTGGCTTCGCGGGTCAGCTTGATCAGTTCGTTGTAGGCCTCTCGCGTCGAGGCATTGGCGATCGCGTCGGTCATGGCGGCGTCGGGTCCGGGGCGGCGTTGCGTTGTCGGCGGAATGATCCTGGCACGGGCGGCGGCCGCGGGGAAGCCTGTGTGGCCGCGCCGGCAGGTAATACGGCCGGACTTGCCGGTCAGCCCGCGATCAGACGACCGCGGCGCATCAGCTGCCAGGCCAGCACCGCGCTGATCGACTGCCCGACCGCGCTGATCACGGCCGGCACAACCGCGTTGCCGAACTGCTTGTAGGCCTGCGTGTCCGACACCACGATCGGCAGCTGATCCGGAAACCCCATCAGGCGTGCGCACTCGCGCGGCGTGAGGCGGCGCGGATTCTTGCTGGCACCCTTGCTGCCCTGGCCGCCCTGGCCGATGAGGATCTCGGAGCCGTCCTTGAAGTACCGGGCGCTGAGTGTTCGCGCGACGCCCTGCGGGTCGGCGATGCCGAAGCCGAAGCCGTTGCCCTTCGCGCGATGCTTGTCGGCGTAGTCCTGCAGGTACTTCCAGAGTTTGTCGCTGAGCGTGTACTTCGCGTCTACTTTGGCGTGCGGCTCCAGGATGTCGGCCACCTTCGGTGTGGGTCCAGCCGGCGGCCCGGGGAACACGAACGGCAGGGCGGCTGCGTCAGGGCCGAACACGTCTTCGCGGAACCCGACGATGATGACGCGTTCGCGGTGTTGCGGCACCCGGCCGGCCGCGTCGATGACCTTGTCGAACACGTGGTAGCCGAGCTCGCGCAGCGCCGAGTGAATCACGCGCCACGTCTGCCCCTTGTCGTGCGACTTCAGGTTCTTCACGTTCTCGAGCAGCAGCACCGGCGGCCGCTTTGCGTCGATGATCTGCGCGAGCCGGAAGAACAGCGTGCCCTGCGCAGCGTCGCGGAATCCGTGTTCGCGGCCGAGGCTGTTCTTCTTGCTCACGCCGGCCAGCGAGAACGGCTGGCACGGAAAGCCGGCCGCGAGGATGTCGTGGTCGGGGATGTCGGTGGCCGGGTCTAGCGTGTTGATGTCGCCGGCCGGCATCTGGCCGAACCAGGCGTGGTAGGTCTTCTGCGCGTAGCGGTTCCATTCGCACGCGAACAGGCAGCGACCGCCGACGGCTTCGAGCCCGAGGTGCATGCCGCCGATGCCGGCGAAGAGGTCGATGAACGTGAACGGCAGGTGCGAGGCGGCAATGGGCGCGGGCGCGGAGGGTGTGCTGCTGCGCGAGCCCTCCAGGTTGTCGAACAGCGTGGGGCCGCGTGATTCGCGCGACGCAGATTCGAGCATCTGCAGCAGGAACTCCTGCTGGGATTGCGCGCTGCGCTGGCGCTCACGGTTGACCCAGTCGCGGAGGTGGTCGGGCACAGCGCGGATCAGCAGGTTCGTGGGCATGGTGCGGGCGCCTCGTGTTCAAGCCCACGGGCGGCTGCTCGTGGGTGACCGATCAGCAGTTGCGAGTCGGAATCGCGAGTTCAGCGCGCGATTGTGGCGTCGCATTCGTCGAGCGCTTGACCCACGGGCGGCAGCCCGTGGGCTTGAAGGTGCCAACCCATCGTCATCCACGCTGGGACAACGCGATATCACGATATCATACTTTCCCGGCGAAACCACCAACACTCCCCACCCACCTGCCTTCGCCCGCGCCGTCGCCATCCGCCGCCAGTGGCGTTCCACTCCGGCGCCGCGGCTGATAGACTCGTCCCGCCAGCACCGACCCGACCCGCGGCGTTCACACCCGGTCCATGCAACGGTCCGCAGCCATCAGCATGCTGGCGGTCGAGCTTGGAATCCTCCCCGCCGACAAGGCTGGCGAGGTGATGGACCGGTTCCATGCCAGCCCGAGCTACGCCAGCGGCGAACGGTTCGAACTCTGGGCGGTCGCCAACAACGTGCTGCCGCTCGACCAGGCGCGCCACCTGCGCGAAGCGTTCATCGAAACGCCGTGGCAGTGCATGAAGTGCCGCGCGGTGACGCTCGCCAAAGACCTGGCCGGCCGCACCGAACTGCGCTGCCCGAAGTGCCAGAACATCTGGTTCCAGCGCGTGCTGATGGAAGACACCGAGCAGGACACGCCGATCGTGCCCGGCTTCGACGCAGCCGCGGCCGGCCACGGCACCGCTGGCAGCGAGGTCACGCACCTCGACCTGACCACGCACGGCGCCGACGTCGATGACACGTACGTGGACGAACCCGCCAGCGCGACGGCGATCCGCAAGACCGCCAGCGCGGCCGGTGACGTGCTGCACGCCGGGCAACGGCTCGGCAACTGGGAGATCCTGGAAGTAGCCGGGCGCGGCGGCATGAGCACAGTCTACAAGGCGCGCCATCCCGAGCTGGGCCAGTTCGCGGCGATCAAGGTGCTCGACCCCGACTACCTCGGCAGCGCCACGCAGCGCCTGCGCTTCCGCGACGAGGCCCGCGTCTGCGCCAGCATCGAGCACCCCAACATCATCGACGTGCTCGATTTCAGCGAGATCGCCGGGCACATCTACATCATCATCCAGTGGATCGACGGCGACACGCTCGATCGCGTGCTGCGCAAGCGCGGGCCGCTGAAGGTCGCCGAGGTGCTCGACATCGGCATCCAGGCCTGCCAGGGCCTCGCCGCGGCACACCGGGCCGGGGTGATCCATCGCGACATCAAGCCCGAAAACCTGATGCTGCGCCGCGCCGACGGCCGCGTGAAGATCACCGACTTCGGCCTCGCCAAGAGCGTGCACGCCGAGGTCGGCCGCACGCAGCCGGGGTTCTTCGTTGGCACGCCGAGCTACATGGCGCCGGAGCAGGTCAACAGCGAGCCGGTCTCGCCGCAAACCGACATCTACTCGCTCGGCGCGACGCTGTTCCACCTGCTCACCGGGCGCAAGCCGTTCACCGCACCGAAGGTGATGCAGGTGATGCAGCAGCATGTGGCCGATCCGTTCCCGTCGGCGCGCGAGATTGTCGATTCGGTGCCCGCGTCGCTCGATCAGCTGTTGAAGTGGATGTGCGCGAAGCAGGCGGGCAACCGGCCGGAAAGCTGCGAGCAGATCGCCCGGCTGCTCGAAGACATCCGCGAGGAGACCGTGCACGGCCGCTCGGCCGCGGTGCCGATGTCGCCGGTGCCGGATGACGACGGCGGTCGGCCCGAGATGGCAACGGTGCTGATCTCGCCGAGCACGCCGGAGGCCGAGAGCGAACTGCTCGACGAGCTCGGCTCGATGCTCAAGCGGCTGGCGTACCCGGCCGATTTCGCGAGCCGGGCGGAGTTCGTGGTGTCGGAGTTGGTCGCGCACGCGCGCAGCAAGCCCGGCGCGAAGGATGGCAGCGGCAACAACTCGCGCGCGACAATCCGTGTCGTGCTGCGGCTCACGCGCGAGTGGCTCAAGGTCACGGTCGAGGACGACGGCCCGGAGTTTGACGCCGACGAGAAGCTCGCGCGCATTCCGGCCAGCAGCACGCAGGACCAGCTGGCCAGCGGCGACCGCCTCGCGCAGATCCGCGAGCTCTCCGACTACCTGGAGTTCGACGTCGGCGGCCGTCGCGCGACCGCGCTGCTCAAGGCGCGGCGCCTGCGCCTCACGCAACGGCAGCCGGTGGTCAAGGGTAGCGGCGGCGTGACGTCCGACGGCGGCGTCGAGATTGTCGAGGTCAACGGCAACCTCGACTCGCGCAACCAGCTCGGCTTCCAGTCGATGATCGACGAGCTGCAGGAGAAGGGCGTGCGCAGCATCGTGGTCGACATGACCGGCTGCGAGTACTGCAACTCGACCGCGATGGGCACGCTGGTGCGCGTGGCCGACCTGCAGGCCGAGCGGCACGGCCACTTCATCCTCGCCAACCTGCACCCCAAGGTGCGCAGCATCTTCGAGATGCTCGGCCTGCCGTCATTCGTCGAGCAGGCGAAGAGCGTGGACGAGGCGCTGGCGCGGATCCGCGGCGGCAAGTAGGGCACGGCGAACCGGCGACGACTGCGACGACCGCGACCGCGACAGCGGGCGACCCTCGCTCCGCTACGCTGCGTGTCGGGCCTGCAAGCCCGACGCGCAGCGCAGCGAAGCGAGGGTCGCATTCAAACCACTCGCCAGAAGCCTCGCGCCGCCGCGATCACTTCTCCTTGTCGGCCATGTGCTCGACCACGTTGATCAGGCGCGACAGGCGGGCCGCCGCCTCGGCAGGGGTGTGTTCCTGCACGCGGTAGCGCAGCTTGCCCTCGTAGTCGTAGAGCATCAGTTGCGGCGCACGACGGCCGTTCAGCTGGTTGGCGCGCGCCACGTCGGCCGGCACGCGCGCGATCTCGAGCTTGAGGCGCACGCACTTCTTCAGCAGCTCGGCCACCTTCTCGTCGAGCAGCAGGCCATCCATGAACTGCATGCTGGCCTTGTGCACCGCGGCCCAGTCGTCGCTTTCCTTCTCGCTGATCACGAGCACCACCACCGGCTTGCGATCGGCGGCCGCCGCCTTGATGTGCTTCTCCATTGCCTTCGCCAGGAAGTCGGGCGTGGCATCGGTGGCGCCGGCGGCCGGGCCTTCACCCTCACCGGGCGTGGGCGTCTGCACGGGCGGAGCCGACAGCGACGAGCCATCCTCCTCGGGCAGCACCGGCGTCCACTCGAGGCGGCGTGCCTCGCGGGCCAGCAGCTCCTCGGCCTCGCGGATCACGCGCTCGATCTCGCGCTGATGCTCGATCGCGTCCTGCGGATACTCGGTGCGCGGATCAATCGGCTGGTTGATGTCGCGGCGCGGGCACGTGCCGTTGTTGAACCCCTCGATCAGATCGTCGAGCTGCGTCATGCCCCAGATCACGCGGTTGACCGAGTCCTGCGTCAGCTCGGGGTGCTGGTGCCAGTACTCCATCGCGGCCTGCACCGTGTCGGGCACCGGCTCGACCTTCGTGTAGACCTTCGCCTGCGTCGGCGTCGGCTTGCCGAGGTCCATGCAGCAGGTGCGCAGGCGGCCCGACCACGTGCCGCCGGGGCCCACGGTCATCTTGTCGTTCGGGCCGTAGTTGCCCGGCGTGGTCAGCGCGAGGCGCTGCGAGTACTTCCCGTTGACCGTCGAGGTCGGGATGATCGCCGAGCCGGTCGGATCGATCTCGAGGTATTCGTTGGTCAGGTTGACGATGCGCACGTCGGCCGACGTGTAGCCGTTGACCGACGTGACCTCGACGCGCACCTTGCCCTGCGCGACAAGCTCGTGCAGCGGCGTGGCCCAGGCCGGGGCGGCCAGCAGCAACAGGATGGCGAAGGCAGCCGTGCTGGTCAGCCAGGGGGTCGTCGGGCGCGGGCGCGTCATCGTAGCTCGGGGGCAGGGGTTGAACGGATGCGCCGGCACGACCGGCGGCAACGGCAAGCAAGCCTAGCCGGTCGGGCGAAGCTGAGGCAAGGCCCGCGGCGATCAGGCCAGCGATGCCGACGGACAGCCCGTTCAGGCGGTGGCGAAGCGCGCGAGCATGCTGAAGGTGGCGAGCGTGAAGAGCGCCGTGGCGATGATCGTCGGCCACTGGATCAGGTGGACCATCACGCGGGCGACGCGGCGCCTCGGCGGGAGCAGGGCTCCCACGCGGTTGATCGCGATCGACAGCGAGGTCAGGCCGAGCAGCAGGGCGAGGGTGCCGGAGACGAAGCCCGGTGCGGGCGGACCGTGGCTGGTCGACCAGGCGGCCGGGGTGGCGGTGTCGCCCGCGCCCCAGACCATCACGCCGACCAACGCCAGCGCGATGACCATCGCGACCAGATTGGCGCCGAACGCGGCACCGCAGCACTTCCAGCTGCCGGCCAGCAGGTTGGCGGCCGAGAACAGGAAGATGATCGCGATCAGCACGATGCCGGAGAGGCCCACGGCGGCGCCATCGGAGTTCAGCTCGCCGTCCGGCTCGAAGCCGTTGTTGACGAGACGCAGCTGCAGGTCGCTGCCGCGCGGCACCGCGATCAGGCGGATCGTGTCGGCCTGCGGCTGGCTCCAGTTTGCGGTTGCCGAGACGTTCGCGCCGTCGGCGCTGGTGCTGGCGCTGGCGGTGGCGGGCATGATGTGCCGGCCGCGGCACTCGACAGCCCACCGCGTCACGGTCTGCGTCACCGGGTCGACGATCGTGAGCGGATTGTCGATCGGCCGGCGATCGCGATGGCGACGGTGGCGGCGACCGTGGCCGTCGGCATTCGCGAAGGTCGTGGCCCCGGCCGCGGGTGTCGGCGCCGCGACGTCACCGATGGCCCAGCTGCGCAGTTGCCGGACCGGGTGGTGGTTCTCCAGCACCTGCAGGCTGCCGCTGTCATCGACGCGGATGGTGAGGTCCTGCACCGGTGGGCGGTCACCACAGATGGCAACCGTCAGCACCAATACGGTGCCGAGTCCGAGCAGCAGCAAACCGGCAAGCGACGACACGCGCATGGCAGAACCCCGGGAAGAAACGGCCCGATTCCGAATGACGATTATCGCCCCGTACGTGGCTCACCTCAACCCGGTTGCGCGCGACGGTCGGAATCCGGGTCTTGAAGCCCGTTGAAGCCCACGGGCTGCCGCCCGTGGGCAACGTTGCGACTCCACCGACCCCGCGACCTCGCGCTCAGCTGCGATAACCGCCCGCCAGCATCTGCAGCGTGTCATTCAGCGATGGCAGCACACCGGTGAACGCCAGCAGCATGATCGCCAGCAACCCGAGGCCGACCATCAGCGCGCAAAGCTCGAACAACACCAGCATGAACGGCCGGCGCACACGCAACTCACCTTCGGTCTCGAGCCGCACACGCTTCTGGATCTCCGGCGGGAACTCGCGCAGCGGGCACGGGTAGCGCTTGCCGTCGGCGACATAGATGTAGCGGAACGGGCCGAACGAGACCTGATCGAGGTGCCGCAACGACTGCGACTCGGTGCGCACACCGTTGACGTACACCCCGTTGAGCGCGCCGGCGTTGCGCACCACATAGCCCTTCGGACCGCCGCGCGCGGGCACGTCGGGGTCGAGCATCGCATGCAGCCCGCTGATCTCGCTGTGCGGCAGCCGCAGGTCCATGCCGCGTTTGCGGCCCACGAGCATCGCACCGTCGAGCTTCGCCGAGATCGGCTGCTCGGGCGGCGGCTCGGTGCGGCCCGACTCCGGCAACGCGACCAGCGCCGGGCCCTTGACGGGCGGCACGCTGTTGCCCACCGCATGCGCAAACCGCGCGGCCGGCAGCAGGTCGGCGTCGGGCACGGGCACCGACGACTCGGGCGACGCCGCCACCGACACGCCGTCGTCGCTCATCGGCGGAAGGTCGAGCGCGGCACTCGGCGTGGCCACCAGCGAGGCATCGGCAATCGACGACTCGGCGACGCTCACCGGCTGCTGCTGCTCGTCGATCAGCGATTCGTCCACTTCGTCGGGCACGTCACTGCCGCCGCCGGCCACGCTCTGGCCGATCTCCCACGGCATCGGCACGCGGCCGAGGTCCGGCTCGGCGGCCACCGCACCCGACCGGCCGAGGCCAGCCAGCGGATCGAGCGTGACGTCTGCGCGCACCGGGCTCGGCGCCGGCTCGCTGCTCACTGGTTGGGGCGGTTGGAAGAAGTCGTCGTCGCTGCCGTCGCTCGACGCCAGCGCATCGCCCGCACTGGCCGGCACCGCCACGCTGGCTGCGCGCGCCGATGCGCTCGGCCCCGGCGCCAGGTAGTCGGCCGGGCGCAACAGCCCGATCACCTGGCCGAACTGCACCAGGTCGCCGACGCCGATCTCGCGCGGCGTGTTGGCCGGCAGCTCCTCGCCATTGATGCGCGTGCCGTTGGTCGAGCCGTTGTCGACGACAACCAGCGCGCCCGTCGGCCGTCGCATGATCACGCCGTGCTCGCCCGACGTCTTCTTGTGCACGATCGTCAGGTCATTCTTCGCGGTGCGGCCCACCGTCACCGTCTTGTCCGGCGTCTGCGGCAGCTCGACGATCTTGCCGGCCACCGGCGGGTCGAGCATTTCCATCACCAGCTTCGCGCGGCTCGACGGCAACGGCAGGAAGAACTGCACCTGCACGTCGCCGCACACAAAGGTGTCGCGATCGTGCACGCGCACCGCCTGCCGCAACGGCGCGCCGTTGTACAGCGTGCCGTCGGCCGCCACGTTCTCGACGGTCATGTGCGCCACGCTGCCGGCGATCTTCAGGTGTTCGCGCGCGACGGTCTTGCCCGGCGCGACCACATCGCACTGCGAGCCGCGGCCCACCACGGCCGGCAGGGCCGGCAGTTCGACCACGCGTGGCTTGCCGGGCCCGCGCATCAGCAGTCGCGGATTGCGATTCGGAGATCCGGGCAGGTCAGGCATCGCGTGGTCCTGGTGAGCGCCGCGTCGCAGCGGCAGCAGCGTAGCCGGGCCATTCGACCCGAAGCCGCCATTATTTCGCAATTGCCGGCCGCGCGACATGGGATTCGCACCGGGCACGTGGGCCGCGGGCGGACTGCGCCTGCCAATGGGGGCAGCGCCGTTATATAGAGAGACCTCCGGGCCCATAGCTCAGTCGGTCAGAGCGGGGGACTCATAATCCCTTGGTCGCAGGTTCGAGTCCTGCTGGGCCCATCTCGCACTCCGGACACATGGCCGTGCACAGACCGCCCGACATCAAGACACTCGGATTGCCGGAGGTCCTGCGGCGCGTCGCCGCGGCGCCGCACGGTCTCGCGCTATTTGCCGGGCCGCCGGAATCGGGCCGCAGCACCACGATGTCGGCGGTGCTGGTCGAGAGCCTGCCGACGGCCGGGCCGGGTGGCGTCGCGATCGTGGCCGAGTGCCTGCCGTACAACTTCCCGCCGGAGGTGCGGCACATCACGCTCGACGAACTGCGCGACGGGACGCCGCCGCCGGCTGTGCTGATGCTCGACGATGAACTGTGCGACGCCGGGACCGCCGACCTGGCACTGCAACTGGCCGCGGGCACCCTTGTGCTGGCGTGCGTTGCCGGCCACAACACGATCGACCTGTTGACGCAGTTTCCGGGTCTGTGGCCGGACGACGAGGCGAGTGTCGTGCGGGACCGGCTGGCGGGGGTGGTGCTGGGCGCGGTCACGCAGCAGTTGCTGCCGCGCGTGCGCGATGGCGCGATGGTGCTGGCGATGGAGGTGATGATGGTGAGCAACCCGGGGCTCCGCGATCAACTCCGCGACAACATCAGCGACAGCAGGTTCCTGAAGAACCTGATCGAGACGAGTGCGAAGGAAGGAATGTTCTCGATGAACGCGTCGCTGCTGCGCATGTATCGCGAGGGCATCATCGCGCGGGAGACCGCCGTGGACGCCTCGCCCGACCGCCGCCAGCTGTTGCGCTACCTTGAAGCCTTCACCGCGGTCTTTACGCCGCCGGATCGCAGCAAGCGGCCGTCGCACGCAGACTGGCCGAAGCCGCAACTGCGCATCATCCGCGACGACGATGACGCCGACGAGGAGCCGGAGGCATGACGCAGGGAGTCAGTCGGGGAACACCTTGCCGGGGTTGAGAATGCCGGCCGGGTCGAACGCGTCCTTCACTCGCCGCTGCAGCGCGATCTCGGCCGGCGACTGCATCACCGGCAACCACTGCCGCTGCACCCAGCCCACGCCGTGCTCGCCGGTGATCGTGCCGCCGAGCGCGACCGTGAGCTCGAAGATCTCGGTGATCGCGCCCGGCGTGACGCGCTTCCACTCGTCGTCGGGCAGGTCCTTCTGCAGCTGGTTCTGGTGCAGGTTGCCGTCGCCGGCGTGGCCGTAGCTCATCAGCGTGATGCCATGGCGCGCGCTGTTGTCCTTCTCGCCGCGAACCAGCTCGGGCAGCCGCGCGCGCGGCACGCAGGTGTCCTCCTCCTTGTACGTCGAGAGCGACTTCACAGCCTCGCCCATCACGCGGCGCATCGCCCACAGGTCAGCCTCGCGCTGGGCCGTGTCGGCGAGGATCACGTCGTCGCTGCCAGCCTCCATGCAGCACTCCGCGATCACCTCGACCTGGCCGTCGAGCACATCCTCGTGGAAGCCGTCCACCTCGATCATCAGCTGCGCGGCGCAATCGTCGGCGGCCGGCCAGGTCTTGCCCATGTGCTTCGACGTGCACCGGATCGCCGGCTGATCGAGGAACTCCACGGCCGACGGCGTGATGCGCCGCCGGAAGATCGCGGCGACACACGCGGCCGCGGCCTCGTAGCTGGCAAACGGCGCGAGCAGCAGTCGGCGATGCGTGGGGTACGGAATCAGCCGCAGCGTGGCCTCGGTGATGACCGCGAGCGTGCCCTCGCTGCCGACCAGCGTCTGCACCATGTTGTAGCCGGCCACGTCCTTCATCCGGCGACCGCCGAAGCCCACCGGCGTGCCGTCGGCGAGCACCGCGCGCAGACCGGCGACGTAGTCCTTGGTCACGCCGTACTTCACGCAGCGCATGCCGCCGCTGTTCATCACGATGTTGCCGCCGATCGTGCAACTGCCGCGCGAGGCCGGGTCGGGCGGGTAGTAGAGGCCGTGTTGCTGCACGGCTTCCTGCAGCACCTGGGTGATCACGCCGGGCTGCGTGACGACGAACATGTTGTCGAGGTCGATGTCGATGATGCGGTTCATCCGCTCGAGCGAGAGCGAGATGCCGCCGAAGACCGCCAGCGCCGCGCCCGAGAGGCCGGTGCCCGCGCCCCACGGCGTGACCGGCAGTCGCTCGGCCGTCGCGAGTTTCAGCACCTCGGCGATCTGGTCGGCCGTCTCCGCGCGCACGCCGACGGCCGGCGGGAAGCGGTACTTTTCGGTTTCGTCGTGCGTGTAGCGATCGAACGTGTCGTCGCCGGGGCGCACCACGTTGGCGTCGCCGACGATCGACACCAGCGTGTCGAGGTGACGGTCGGTGAGTGCGGCGAAGCGGGATTCGCGGGGCGTCGTCGTCATCATCATGGCGCGGTGAAGCGAACGGTGTGGTGTGGCCGGCCGGTCGCATCCTATCAATGGTGCGGAGTACGTCCGAGTCATGAGCGCAAGCCACGCTCGGGGCGAGCCCGGGTTTGACACGCCGCCCCCGCCGATCTAGTCCTGCCTGCGCGGCTGTCACATGCGGCCGCGAAAGAAGACGACGACGATGACTACCGCCACCACGCCACTCACCACCCCCGCATTCGCCGACACGCTGGCGTCCGTAACGCCGGAGCAGGTGGCGGAGTGGGTGCGCAGCGCCGACCTCGCGACAGCACGACGCGCCATGCACGCCGACCGCCCGTTGGACGTGCGCGACCTCGCGGCGTTGCTCTCGCCGGCCGCCGCGCCGCTGCTCGAGGAGATGGCGCAGCGCGCGCACCAGGTGGGCATGCAGCGCCACGGCCGCGTCGTGACGTTCTATGTGCCGCTCTACCTTTCCAACCACTGCGTCAACTACTGCGTCTACTGCGGCTTCAAGAAGGGCGTGAAGAGCATCCGCCGGCACACGCTGTCGCGCGACGAGCTGATCGCCGAGGCCGACCGCCTGCGCGACATGGGCTTCCGCCACATCCTGCTGGTCAGCGGTGAGGATCGCCGTGAGGTGCCGGTGGAGTACATGGCCGACGCGGCGGCGATCTGTCACGCGCGCTTCGAGTCGGTCGCGCTGGAAGTGGAGGCGCTGACGCACGACGAGTACGCGCAGATTGTCGCGGCTGGGTGCGAGGGCCTTGCGATCTACCAGGAGACGTACGACCGCAAGGTCTACAAGTGGGCCCACCCCGGCAAGCCGGAGTCGGCGCCGAAGGCAGACTACGACTTCCGGCTCGCCGCACCCGACCGCGGCGCGGCGGCGGGCATGCGGCACATCGGCATCGGCGCGCTGCTCGGCCTCGGCGACTGGCACTACGAGGCAGTCGCGATGCTGCTGCACGCGCGGCACATCATGAAGCACCACTGGATGACGAAGGTGTCGCTGAGCTTCCCGCGGCTGCGCGACGAGAACGGCGGCTTCGTGCCGAAGAGCGAGCGCACGCTGAGCGACCGCGAGTTCGTGCAACTGTGGTGCGCGATGCGCATCGCGCTGCCCGACGCCGAGATGGTGCTCTCCACGCGCGAGGCGCCGGCGTTGCGCGAAGCGCTGGTGCCGCTCGGCGTGAACCGCATGAGCGCCGGCAGCAAGACCACGCCGGGCGGCTACGCGAAGCCCACGGACGCCGGTGCGCAGTTCCAGATTGTGGACGAGCGCCCGCCGGTCGAGGTCGCGGCGACGATCACGCGGATCGGCTACGAAGTGGTGTGGAAGGACTGGGACCGCGCGTTCCTCGGCGACGACGCCACGACCTGAGCGGACGCGCGGAGGCCGCGCGGTGTGATATACAGCCGGCCAGCGACCGCCTGGACCAGCCGCCGACCGGACTGCGACCGCGATGACCGAGCAGGATCTCTCCAGTGCCAGCGGCAGTGTCGATCTGTCCGTGATCGTGCCGGTGTTCAACGAACGCGAGAACCTCGCGCCGCTGGTCGATGAGATCCGCGCGGCGCTGGACTCGATGCCGGGCGTGACGGCCGAGGTGCTGATGATCGACGACGGCTCGAGCGACGGCTCGGCCGACGTGCTGCGCGACCTGGCCGCCGCGCATCCCGCGCTGGTGCGCGTGCTGACGATGAGCCGCAACTACGGACAGACGGCGGCGCTCGATGCCGGCATCCGTCGCGCCGTGGGCCGCGTGATCGTGCCGATGGACGCCGACCGGCAGAACGACCCGGCCGACATCCCGCGGCTGCTCGCCGAGGTCGCGCGCGGCGCCGACGTTGCATCGGGCTGGCGCAAGCGCCGGCAGGACGCGTTCATCAACCGGCGGCTGCCGTCGCAGATAGCCAACTGGATCATCTCGCGGCTCACCGGCGTGAAGATCCACGACTTCGGTTGCACGCTGAAGGCGTACCGGCGCGACGTGCTGGCCGGCGTGCGACTCTACGGCGAGATGCACCGCTTCATCCCCGCGTACGCGCTGTGGCAAGGCGGCCGCGTGGTCGAGGTGGTGGTCAACCATCGGCCGCGCACGTGGGGCAAGAGCAAGTACGGCATCCGCCGCACATTCCGCGTGCTGATGGATCTGATGACGGTGATGTTCCTGCAGGGCCGTTACGCGAGCAAACCGCTGCACCTGTTCGGCCGCGTCGGCGCGCTGATCTTCGGCCTGGCGCTGGCGCTGGCGATCTACGTGGCGGTGCAGAAGGCGTGGTACCCGGTGGACGATGTGCGCCACGTGTTTGTGCATCGCAACCCGCTGTTCGTGCTCTCGGCGATGGCCGCGATGATGGGCCTTGGCGCGATTGCGCTGGGCCTGCTCGCCGAGTTGCTCAGCCGCATCTACCACGTGACCGCGGGCACGCCGTACTCGATAGCCGGCGGCCGCAACGTGCCGGGATTGCCAACGCCGGAGGAGGCGCGCGCGCTGTCACCGGCGCTCGCGAAGCTGGCAGAGGCGCACGGCAAGTCGCCGGATGTGGAGACCGTGCGCATGTCGGGCGAACCCGACGGCCGGGCCTGATCCGTTCCGGGCACCGCCAGTCAGTCGGTCGGTCGGTCAGTCAGTCAGTCAGTCGCGATCCGCGCCGTCGTCATCGTCGCCGCGCTTCCAGCTTTCGGAGTCGTCGTCCGTCGTGCCCTTCCACGAGTCCGGGTCGTCCGGCTTCCAGTCGTTGGGCGAGCGCCACGGCTCCTCGGTCGGCGGCTCGACCGCCGCATCGGCAGCCGACGACGCGTCGTCATCGGCTGCATCGGTATCGTGGTCGTTGTCGTCGTTGTCGTCGTTGTCGTCGTCCGCCTGATCGTCACGATCGCTGTCGCTGTCGTCGGTAGCAGCACCGGCAGCCAGAGCCAGGCCGAGCTCGAGCTCGAGGTCGGCGTCGGTGATGTCATCCGCGGAGTCGTTGACGTCGATGTCGGGCTCGCCGGCGTCGTGGTGGGAGTGGTGCAGGTCGATGTCATCCGAGTCGAAGCTCACGGCGCTCTCGTCCGCGTCACCATCGTCATCGTCGTCATCGTCGTCATCGTCGGCGCCGTCGCCAGCTGCACTGCCGGGGGTCTCGTCCGGGTCGGCCGAGGTGCCGAGCCAGGCGGCAATGCGCCCGGCAATGCGGATGTCGCCATCGTCGCGCCAGTGCGCACGAACCTGGCGGAACCACTCGAGCACCACCAGCGATTCATCGAGGCTCAGCGGCACCGCCGGGTCGCCGGCCAGCATGCCCAGTCGCAGGCCATGTCGGCTCAGCTCGGCCTCGATCGCCTGGAGTTCCTGCGGCGTGAACTCGGGCATCGCCAGAAGGTCGCGGTCGGTGCGCCGCAGCAGGTCGCCGAGCGTGCGGATCGGAATGCGGTCGAGCAGGGATCGTTCGCGCGGCGACAGTCCGAACACGCTGAGCGGCATTTCTAGGTCGACGCTCGGTGGCACCGCCATGCGTTGTCGATGCCGTGAGCGGGCCGCCTCGCGGGCGTCGCACAGTCGACGACAGATCCGCCGATCGAGCTTCGACGCCGGCCAGACGCACTGCATCCAGTCGGTGACGCGATCGCAGTCGTCGAGTGTGAGCTGGAGATGTCGTGAATGCTCGGGCATGTCGGCCATCCTGGCACTCGCCCGGCGCAACGCCCGCGGCCACGCCGCCTGCTCCGCGCCCGCACCGTCCCTGCCGTCCGGCTATCACCGGCCAGCGAGTATACGCCAGCGCTCATTTCCGGTGCAACCCGACCACCGCCCCGCGGTGTTGTGGTGCGGGCTTCCAGCCTGCATCCGGTGTGGTGTGGGCTTCCAGCCTGCATCCGGTGTGGTGCAGGCTTCCTGTGTGGTGCAGGCTTCCAGCCTGCTCCTGTGTGGTGCGGGCTTCCAGCCTGCTCCTGTGTGGTGCGGGCTTCCAGCCTGCACTGCACCGGGGGCCGGGTGGGCAGATGCAGGCTGGAAGCCTGCACCACACCAGATGCAGGCTGGAAGCCTGCACCACACCAGATGCAGGCTGGAAGCCTGCACCACACTCCGTGCCTCCCTGCCGTGCCTCGCGAATCGGGCGCGAGGCGTTTCCACTCCACGCTGCGGTTCGTATCCTGTTCCGCCGCGACGCGCGCCCGCGCCGCTCGCCGCCACACTCACCCACGACGCCTCCGCGCCTCCGCGCGTCCAGACCTGTCCCGACCGGAGACGACCTTGTCGCAGAAACGCATCGTAGTAACCGGCATGGCCGCCTACACGCCGATCAGCACCACGCTCCAGGAGCTGTGGAACGGCCTGATGAACGGCACCTCGGCAGTCAGCAACTGGAAGTCGATGGACGTCAGCAAGGTCTACTCGAAGGTCGGCGGCGACCTCGAGGAGGCGGTGGACGTCAAGGCCGAGATCGACAAGCTCAAGGGCACGCTGCCCGACGAGAAGATCAAGCACCTCAAGAAGATCTTCCGCAACGCGCCGTTCTCCGCGAAGTTCGGCGTGCTCTGCGCGATCCAGGCGTGGGCCCACGCCGGCCTGAAGTTCGATGGCTCCGACGTCGATCCGTTCCAGACCAGCGCGATCCTCGGCGGCCACAACTTCAACCAGCGCTACGTCGGCAACGTGCACGCGCAGTTCCTGGAAGAGCCGGAGTACATCGACGGCCTCTACGCGCTGACCGGCCTCGACACCTACATCGTCGCCAGCATCTCCGACCTGCTGGGCGTGCGCGGCCCGAGCTACACGATCGGCGGCGCCTGCGCGAGCACCAACATTGCGCTGCGTGACGCGATGCGCGAGATCCGCCATGACGGCGGCAAGATCAGCGTGGTGGCGGGTGCCGTGTTCGACTTCGGCCCGCTCGACCTGCAGGCGATGTGCCTGATCGACGCGATCACCTACAAGAACTTCAACGACAACCCGACGGCCGCGTCGCGCCCGTACGACACCCGCCGCGAAGGCTTCGTGCCCACGTGGGGCTGCGGCACGCTGATCGTGGAAGACCTGGAGCACGCGCTGGCCCGCGGTGCGAAGATCCACGCCGAGATCCTGGGCGTGCAGGCCAACTGCGACGCCAACCACCTGCCGCAGCCCAGCACCGAAGGCCAGGCCCGCCTGATGCGCGACCTGCTGAAGAACTGCGGCCTGCGCCCCGAGGACATCGACTACGTCAACGCGCACGCCACCAGCACCCCGCTCGGCGACCTCACCGAGCTGCGCGCGATCGAAGAGGTCTTCGGCAGCCACATCAAGAACATCAAGCTCAACACCACCAAGAGCGTGCTCGGCCACACCTGCTGGTCGGCGCCCACCGTCGAGAGCATCGCGGCGATCATGCAGATGAACGCCGGCACCCTGCACCGCAGCTACAACATCGACGAGCTCGACCCCGAGGTGAACGTGGACGTCTGCAAGGACGGCAACACGCCGCACGTCGTGAACCGCATCCTCAAAAACTCGTTCGGATTCTCGGGCATCAACTGCTGCTCGATCCTCCAGCGCTACACCGGGCCCGGTGCCGTCGAGAACGCTCCGTTCTGAACCGGTCGTTCGCGGATGTCCTCCTGAGCAATCACCATGGCTGAAAAGAACGTGTTCGTCACCGGCGGCTCCCGCGGACTCGGCCGGGGCATTGCCCTCGAGTTCGCCCGTGCCGGCTACGGCGTGGCGTTCACCTATGTCTCGCGAGTGGACGCGGCCGACGAGACGCTGGCGGCGCTGAAGGAGATCAACCCCGCCGGCAAGTTCCGCCACTGGAAGCTCGACGTCGGCGACTCGTCGCAGGTCGAAGCGGTGGTGGACGCGGCCGTCGAGCTCTTCGACGAGCTGCCGGTGGTGGTCAACAACGCCGGCGAGAACTCGAACAATGCGGCGGCGCTGATGGGTGACGAGCAGTGGCACCGCGTGATTGCGACCTGCCTGAGCGGCCCGTTCTTTGTTGCGCGGCAGTTCCTGATGCACATGCTCAGCATGCGCTTCGGCCGGATCATCAACATCGGCTCGCTCTCGGCCGACGGCACCACCGGCCAGGCCAACTACTCGGCTGCCAAGGCCGGCCTGCAGGGCCTGTCGCGCAGCATTGCCAAGGAGTACGGTCCGAAGGGCATCACCTGCAACGTGGTCGTGCCCGGCACGTTCCGCACCGACATGGTCGAGCAGACGATGTCGAAAGACCTGCGCGAGTTCTGGCTGAAGTTCTGCCCGACGCGCCGCTTCGGCGAGATGCCCGAACTGACCAAGCTCATCCTCCTGCTCGCCAGCGAGGATGGCGCCTTCATCAACGGCGAGTGCATCCAGATCACCGGCGGCCTCAACTACTCGCCGTAGCACCGGTCGCGGTCGGATCGACGTAGAGGCGGAGGTCGCGGTCGCGAGAGTCGACGTCGCTGCCGGGCGCCCGGCCAGCGCCAGTACGCGCCCGATCACGCTGCCAGCCTGCTCGAGGAGATCCGCCGTCTCGCCGGGCAGCGGGTCGCCGATGTCCTCGACGAGGCTCCGGTCATGAACGCCGGGCGAATCCGGCACACGCCGCCGCACCAGTTGGGCCTCGCGATACGTCACGAAACCGTACGGCGCTTCCGTTCGCCATCAGCAGCTGCCTCGCGGTCCTCGTGCTCCTTCTTGCGGCGATCGTACTCGGCCGCCTTCTGGTTGCTCGACTCCGGCAGCAGGTCGGCAATGTCGGCGCGCGTCAGTTCCTTCTTGTCGAAGAGCCGGTCGGCAATCTGCCGCAGGATGTCGAGGTTGGGCTCGAGCAACGCGCGGCCGCGCTTGTACTCGGTCTGCAGGATTTCCTCGACGGCCGCATCCACGCGCGCCAGCGTCTCGGGCGCCACCTGCTTGTGCTGCTGCACGCGCGGGTCGAGCAACTGCTGCAGGCTGCGCAGCATCATCTGACGGCCGGCACCATCATCCGACGGCACCGGCAGCGCGGGCCCTCCGACGAGCGGCGCCATGCCGAACACCATCACCATCAGCTGCGCCACGTGGCTGGCCTGCTCGAAATCGTTGGCCGCGCCGACCGACACGCTGGGGAACAGCAGCTCCTCGGCCAGCCGCCCGCCGAGCGTCGCGCAGATCATGTCGCGCAGTTCGCCCTCGGTCAGCACGAAGTCGTTCAGCCGCGTGCGGCTCTGCGCGAAGAACTGCGCGATCATGTCGCCGAGGTCGTCGTCGCCCTCGAGCGTCACCTTCTCGGTCGGCGGGTGCTCGGGCAGCAGCTCGTTGAGCAGCGTGTGCCCGGCCTCGTGGGCCGCGATGACCTTCAGCTCGTCGGTGTTCGGCTTCTTGCGTTCGCCGCGCCAGGTGCGCAGCACGGTGTCCATCAGCTCGACGTCCACCTTCACCGGCTGGCCCTTGCCACGGCGCAGCACCTCGCGCTTGATCGCCTTGGCGATCGCGAAGATGTGGTCGCCGGTGAAGTGATGCCCGGCGCGCCGGTCGGCGTACCCGCGCGTGCGGCGCACCAGGTACTCCACGGCGTTGTCGTCCATGTCGAGCGCAAGCCGGTCGCGGTAGAGCCTGATGATGTCCTTGCGATCGAGGTCGTGCGGATTGTCCACCAGGATCTTCAGCTCGAACCGGCCGGGCCGCAGCAGCGCGGGGTCGAGGCTGGCCACAAAGTTCGTGGTCCCGACGATGAACACCAGCTCATCCGAGCGGAAGCCATCCATCTCGGTCAGCAGCTGGTTGACGGTGCTGTGCGAGACCTCGTGCACCATGAAGCTGTCGCGCGACGGCGCGATCGAGTCAATCTCCTCGAACACGATGATGCTCGGCGCAGCCCGGCGCGCGCGAGTGAAGATGCCGCGCAGGTTGGCCTCGGTCTCGCCGAGCCACTTCGACTTGATCTCCGGGCCGGACACGACGATGACGGTCGCGTTCATCTCCGTCGCGAGGCCCTTGGCGAACAGCGTCTTTCCGGTGCCGGGCGGGCCTTCGAAGATGATGCCGCGCGGGATCAGCTTCTCGAGCGCCTCGATCTCGGCCGGCGTGTTGATCTTGTCGCGCGCGTCGAGCAAGTCGAGGATCTCCTCGCGGAGACGCTTCTTCACGCTGGTGTAGCCGGCAATGTCGCGGTCGAGGCGGATGTCGGGCAGCTCGAACTCGCCGGTGACGGTGAGGTCGCGCAGCATGCGCACGCGCTCCTCGCGCATGCCCGGCGTCAGCGGATCGTAGTCGCGCTCGCGCAGGAAGTGGCTCAGCACCTGGCGCAGGCGGATCACGTTCAGGCCGCTGACGTACTTGTAGAGTTCGTACGGGTTGAACGTGCCGGTCGCGAACTTGCGTGCCTCGGCCTGCGTGATCAGCTGCGGCAGCCGTCGGCGCGGAATGCCCGACACGCGCCGGTGGAACGGGAAGACCGACTCGATCACCGACGGCAGTTCGAACGACGGATCCTTGAACGCGAGCATCGCGAGGTTGGGGTTCTCGTAGAGCAGCGCCGCCACCTCGCGCGTCTCCACGGTCAGGCCACTGCGCGTGGTCGTCGTCACCAGGTCAAGATGCGGGATGCAGAGCAGCTTCGTCATCTCGAAGTTGAAGACGCTGCGCTTGAGGTTGGTCAGCGTCTGCTGCACCAGCCCGCGGTCCTGCTGCGGCCCCGCCTCGGCTTCCTCGCTCGGCCGCGGCCGGCCGTCCACAATCACAAACTCGAACGACTGGCCGTCGCGCGCCTGCTTCAGGCGCGTGCGCAGCTGCTTGAAGAGGTACAGCGAGAGCTGCTTGTCGCACTCCACCAGCACCGACATGCGGCCGCGCAGTCGTTCCTCGATCCAGTCGAGATCCTCGTCGCAGGCGATCTGCACGGCCTCGTCGAGCCCCACGGCCGTCGGCAGCTGATCGATCGGGATGTCGATCGGCGGACTGCTGGAGGCCGGTGCGGCGGTGGTGGCGTCGGCGTCGCCGGGTGTCTCGTTGGTCTTGCGTGCCACAGTCGGTCGGTTGCTCTGGTAGTAGTGCCCGGCTTTGCGAGGCGTGCAGTGTGCCACCTCGCTGCCTGGACTGGAACGTCCGGATCGCGCCCGGCGTGACGGCGAGCACCAGTGTCTCACGTCGGATGCCGAGCGACGGTTTGGTCTGTGCCCGCGCGAGTCAGAGCCGCGCGCGAACCGCACCGACGAACGGTAGATCCGAGGTCGCACGGCCCCCGAGGCCCGCTCCCTTGCGGTCGCGGCTCTTGTTCAGCGCAGCACAAGGTGGGTCCTCGCGCTATGCGGAATGTACGGGCGGACGGTGAGCCCGGAGCAGGCTGGCCTGCACCACAGCAGGATGCAGGCTGGAAGCCTGCACCACAGCAGGATGCAGGCTGGAACCCTGCACCACACCTGGATGCAGGCTGGAAGCCTGC
>JBFWQT010000016.1:0-33258 GCA_050249295.1 Planctomycetota bacterium
GCAAACTGCGAGAACGAACCCGGAGCCGGCGCGCCGAGCGCACGGATGCGTTCTGCAATCGCATCGACGGCCATCGCCAACTCGGTGTAGTGCTCCTCGAACATGAGGTGCAGCTCGCGGAACATCGCGCCGGTCACGTTCCAGTGGAAGTTATGGGACTTCAGGTACAGCGAGTACGTGTCGGCCAGCAGGTGGGACAGGCCCTCGGCAATGGCCGTGCGATGCTTGGCGGTGATCCCGGTATTCATGCGGTCCTCGTTTGGCCAGTGGGTTGGGACAGGCAACAGACAATCCTCTCGCAACCCCTGTACCATCGCCGTGTCTGTTGATGGGAGGAGGCCCGGTGGAATGCATGGGGCGGGGGCGCTTGCCCACACATGTTCCGGACCGCGCTGCGGCGTGCCACATGAGTGGTGCGTGCCGGCAATGGCGGTCATGCACCAATCAGCTGTGGCGGCGTTGATTGACCAACCGGATCTCATCGAGCAGTTCGATCTGGACCTGCTGGATCTCCATCAACCGCTGCCACTGGTGTGTGATCAGTCGGTCCATCCGCTCCGACATGGCCCGCACCTCCACTTCTGCCTTGAGATTCACGCTGTAGTCGTGCGCGGCTCGCGCGCGGTCCTTCGCCTCCTGGCGATTCTGGCTCATCATGATGATCGGAGCCTGGACCGCCGCCAGGCAGGAGAGCACCAGGTTCAGCAGAATGAACGGGAACGGGTCGGGTGGCGAGATCAGCGCAAGACTGTTGATGAGGATCCAGACAAACATGAACGCGCTGAACAACATCAGGAAAGTCCAGCTGCCGCCGAATCTGGCCAGACGATCCGACAACCGTTGCCCGAGCGTGGCTCGTTCCTCGAACTCCTCGTCCGGGTTGACTGACACCACCTCCGCTTCGTGCACGCTGTGGACGATGGCGCGGCGGATCTCGTCGATCTCGCCTTCCTCGTCGGACAACAACCGTTCGAGGTAGCGCGACCGATACCGGTTCAGGTCGTCGTGGCAGATGTAGCCGTCATCGTGCCAGTCCTTCACATCCTCCTGCAGCAGGCGGTGAACAGGACGCCGAACCAGATCGGCCGGCAGCACGTCCCGCAGCGGCAGCTGCCGATGGCAGACCAGGCATTGGACCAACGGGTGCTTGCCGCCGCGCTGGCGTTGATGATGAGGCGGAGGCGGGACTCCGACCGCAGGGTTTTCCGATCCCGGTTCCATCATCGTCTCCCTCGAGGTTCACTGCACCAGCGATGGGTAGAGGCGGGCAGCAACCAGCACCATTGCCACCAGTCCGACCAGCAGCACCAGCAGGTCGATCGCGAGGCCGAAGTGGCTGGTTCCGTTGACGATCATCATCGCCCGTAGTGCATCGACCAGGTAGGTCAGCGGGTTGATGTGGGCGACGGCCTGCAACCACCCGGGCATCAGGCTGATCGGGTAGATCGCATTGCTGGCGAAGAACATCGGCATCGTCAGCACCTGACCGATGCCCATGAATCGTTCGCGAGTCTTCACGACACACGCCACGATCAGCGAGAAGGTGGCAAACACGGCGGAGCCAAGCACCACCACAGCCGCCACCGACAACACCGCCAGCGGGTCCAGTCGTACGCCGATGCCGAGGACCCCGGCCAGCAGGTACACGATCAGGGCCTGGATCAGACCGCGTACTCCGGCGCTCAGCGCCTTGCCAACCACCAGCGCACTGCGGTCGGCCGGGCTGACCAGAAGTTTGTGGACGAGGCCCAGGTCGCGCTCCCAGATGACGGAAATGCCGTAGAAGATCGCTGCGAAGAGCACGCTCTGCGCCAGCACGCCCGGGGCCAGGAAGTCAAGGTACGGGACACCGGTCTCGATACCGCGAACGCGAGCGAATACCTGGCCGAAAACCACCAACCAGAGAGTGGGCTGGATCGCACGTGTGAACAACTCGGTGGGGTCACGGCCGAGTTTGCGAATCTCGAAGCCTGCCAACGACGTGGCGTGCTGCGCGAAACGCAGTGCCCGCCGCAACCCTCGCGGGGCGCGCTCAGCCGAGCCGGTGTGCGGTGCCGCGGACACGTTGGACATCGCGGTAGCCTCCTCCAGGTTCGATCGCCCCACCGCTGAAGTGGGCAAAGACATCCTCGAGCGTTGCATCGGGCCCGACAGCCGCCTTCAGCGCATCCGGCGTACCGGTCGCCACCAGCCGGCCCTGGTGCATCATCGCCACCATCGTGCAGAGCGCATCGGCCTCGTCCATGTCGTGCGTACTGAGCAGGATCGTCATTCCCGACTCGGCATGGATCTTCGCAAGCTGCTCACGGAACGTACGCCGGGCCACCGGATCGAGCCCGATTGTCGGTTCGTCCAGGAACAACACACGCGGCTGGTGGAGCATGGCCTGCGCGAGTTCCAGCCGGCGGATCATGCCGCCGGAGTACGTGCGCACGAGGTGGTCGGCGACCCCGGCAAGGCCCATGTCGTCCAGCGCCTCGGCCACGCGGTCGCGACGCTGTCTGGAAGGGAGGCTGTACAAGGACGCCGACAGCATCAGGTTTTCCCGACCGGAGAGCGCGCCGTCCGCGCTGATCATCTGCGGCACGTACCCGATGTGCTGCCGTACTTCCCGCGGCGCCCGTCGGATGTCGAATCCTGCCACCTGCGCGTCGCCTGCACCCGGGCGCAACAGCGTCGTGAGCATCCGGATGGTGGTGGTCTTCCCGGCGCCGTTCGCTCCGAGAAGCCCGCACACGGCACCGGCCTGCACAGCCAGGTCCAGATGATCCACGGCCGTGAAGCTGCCGAATCGGCGGGTCAGGCCGTGGGTCTCAATGGTCGCGGCAGCAGAGTCCGGTTTCATCGGCAGTTGAATCGTGGGCAAGCGCGGAGTCTGTACATCCGTTTGCAGAGCCGCGCTATCTGACGGCCAACTTGTGCCGGCACTCCGCGATGGGCAAAAACTCTGGCCGGGTGGGGAAGAATGCGCGCTCGGCGCCCGGGACGGTCGCTGTGATGACGGGCTGGCGGCCGGGGGTCGGAACGGGTATCGCTACCCCGATTTGCGATGACCGGAGGTGCAACGGGTGTCCGCTGCTTCGCACGAAACACTGTATCGCCGCGAGGGCGACCATTGGCTGCTGGAGCTTCGTTTGCGCGAGGTCCGGCAACTGTTCAACACCTTTGATCCGGCGCCGTTCCACGAAAAGGACCTGGACGATGACGCCGCACGCTACATCGTCGAGTCGGCGCGCGAGATACCCGGCAGCGCACCGTTGCGGCTGGTGGTGTGGTTGCCAACGGACGAGTTCCATTCCCCCCACGCACAACAGCTGGCGACGGCGGTCCGCACCTTCTTCACATACGAAGCGCTCCGCACAACGAACGAGTTGCGGCTCCTGCTGAAGCACGGACGGATCGCGCTTGTGGTGGGGCTGTTGTTTCTTGTGGTCTGCGAAACGATCCGCGGATGGCTGGCAGGGTCGCCGGGGTCCCCGTTGCAACCGCTCAACGAGGGGCTCGCCATCATCGGGTGGGTGGCGATGTGGAGGCCGCTCCAGGTGTTTCTGTACGACTGGTGGCCCGTCGCCCAGCGCCGACGCCTGCTGCAACGACTGGCCGATGCCGATATCCAGTTGCGTGACGCTGGCACATCCGCCGGCTCGGCGCCTGGTTGACCCCGGGACGGGGATGGCGCCCCGTCCCGTCCCGGTCGGCCGTGGCTCGTTCGTGCCCGGATCGGTCACGTCGGCGGCGCCGAAAGCAGCCCTCGGACACCAGCGGCGATCAGTTCGACACCGATGGCCGCCAGAAACAACCCGAGCACTCGGGAGAGGATGCTCATCACGCGAACGTTGATCCACCTGAGCGAGGCGGCGAGCGCCACGATCACCAGGCCGACCAGCACAAACGCCGCGGTGACATTCAGCAACACCGGCCCGGCTCCATCCGCCCGGACCTTGAGGGTGATGAAGCTGATCATCGCCGGGCCGGTCAGCATCGGCGTCGCGAGGATGGCGATCAAGGCGTCGGCCCCGGTGGGTTCCAGAGCGCGGGTCGAGTCCGAGTCGCGCGCAATCTGTACCGCCATCAACAGCAGCACCAGGCCGCCAGCCACCCGGAACGAGTCGATCGACACGCCGAACACGGAGAAG
This sequence comes from Planctomycetota bacterium, assembly GCA_050249295.1. Taxonomy (GTDB): domain Bacteria; phylum Planctomycetota; class UBA8742; order SKZP01; family SKZP01; genus JBFWQT01. Next base: position 4,137 of record JBFWQT010000016.1, read on the forward strand.
AGCAACGGGCCGACCAGCGCGCACACAACGGCCACGATGTAGGCCGACAGCACTGCCATCAGGCACACCTTGCGCAGATCCAGGTTTGCCTTGCGCGCGGCGATCAGGAACGGGACCGACGCAAACGGGTCGGCAATGGCAAACAGCTGCAACGATTGCCCGAGGTCCATATCAGGCGTTTCCGCCTTGCGGCATCAACAACATGTCCACGTGCTTCAGCAACTCGGGCAGGTGGAGCCGCGTGAGATCCTTGTCAAACGACGTCGACACGCAACGCCCGACGGTCGGCGCCAGCATCTTGCGGATCTGGCCAAGGAAGTGCGCGGGAGCCACCAGCACGACGTTGCCGAACTGACCCCGATTGTGAGCATCCTCCAGCATCCGGACCAACTCGTGGGCAAAGCGCTGCGCCTCCTGCTCGTGAGCCGGCACACGGGAGCCAACGCCCACCATGTGCGGTTGGTGGCCTGGCCCGCCGGACGTCACGGCCGACCCTTCGCCGGTGTCGAGGTCGACGGTGTGGAGCCGGCTCTCCGGATGCTCGTACTCATGCAGCAGCGTCAGGCCGTTGTCGTCGCGGCCCAGAACGCGGGCTCGCGCCGCGTCGGCCACCACAATCCACTGGTTCTGGTTCGTCATGGCAGGTGAGAGGTGTGGTTGGCCCCGCGAATTCATGCATGGGGGCCACACCCTTCCAGCCGCAAAGCCTGTGCCGCCCCGCGCCAGCACTTCCGAATGATGGCACGGAGTTCGCGTCAAACCAGGTACACGGGGCAGCCGACTCTCCGGGCCGAGTTCATTGCCGCCCGCGCTGGCCGCAACACCACACCGGCACCACCCGGAACCACTATGACCGCCAAACAAATGTTGTTCGACGAGGACGCGCGCCGGAAGATCCACGATGGTGCGCGAAAACTCGCACGGGTCGTGAAATCCACTCTCGGCCCATCCGGCCATGCAGTCCTGCTCAAGCGCTCGATCGGCGGACCGCTGGTTTGCAACGACGGCGTCACGGTCTCGAAGGAAGTCGAACTGCCCGACCCCTTCGAGAACATGGGCGCGAAGCTGGTCCACGAGGTGTGCAACAAGACCAACGACGTGGCCGGCGACGGCACCACAACCGCCTGCGTGCTGGCCGAAGCGATCCTCGATGAGGGGATGAAGGTGGTCGCCGGGGGCGTCAACCCGATCGAACTGGGTCGCGGTATCACCCGGTGCACCGAAGCGGCGATTGCGGCGATCCGGCGGATGTCGCGCAACGTCACCAACCGCACCGAAGTGTTCCAGGTCGGCACGATTGCCGCCAACGACGACACCGTCCTCGGCGAGATCTTCGCCGACGCGTTCGACAAGGTCGGCAAGGATGGCGTGATCACCGTCGAGGAGGGCAAGTCCACGCAAACGGTGCTGGAGTTCGTGCAGGGGTACCAGTTCGACCAGGGCTACCTCAGTCCGTATTTCGTGACGGACGCGCAACGGATGGTGGCCGAGCTCGACGACCCGTACGTGCTCTGTCTCGACCGGAAGATCAGCAACCTGCGCGAGTTCCTGCCGCTGCTGGAGCAGACTGCCCGCGCCAGTCGCCCGCTGCTGGTGATCAGCGAGGCAGTCGAAGGCGAGGCCCTGACCGTGCTGGTGCTCAACCGTCTGCAAGGCGTGCTCGCCATCTGCGCGGTCAAGGCGCCGGGCTTCGGAGACCGGCGCAAGGCCGTCCTGGAGGACATTGCAATCCTCACCGGCGGCGTCGCTCTCACCGCGGATCTGGGCACCCGGCTCGAGGAACTCACGCTCGACCAGCTCGGGAGCGCGAAGAAGGTCACCGTCGAGAAGGACTCGACGACGATCGTCGAGGGCGCTGGAAGTGAGGGAGCGTTGCGGCAGCGGGCCGCCGCGATTCGCGCGCAGATCGACAAGGCGACCAGCAAGTACGATCGCGAGAAACTCGAAGAGCGTCACGCCCGGCTGACGGGGGGCGTGGCCGTGGTGCGTGTCGGGGCCCGGACCGAGACGGAAATGAAGGAACTCAAACTGCGAGTCGACGATGCGCTGCACGCCACCCGCGCGGCAGTCGAAGAGGGCATCCTGCCGGGCGGCGGAGTGGCCTACCTGCGTGCCATCGACGCGGTCAACAAGGTCGATCTGCGCGACGACGAGGAATATGGCCGCCGCATCCTCATCGAGGCGCTGCGCCGGCCGACCGCGCAGATTGCGCGCAACGCCGGACAGGACGGCGACCTGATTGTCGAGGGCGTGTTGTCCAGGCCCGGCAACGTCGGCTTCGACGCACGGGCCAGCGAGTACGTCGATATGATGGAACGCGGCATCATTGACCCGACCCGGGTTGTCTGCAGCGCGTTGCAGAACGCCACGTCGGTCGCGGGTCTGGTCCTGACCAGCAACACCATGATCACCGACTACAAGAATGAGAATGGTGTTCCCGGCGCTATCCACTGACCCATTCGAGTCTCAACGCGGCAGGGCAACTCTGGATCAGTCCGTTGCGGCGATCTGGTGCTTGCCATGGCCACCGCAAACCTGGCACGCGTTGTGCGCAAGGACACCGTAAGCTGTGCAGTTCTCCTCACCCTTACCCGACTTCCCGTATGCGCGTCCCGATCTGCGTGTCTCTTCTCCTGCTGCTCGGCGGCTGCGGACCTGCCGCAACGACGCCGGTTTCCCCGACGACTACGGCGACGACGACCACGACGGCTGACAACCAGACCGCCACCACTCCGCCCCCGCCATCGTCGTCGGGCGGGTTCGAGCCCGACCGCAGCGGATGGGCCCACACGGAGCAGGTCTTCCTGCGCGGCACACGCAGCGAGCGCACCGAGGGTCGGCTCGCGTACAACGGCCATCCGATCGGCGGCGCGTTGGGCGAATTGATCACGCCGATCGGCCGGTACGTGTATCGAACCGGGCGCTGGGGCGCGGTGCAGTGGACGGTCTGGCCCAGCGCGTTCACACCGGGTGTGGACGGAGCGGACACCACCGCCGCCACCTGTACCGGTGCCGCGTTCACTCCGGCCGACGCCACCACCGGCTGGTACGACAGCACCTGGCCCGCCGTGCGGCCGGGTACTCCCGGGGACTGGTGCTACGCCGTGAAGCTGGGCGTGTGGTTCGAGCCGACCCGCGCCACTGACCTCGCGGCGTTGCACGGCCTGAAGGATCCGCCGGATCCGTTCAGCGATCTGGCTCCGGAGACGCCGCCTGCTCCGGGCAGCAGCTTCATCGGCAACGTGCCGGGTTCGTGGAAGGCATGGATCGACCGCATGCCGCCCGGCCCCGCGAGGTTGTTTGTCACCGGCAAGGTGAAGGTGCGCCAGGCTGGTTGCACGGCCACGCTGGAGTTCTCCGAACTGATGAAGTCCAGTCCGCCCATCCTCGTGCTGCGCCTTGTGGTGAAGGAGCCGGCCGGCCCATCGGCGCAGGTAATCACCGAACTGGACGTGCGATACGAGACGACGCAGAACACCGAAGCCGGCGCGATCAAGCTGGTGTTCCCCGACGGCACGTCGCAGGACATCGGCGACATCGACGAGGCACGCTGAACGCAGGTTCCGCTTCGATCGTCACCAGGACCGCGACGGTGGGACAGCGCCAGCACCGGACGTCACACATGTGTACGGAACAGCCGACCCGGCAGACCGGCGCAGTGCTCCGCTCATCGGGTCTTCGGGTACACTATGGTGAAGCTTGTTAATGGTTGATGTCTGCCAGCGCCCTGGCTCATGACTTCTACCCCGCGACCGCTGATCGTCGGCGTGGACGACGACGTGGCCCACGGCTGAACGGCCAGGAGGCAACGTGATGCAGCGCCGTTCCAGCCATCCGATCGCGGCGCCAACGCGGAGCGTCGGTCTGGCGCTGCTCGCGTTGGTGGTGTTGGCGTCGTCACATGCCCTGCCGCAGGACCCGCAGCCGAATGACCCGCCGGAGCGGATCGAGCTGACTGCCGACGAGCAGGCCTGGCTGAACGAGCACCCGGAGATCGACATCCTGGCCAGCCCGGTGGGCGGACCATTCTCCTTCACCAACCCGGACGGCAAGTTCGTCGGCGTGGCGTTCGACATCCTCGCCGGCGTCGAGCGGCGGCTCGGCATTCACTTCCGTGGCGTGCCGACTTCCGGCGCGGGGGCCGCGTCGATCATGCAGGCCGGCGGCGTGACGATGACGTCGATGCTGCCGCGCGAAGGCGTCCCGATCGGCATGCCGTACCGGCCGTCGCGGGTGGTGATGTACGGCTACATGTCGCTCTTCGGCCGCCGCGGCGAGCCGGCGCCGAAACGCCCGTCAGACGTCACGGGCGCCACCATTGCGGCCGTGCGCCGACCGAACTCGCCGCGGATCGAGGCGCTGTTCGGCGAGCACAACCAGATCCTGTGGGTTCCCGCCCCGCCGGACTGTATCGACGCACTGGTCGACGGCCGCGCGCAGTACTTCATCGAGTACGCGGAAGTGGCGCGCTTCGCCATGCAGCGGCGAATGATCGACGCCGTCGAGGCACTGCGCATTTCGCCCGCCGACAGCGTCGTGTTCTTCATCCACAAGGACCAGCCGCTGCTGCGGTCGGCGTTCGACAAGGCACTGGCCGAGGTGGAAGCCTCGGAACTGTCGGGCATCCTGCGGCGCTGGTTCGGTCGCGCCTACGAAGCGCCTGCGCTGGTGCTCACGCCGGAAGAGCGCAACTGGATCACCGGGCATCCGGTCGTGCGTTTCGGATACGACCCGGCCTGGCCGCCGTTCGAGTGGACGGACGAGAGCGGGCGACACACCGGCATGTCCGCCGACTACATCGCGCGCATCGAAGACCTGACCGGGCTCCAGTTCCGCGCCGTGCCCGGGCCGACCTGGACCGCCGCGCTCGACAGCCTGAAAGCCGGGACGATCGACATGGTGCCGGCCGTCACGGCGAACATTCCGGAGCAGGAGCGCCGCACGTTTCTCGAGTTCTCGCAGCCGTACCTGTCCTACCCCGGTGTGTACGTGGTCCGGCACGACACCGACACCCGCAACGGGTTCGCGTCGCTGGCCGGCCATCGCGTCGGAGCGGGTCGCAACTACGTGGTCGAGGCGTACCTGCGCGACAACCATCCGCAAGTGACCGTGGTGGCCTACGACACGCCGAGCCAGGGCCTGAACGCCCTTTCGCTCGGCGAGATCGACGCGTGGATCGACAATCTCGCCGTGGTCACCTGGCTGATCGAACACAACAGCCTGACCAATCTGAAGATTGGCGGGCCGATGCAGGGGGCGGAAGCCCTCCCGTTGCAGATGGGTGTGCGGCGCGACCTGCCGGTGTTGCTCTCGATCATCAACAAGGCGCTGGCGGCCATTCCCGAAGCCGAGCGCCTCGAGATCCGTCGCAAGTGGGTGCGCATCGAGCTTCCCCGACCGCCGCCCGAGGCAGCCACTGGCGTGCTGACCACAACGTCCGGGCTGATCGAACAGACCAGCCCGCTGGCGCTTCCACTGTTGCTGATCGGCGGCGTGGTGTTCGTGGTGATGGTGTTCGTGTTCGCGCGGCTGATCCGCTCGGCTCGCAGCCCGGCTGGCCTCGACCTGTACTCGGAGAAGACGAGCCGACGGATCGTGGCGTTCAACGCGCTGCTGGTGATGCTGGTGGTCGGCGTCTCGTGGATCACTCTGGATGACGTCGATCGGCGCACTCGCCTCGCGGTCAGCCACTCGTTGCGTGCGGTCCTCGATTCGTCGGTTGAGTCGCTGGAGCATTGGGCCAACCAGCGCAAGACCGACCTGACCACCATCGCCAAAGACCCGGAACTGCTGCGGTTGGTGCAGGCGCAACGTGCTGACGACCAGCGGCCGCCCGACGATCTGCGCACCTGGTTCAGCCAGCGGTCCAATCGCATCGACTCCCGGGTCGTCGGATTCGAGATCATCCGGCCGGACGGGGTCACCATGGCGGCAATGGATGACGTCGCGCCGGGCGCCGTCAGCCGGATCCACTCGCACCGGCCCGGGGCATTTGCCCGGGTGCTGGAGGGCCAGGCGCAACTCATTCCGCCGGTGCCAGGAGCCAGTGACGAAGCCGTGGCGGCCATGTTCATTGCGGCACCCGTGTGGTCGGGCGAGCGGGTGATTGCGGTGCTCGCGCAGCAGTTCGACCCCGGCGACGAGTTCTCCCGCATCCTGCAACACGCGCGACTGGGAGACACCGGCGAGAGCTATGCATTCGACCGCGACGCGCGGATGCTCAGCGCCAGCCGGTTCGACGAGCAGCTTCGCAGTACGGGACTGCTTGAGGCCGGCCAGCAGTCATCCCTCAACCTGCGACTGCTCGACCCGGGCCGGAACCTGATGGATGGAGCGCCGCTGACTGACGCGGAGCGGGCGGACCTTCCGATGACGAGAATGGCTGCCGCGGCCACGGCTGGCACGGCAGGCATCGACACCCGCGGCTATCGGGACTACCGCGGGGCGCGGGTGGTCGGCGCATGGGTCTGGAGCCACACGCTGGGCATGGGAGTCGCGACGGAGATCAACGAAGCGGAGGCCCTTGACGCCCTGCACCGCACGTTCTCGATGGTAGTCACGATCGTCAGCGTGACCATTGGCCTGTCGCTGGTGCTGTCCGCCTTCAATCTGTTCATCGGCCGACTGGCCACAAGTGCGCTACGCGTCGCCAACGAGCAGCTGGAGCGCAAGGTGGAGGAGCGCACCAGCGAACTGGTGGTGGCCCGCGAGGTGGCCGAGGCCGCCACGCAGGCGCGGTCCGACTTCCTCGCGAACATGTCGCACGAGATCCGCACGCCGATGAACGCGATCATCGGCATGTCGCGACTGGCGCTGGACGGCAACCTCGACGACCGCCACCGCGGCTACATCTCGCGCGTCAACAGCTCCGCGGAATCGCTGCTCGGAATCATCAACGACATCCTCGACTTCTCGAAGATCGAGGCCGGCAAGCTCACGGTCGAACACATCCCCTTCCAGCTCGAGGAAGTGCTGGAGAATATCGCCGGCGTGCTGGGCCTGCGCGTGGAGGAGAAGGGCCTGGAACTGCTCTTCCGCATTGACGACGACGTGCCGACCGCGCTGATCGGCGATCCGTTGCGCCTGCAGCAGATCCTGCTCAACCTGGGCACCAACGCGGTGAAGTTCACCGATCACGGCGAGGTGGTGGTCTCCGCTCGCCGGCTGCAGACCGACGGCGAGCGCGTGCAGATCGAGTTCGCCGTCAGCGACACGGGCATCGGCATGTCGGCCGCGCAGCAGCAACTTCTCTTCCAGCCGTTCATGCAGGCCGACAGCTCCACCACCCGCCGCTACGGCGGCACCGGACTGGGCCTCGCGATCTCGCGCCGACTCACCGAGTTGATGCAGGGCGAGGTCAGCGCGCAGAGCGAGGAAGGCAAGGGGAGCACGTTCCGCTTCACCGCCTGGTTCGGCATCGGCGCGATCCAGGAAGAAGCCGCAACAAAGGGCGACAGCCGGCTGCTGGAGTCACTGCGGGTGCTGGTCGTGGATGACAACGCGACAGCGCGGGACATCCTGACGCACATGCTCACGCGCGCAGGCATGACGGCCGACCAGGCCGCCGACGGCGACACCGCCCTGCGCATGCTCGATGACGGACCGCCCTACGACCTGGTGATGCTCGACTGGCGCATGCCCGGTCGCGATGGCCTGGACGTGGCCCGGCAGATCCGGCTACGGCCATCGCCCCCGGCCATTGTCATGGTCACCGCGTTCGGCCGCGAAGACCTGCGCGACGCGGCCGACGGGTTGAACATCAGCGGGTACCTCAGCAAGCCGGTCACGGCCAGCACGCTGCTGGACACCGTGCTGGACAGCCTTGGAATCGGGACCGGCCGGCGCGTGCGCCGGAGCCGCAGCGAGGAGGCGCAGCAGCGGCGCATCGCCGACCTGGGCGGCGCGCGCGTCCTGCTGGTGGAGGACAACGCGATCAACGCCGAACTGGCGATGGAGTTGCTGATCTCGCACGGCATCCATGTGGAACTTGCCGTCAATGGTCGCGAAGCCGTTGACCGCGTGATGGCCGAGCCGTTCGACGGGGTGTTGATGGACTGCCAGATGCCGGTGATGGACGGCTACGAGGCGACCCGCGAGATCCGGCGCGACCCCCGCTTCGCCACGCTGCCGATCATCGCGATGACCGCCAACGCGATGGCCGCGGACCGCGAGTTGGCTGTGCAGGCGGGGATGAACGACCACATCAGCAAGCCGATCAACGTCGGCCGGATGTTCGCCACGATGGCGCGCTGGATCACGCCCGCCAACCCGCAAGCTGTGCCCATGCCTGCGCGGCCGGCTGCCGATGTGGCCGGGTTCGGGTCGCTGCCGGGCATCGACGTTGCCGCAGGCCTCGCCACCGCCAACCATGACGCGGCGCTCTATCGCCGACTGCTGGATCGCATGCGCGGCATGTGCGAGACGTTTGTCGCGGACTTTGACACCGCCCGCGCGCAGGACGCCGCCGCGGCTTCCCGGGCAGCGCACTCGCTCAAGGGTGTGGCCGGCAACATCGGCGCGTTCCACCTGCACGAGCTGGCCGGGCGTCTGGAGCAGGCCGTCAAGGCCGGGCAGCCGGCAGAGATCGACCAGCACCTGCGCGAGGTGTCGGACGCGATCCGCCTGATTGTGGTCGGCTTGAAAGCCATGACGCCTGCTCCATCAACATCGGCCACATCAGCCGCGACTACACCGGCCGCGTCTTCCGACGAGATCCGGCCGCTGATCGTCCGCCTGCGCAAGCTGATCGAGGACTCCGACGGTGCCGCGCCCGATGTGATCCGTCGGCTGCGTGCGATGGTCGCGGGTCCATCCGTGCCACTGTTGGATGCCGTGGCGCAGCACATCACCAACTACGACTTCGATTCGGCGCTCGCCGCGATGCCCGCGCTGGAAGCGTCGATCCCGGAGTAGCCTCCGCCCTTGCAACCTGCCTCCAATGAGCTCCGACCACGCGCCTGACACCGCTGCCGACAACCGGCGCACTGTGCTGGTTGTGGATGACACGCCCGCCAACATCGAAATGATGAACGGCGTGCTCGCCCCGCACTACCGCGTGCGCGTGGCCACCGACGGCGAGAAGGCGCTGCGCATCATCCGATCGGGCAGCCCGCCGGACCTGGTGTTGCTGGACGTGGTGATGCCCGGCATGGACGGCTACGCGGTATGCGAGGCGATTCACGCTGACCCCGCCACCCGGTCGATTCCGGTCGTGTTCGTCACCTCGGCCGACGAACCCACCGACGAGCAACGCGGCTTCGCGGCCGGCGGCATCGACTACATCACCCGCCCGTTCGTTCCGGCGCTGATGCTGGTGCGGCTTGACGTGCAGATGCAACTGCTCGATGCGCGCGAAAGCCTGGAGCGTCGCTACAACGAACTGCGGGCCCTGGAGGCGGCGCGCGACTCGCTGATCCACATGATTGTGCACGACCTTCGCTCGCCGCTGGGCAGTGCGTACAGCCTGCTGGAAGTCGCGCTCGATCAGCCCGACCTCCCGCCGCTGCTGCTCAAGGTGCTTACCGGCGCACGCGCCTCCGTGGCCCAGGTGTCGGAACGCGCCAAGGCGATCCTCGATGTCGCCCGCCTGGAAGCCGGCCACATGAAGCCACACCTTGCGGAAAGCGACCTGCGCAACGTGGCCGAAGCGGCGATCACCGCGCTCGAAGGGCTCGCCCGCTTCCACCGCATCGCGCTGTCGGCCGACTCGCTCCACCCCGTCCAGGTGGACCCCGTGCTGCTCGAACGCGTGCTCGTCAATCTCCTCTCCAACGCCCTGCGGCACGCGCCCCGCGAGACCACCATCCGCCTCGGCATCACGCAGGAGGACGGTACCACCCGCCTGACCGTCGCCAACGAAGGCCAGGGCATTCCCGAAGCCTACCGCGAACGCATCTTCGAGAAGTTCGGCCAGCTCTCCGCCGAAAGCCGCCACTCCACCGGCCTCGGCCTCACCTTCTGCAAGCTCGCCATCGAAGCCCACGGCGGCCACATCGGCGTCGACTGCCCACCCGAAGGCGGCTGCGTCTTCTGGATCGAGTTGCCGGGCTGACAGCTCGACGTTCGCGACCACAACGCTTCTCGCGCTATGCGTCCGGGTGAGGGCCGGTGCGCAAACGGTAGCCGACGCCGGGTTCGGTGGTGAGGTGGCGGGGTCGCGCGGGTTCGGCTTCGATCTTGCGACGCAGATTGGCCATGTGGACACGGAGGGTGTGAGTGTCGTCGGCGTGGCCGGGGCCCCACACCTCCTTGAGGAGCTGGCGGTGCGTCATCACGCAGTCGGGGGAGCGGGCGAGGGTCGTCAGCAGGCGGTATTCGATCGGCGTGAGATGCACGAGCGTGCCGTCCACGGTCACCTCGCGGCGCACCAGGTCGATGTGGATGTTGCCGATCTCGATGACCGGAGTCTCCGCGTCGTCGTCGCTGCGGGCGGCTCGGCGCAGGGCGACGCGGATGCGGGCGAGCAACTCGGCGGTGCCGAACGGTTTGGTGAGGTAGTCGTCGGCGCCGAGATCAAGCGCGGCGACCTTGTCGGATTCCTGGCCGCGGGCGGAGATGACGATGATCGGCACCTGCGACCAGCCGCGAAGTTGTTCGGTCACGTCGAGGCCGTCGCCGTCGGGGAGTCCGAGGTCGAGCAGGATCACATCGGGCGGCTGCTCGGCGGCGAGGCGCAGGCCGCTGGCGGCGGTGTCGGCTTCGAGCAGGCGGTAGTCGTGCGCTTCGAGCGCGGTGCGCAGGAAGCGGCGCATCTCGCGTTCGTCCTCGACCAACAGGATCAGCGGGCGATCACTCATTGGCAGCGGGCGGCGCGACGGCCGCCTCCGGGAAGCGGAGGACAAAATGCGCGCCGGGACCGTCGTCACGGTTCGCGCCGGTGATGGTACCGCCGTGGGCGCGCATCACCGCGTCGCACAGCGCCAGGCCGAGGCCCGCACCGCTGGCGGCCGCGCCGGGAGGTGCGGGGCCACGGGTGAATCGGCGGAACAGGTCGCGCGTGTCGCCGGGCGGCAGGCCGGGGCCGTGGTCAGCAACCTCGATCTCGACTGCAGCGTCGGCGCGACGCGCGGAGATCTCCAGTGGCCCCGGGGCGTAGCGGGCAGCGTTCTCGATCAGGTTGAGCAGCACCTGCTCGACCAGCACCTCGTCCACATCGATCAACGGCAGGTCGGCCGGCACATCCACGCGGACGGTTGTGTCACCGAGCACCCTCTCGGCACGAACCAGCGCCGTGCCGACGACCTCGTCCACGGGCGCCGGTTGGCGGTTGAGACGCACCTGGTCGGAGTCCAGCCGCGTGACTTCCAGCAGGTTCGTCACGAGGCGACTCAGCCGGCTCGCCTCGTCGCGGATTGCCGTCGCGAGACCGGTAGCCCGATCCGGCGTGAGCGTGATCGACCGGTCGAGCAGTGTGGACGCGGCGCCGGTGATCGACGCCAGCGGCGTGCGCAGGTCGTGCGAGATCGCGCTGAGCAGCGAGTTGCGCATCACTTCGGTGCGCGTCTGCAGCCGTGCGGCTTCAGCTTCAATGCCGAGTTGCGACCGTTCGATCGCCACTGCGGCCTGGCTGACGAACGACTCGGCGAGTTGCCGCTGTTCGGGCGAGAGCAGCGCGGAGGTGGTGGTGTCGTCCGCGTCCGTGCGGACCAACACCGCGGCGACGCCGACGGTGTGCGTTGCGGTTCGCATCGGCAGATAGAGCCCGCGGGCGCCCGGCATGGTGTCGGTCTGATGGCCCACCGGGATGCCCTTGCGCCACGCCCAGTCGGCGTGCGGCATTTCCGCCGCGGCCACACGCTGCCACCCGGGCGGCGTGATCCCGGCGAAAGCCGATGGCTGCAGTTGCTGGTCAGCGTCCGGGAGCAGCACCACGCACGGACGGTCGAGCAGACGCTGGGCTGCCGAGGCAACAATTCGCGTGAGTTCGTCCACGGCGGGCGCGGCCGTCAGCCCTGCGGTCAGGTCGAGCAGTCGCTCGGTGCGCAGTTGCTGGCGGCGGGCAATCAGCGCCTGGGTGCGGACGCGGTCGGTCAGCCCGCTGATCAACAGGCTGATTGCGAGCATCACGAGGAAGGTCACCCAGTAGTTGTGATCGTAGACGATCAGCGTGTAGTACGGCGGGATGAAGAACACGTCGAACGCCATGACCGACAGCACTGAGGCCAGGATGGCCGGTCCGCGGCCCGACCGCGTGGCGACAATCACGACGGCGACCAGGTAGAAGAGCACCAGCTCGATCACGGCGACAAACGGGAACAGCGCCCAGGACAGCCCGGTGGCGAGCGCCGGCACGACGACAGCGAGCCAGTAACCGCTGGCCGGCGCGCGCCGTCGGGCGACCGCGGGCGGCGTCTCGGCGGGCGTCTCGGCCACGCCGTGAATGACGTGGATGTCGAGGTCGCCGCTGTCGCGCACAAGGTCGTCGAGCAGTGACCGGCCGAACCAGTCGCGCCAGCCGCGCGGCAGCGGCTTGCCGACGACGATCCGCGTGACGTTGTGCTCGCGGGCGTAGGCCAGCAACTCGCCGCTGATGCTCGTGCCGCTGCGATGCGCGACGCGCGCGCCGAACTGCTCGGCCATCGTCAGCGTGCGCTGCAGCCGCGCGCGCGCCTCGGGTGGCAACGTGTCGCTGTCGGGCGTCTCGACGGTGACGACGTGCAACTCGGCACGCAGCCGGTCGGCCATGCGCGCGGCGGCGCGGACCAGGCGCGCGGCGAACGGCGACGGGCCGGCACCGACGAGCACACGCTCGTGCACCGGCCACGTCCGGTCCACCGCGTGTTGCCGGCGCCAGTCGGCGACGTCGGCGTCCACATGCTCGGCCGTGCTGCGCAGCGCCATCTCGCGCAGGGCGAGCAGATTGCCACGACGGAAGAAGTTGAGCTTCGCCTTCTCGGCCGTCGCACGCGGGTAGATGCGCCCCTCGTCGAGCCGCGCCAGCAACTCGTCGGGCGGCAGGTCAATCAGTTCCACCTCGTCGGCCTTGCCGAGCACGGCGTCGGGCACGGTCTCGCGCACGCGCACGCCGGTGATCTGCTCGACGTAGTCGTTGAGGCTCTCGAGGTGCTGCACGTTGAGCGTGGTCCACACCTCGATGCCCGCGGCGACCAGTTCCTCGATGTCTTGCCAGCGCTTGGGGTGGCGCGTGCCGGCTGCGTTGGTGTGCGGCAACTCGTCCACCAGCAGCACGGCCGGCCGGCGTGCGAGCGCCGCGTCGAGGTTGAACTCCGTCAGCATGTGGCCGCCCTGCGGCAACCGCAGCGGCGGCAGGATCTCGAACCCCAGCAACAGCTCGGCCGTCTCCATCCGGCCGTGCGTCTCGATCCAGCCGACCACGACATCGCGGCCCTCGCCGCTGAGGCGTCGCGCGGTCTCCAGCATCGCGTACGTCTTGCCGACGCCCGGTGCCGAACCGAGGAAGACCTTCAGCCGGCCACGCGCGGCGCGCTGCTCATCGGCCTGCACCTGCTCGAGCAGGGCATCCGGGTCGGGGCGGTGATCGGTATCGCGTTCGCTCACATGCGGATCAGGGCTGCAACGGGAATCGTTGATCGAGCGCGAGGTTCAATTTCAGCACGTTGACGCGCGGTTCGCCGAACACGCCGAACGTGCGGCCCTCGGTGTGTTCCTCGACCAGCTTGCGAATCGCGTCGGCATCAGCGTGCCGGGCGGTTGCCACGCGGGCAACCTGGTAGAGCGCGCCGGCCGGCGTGATGTGCGGGTCAAGGCCGCTCGACGACGCGGTCAGCAGGTCCACGGGCACCGGCCCTTTCGTCGTCGCCTGCGGGTCGGCCGCCACCAGTGCGGTCGCACGGGCCGTGGCGTTGGCCAGCAGGTCGTTGTGCAGCGGCCCGAAGTTGGTGCCGCCGCTGCCGTCACCATCGTAGTTCACCGCCGACAGCCGGCCCCAGAAGTAGTACGGCTGCGAGAACGACTGGCCGACGAGGGCGGAGCCGGCGGGTGTGTCACCCGCGCCGGCGATCAGGCTGCCGTTGGCTTCGTTCGGCCACACGACCTGCGCGATGCCGGTGACCAGCAGCGGGTAGACGACGCCAACGAGCAGCGTCACAACGACCAACAGGCGGACGGATGTGAGGAGTTCGCGAATCATGGTCAAAGGCTCCTTCATGCGAATGTGAGGCCCAGTGCGGTCAGCGCCAGGTCGATCAGTTTGATGCCGATGAACGGCACGATCAGGCCGCCGAGGCCGTAGATCAGCAGGTTGCGCGACAGGATCTGCGATGCCGGCCGCGGCACGTACGACAGGCCGCGCAGCGCCAGCGGCACCAGCGCGATGATGATCAGCGCGTTGAAGATCACCGCCGAGAGGATCGCGCTGGGTGCCGAGGTCAGGCCCATCACGTCCAGCGCTTCCAGTTGCGGATACACCACGCCGAACGCGGCCGGCAGGATCGCGAAGTACTTCGCGACGTCGTTGGCAATCGAGAACGTGGTCAGCGTGCCGCGCGTCATCAGCATCTGCTTGCCGATACCGACGACCTCCAGCAGCTTGGTCGGGTTGGAGTCGAGGTCCACCATGTTGGCCGCCTCCCGCGCGGCCTGCGTGCCGGCGTTCATCGCCACCGCCACGTCGGCCTGCGCCAGCGCCGGCGCATCGTTGGTGCCGTCGCCGGTCATCGCCACCATGTGGCCCTTCGTCTGGTAGCTGCGGATCAGTTCCAGCTTCCTTTCGGGCGTGGCCTCGGCGAGGAAGTCATCCACGCCGGACTCGACTGCAATCGTCGCGGCGGTCAGCGGATTGTCGCCGGTGATCATCACCGTCTTGATGCCCATGCGCCGCAGCTCGGCGAAGCGCTCCTTGATGCCCGGCTTGACCACGTCCTTCAGTTCGATCGTGCCGAGCACGTCGCGATCCTCGGCAACCACCAGCGGTGTGGCGCCGGCGCGCGCAATGTCGTCCACGGTGCGTTGCACCTCGGCCGGGAACTTCGCGCCGTGGTCGGCAATCAGCTTGCGTACCGCGTCGATCGCGCCCTTGCGCAGCGCCACGGTGCGGCCGTTGCGCGGCAGGTCGATGCCGCTCATGCGGGTCTGCGCCGTGAACGGCACGACGTTGCCGGTGCTCGCGCCGTCGCTGGTGGCGTGGCCGGAGGCCGACGCCAGCTTGACGATGCTCTTGCCCTCCGGCGTGTCGTCGGCCAGCGACGAGAGGCACGCCGCTTCGACCAGCCGCTGCACCGTGACGCCGGGTGCCGGCACGAAGCGCGTGGCCTGCCGGCTGCCGAACGTGATCGTGCCGGTCTTGTCGAGCAGCAGCACGTCCACGTCGCCGGCAGCCTCCACCGCGCGGCCGGAGGTGGCCACGACGTTGGCGCGCAGCATCCGATCCATGCCGGCGATGCCGATCGCGGACAGCAGACCGCCGATCGTCGTCGGAATCAGGCAGACCAGCAGCGCGATCAGCGCCGTGACGGTGACGACCTGGCCGGCGCCGGTCTCCAGCACGCCGTAGGCCGAGAGCGGGCGCAGCGTGGCGACGACCAGCAGGAACACCAGCGTCAGCCCGGCGAGGAAAATCTCCAGCGCAATCTCGTTGGGCGTCTTGCGCCGCTTCGCGCCTTCCACCAGCGAGATCATGCGATCCAGGAACGTGTGGCCGGGGTCGGCGCTGACGCGCACGATCAGCCAGTCGGAGAGCACGGCTGTGCCGCCGGTCACGCTGCTGCGGTCGCCGCCGCTCTCGCGGATCACCGGCGCGGACTCGCCCGTGATCGCCGCCTCGTTGACGGAGGCAACGCCGACGATCACCTCGCCGTCAGCGGGGATCGTGTCGCCGGCTTCGACCAGCACGACGTCGCCCTTGCGCAGCGTGGTGCCCGGCACCCGGGTGACTGCGGCGTCCTTCCGCGGTGCATCCAGCTTCTTCGCCTCCACATCCTTGCGGATCGAGCGCAGGCTGTCGGCCTGGGCCTTCGCGCGCCCCTCGGCCATCGCCTCGGCGAAGTTGGCGAACACCACGGTCAGCCAGAGGAACAGCGCGGTGAGGAAGATGAACCCGGCAGGCGCCTCGCCCGCCCCGACCAGCGCCTGCACGAACAGCACCGTGCAGAGCACCGCGCCGATCCAGCAGACGAACATCACCGGGTTGCGCCACTGCCGGCGCGGATCAAGCCGGCGCAGCGAGTCGACCAGTGCCTGCTTGACGATTTCGGGCGCGAACAGGCCCTGCGGACCCAGCGGCCGTTTGCGCTGCGACAGTTTCACGGTTGGCTTGCGCGGGGATGTGGGCCGGGGTGGTGGCGGAACAGAGGGACGGGGTACCTGCGGAATCATGCTGCACTCCTTGAATCGGTTCTCATGATGTGTTGCGGGCGCGACTCAACTGGTCAGCGCGAGGTGCTCGGCGATCGGGCCGAGAGCAAACAGCGGCAGGAAGGTCAGCGCGCCGATCAGCACGATCACGCACAAGAGGAAGATCACGAACGTTGGCGTGTGTGTCGGCAGCGTGCCGGGGCTGACCGGCACCTGCTTCTTGCGCGCCAGCGACCCGGCGATCGCCAGCAGCGGAATAGCCACCCAGTAGCGGCCCGCCAGCATGCAGATACCGAGCGCGGGGTCGTAGAAGTCGGTGTCCACGCCCAGCCCGGCGAACGCGCTGCCGTTGTTGTTGGAGGCCGAGGCGAAGGCGTACAGGATCTCCGACAGGCCGTGCATCGCCGTGCCGCCGTTGATCGCCTTGTTGGTGCGGGTGTCGAGTGCCTCGGGCAGCATGACGGCGATGGCCACACCGAGCAGGACGAAGACTGCCGGCACGATGATCGCCAGCACCGCCATCTTCATCTCGAACGGTTCGATCTTCTTGCCGAGGTACTCCGGCGTGCGGCCGATCATCAGGCCGGCGATGAAGACCGCGAGAATCACGACGGCCAGCATGCCGTAGAGCCCCGAACCGACGCCGCCGTAGATGATCTCGCCCAGCAGCATCAGCGTGGTCGGCACCAGCCCGCCCAGCGGCGTGTAGCTGTCGTGCATCGAGTTGACCGAACCGTTGGACGCGGCCGTCGTCGCGGTGGCCCACAGCACCGAACTGCCGATGCCGTTGCGGACTTCCTTGCCTTCCATGTTGCCGCCGGCCTGCTGCTCGCTTGCCGTGTCGTCGGCGCCGTTGCCGTCCAGGTTGCGCAGCGCCGGGTTGCCGGCCTGCTCGGCCGCGCCGCAGAGTGCGACGGCCACCACGAACAGCACCGTCATCGTGACGAACAGCGCAACGCCCTGGCGCCTGTCTTTCACCATCCGGCCGAACATGAAGCAGACGGCCGCCGGGATCAGCAGGATCGACAGCCACTGCACGAGGTTGGACAGCGGCGTCGGGTTTTCCAGCGGGTGCGAGGAGTTGACGTTGTAGAAGCCGCCGCCGTTGGTCCCGAGTTGCTTGATCGCGACCTGCGATGCCACCGGTCCGCGGGCAATGTCCTGCGTATCGGCCCCCTGCGCCGTCGGATCCAGCGCGGCGGCCGAGGCCTTGCCATCGAACGTCTGGGGCACGCCCTGCCAGGCCAGCAGCAGTGCGACAACCAGCGCGAGCGGCAGCAGCACGTAGAGCAGGCTGCGCGTCAGGTCCACCCAGTAGTTGCCCAGCGTGGTTGCGTTGTGGCGCGTGAAGCCGCGGATTACCGCGACCAGCAGCGCCATGCCGAACGCCGCCGAGAAGAAGTTCTGCACGGCCAGCCCGACCATCTGCGAGAAGTAGCTGAGCGTCGTCTCGCCGCCGTAGGCCTGCCAGTTGGTGTTGGTGACAAAACTGACTGCGGTGTTGAAGGCGAGCTTCGGCGAGACCTCGCCCTGGCCGTCCGGGTTGAGCGGCAGCAGGTGCTGCATGCGCAGCATTGCGTACAGCCCGATCAGCGCGACGACCTGGCTGGCCAGCGCCGCGATCGCGTACTGCCGCCATGTCATCTCGCGCTCCGGGTCGACACCGGCCACGCGATACATCCCGCGCTCGACCGGCCCGAACACGCGGTGCAGCCATGTGCGCCGGCCGTCGTACACGGCCGCCATGTAGCGGCCCAGCGGCAATGCAAACCCGACCAACAGCGCCATGCACAGCGCCACCTGCACCCACGAGAACGCGGTCATGACGTCTTCTCCGGTATCAGCAGGAACACAACGAGGTAGATGCCCAGCAGCACAGTCGCGATCACCGCGATCCACTCAATGGCGCTCATGGCTTCACCTCCATCAGTCGCGACAACACCGCAATCAGCAGCCACGTCGCCAGGAAGAACCCGGCTGCGAGCAACAACGAGACAAGGTCAGTCATGGGTCATCGCCTCCCTGCAGTCGTCTCCCGGACGGTACCGGTGGCGTCCGGGAGCCCGGCGCGGCGCTCTCCGGGCCAACTCCCGATCCAGCGCGAATAGTCCGCCGATCGCCCACCGCGTGAGCGCCGCCAGGTAGACCAGCCCGAGAATCAGCACCAGTTCACGCATCGCGCCCTCCTTCTTGCTCCACCTGAAGTGTGGAGCAGGGCGCATCAAGAATCTGGCAGGACGGAATCAATTCGGCGTCAAGGTCGGCGGCGATGGCGGCCTTGATGGAAACTTGACCTGCCCCTCCACAGGATTCGACCAACCGGCAGTCACCCCGCGGTCCCGGTGAATCTCACCGTCGTGCTGCATCTGGTCGGGCGCCTCGCGCTGTTCCACGCGCTGCTGCTGCTCGCGCCGCTGGCGGTCTCGCTCGGCTACCAGCACCTGCACCCGGGCCACCACGAGCCGTACGCCTTCCTGGTCGCCATCGCCGCCAGCGCGGCCGTCGGCGTCCTCCTGATGTGGCGCTTCCGCCTGCAGCTCGACCGGCTCGGCTACCGTGAAGGCTTCGCGATCGTCACGCTGGCGTGGACCACGATCGCGATCCTCGGGTCGCTGCCGTACATGCTCGTAGGCGGGACGACCGCGTCCGGCCAACCGCTGGCACTCGGCCCGATCGACGCGTTCTTCGAGGCGATGTCGGGCTTCACCACCACCGGCGCGTCGGTCTTCACCGACATCGAGGCGTGGGGCCACGGCATCCAGTTCTGGCGCTGCATGACGCAATGGCTCGGCGGCATGGGCATCATCATGCTCGCCATCGCCATCCTGCCGAGCCTTGGCGCCGGCGCGTACCAGTTGATGCAGGCCGAGGTGCCCGGCCCGACTGCCGACAAGATCGCGCCGCGCGTGACGCAGACCGCCGGCATCCTGTGGGGCGTCTACCTGTTGCTGACGGTGCTGCAGATCCTGCTGCTCTGGCTGCCCGAAGCCTGGCACGCCGACGGTGTGTGGCTCGCCAGCGATGTCGCCTATCGCAGTGACCGCCCGCACATGGATCTGTTCGAGGCGACGTGCCACGCGTTCACGACGCTCTCGACGGGCGGGTTCTCGCCGCGCGCCGGCTCGATGGCCGAGTTCTCGCCGTGGCACCAGTGGGTGGTGATTACGTTCATGTTCCTGGCCGGGATGAACTTCCTGTTGCACTGGCATCTGCTGATGGGCCGGCCGCGCGAGCTGTGGCGCAACCACGAGTTCCGGCACTACGCCCTGTGGATGCTGGGCCTCACGCTGCTGGTGGTGCTTGCGGTGACGTTCATCCGCGGCCATGGCGCGGGTGCGCCCGTGCCGGTGTCGGAGACGGAACCCACGACAGTCGAGTCCACGATCCGCCACAGCCTGTTCCAGGTTCTGTCGCTCGGCACCTGCTGCGGGTACGCCACGGCCGACTACGACCGCTGGCCGGACGTGGCGCGCATCCTGCTGGTGATTGCAATGATCGCCGGCGGCTGCGTCGGATCGACCAGCGGCGGCATCAAACAGATGCGCCTGCTGCTGCTGGTGAAGGCCGCGTTCGCCGAAGTGCGGCGCCTGCCCTACCCGCACCAGGTTGTGCTCGTGCGCAGCGGCGGGCAGCGCGTGAGCGATCGCGTCCTGGTCCAGCTGCTGAGCACCGTGTCGCTGTACCTGCTGATGCTGCTGGTCGCCTCGCTGCTGCTGATGTGCATCCCCGGCTTCGACTTCGAGTCCGCCTTCAGCTGCGCCGCGACCACCGCCGGTAACGTCGGCCCCGGTGTCGGTTCGGTCGGCCCGGCGCAGAACTTCGCGTGGATACCCGACGCTGGCAAGCTCCTCTGCTGCGCCCTCATGCTGCTCGGCCGACTGGAGATCTACACCGTCATCGTTCTGCTGCTGCCGGCGATGTACCGCCGATGAGACGTCGGGTCGCATGGATGCCGCGCCGCTCTTTCATGCCGGTACGTTCGGAACCCCACGCATGCGATGGGTCAAGGAATCCGGGCTGGCAGGACTCTGCTGGAGTCACGGATTGCCGCTCGTCACCCCTCCAGTGCCTTCGCCACCAGCGCCTCGTCCGCCACGTGCGGCAGCGTGACCTTCAATCGCGGCTCGCGCTTCATGCTTTCCTGGATCGCGAACACGGCGCCATCGTTGCGGGCCCAGGCGCGGCGGGCAATGCCGTTGGTCACGTCCCAGGCGAGCATCATCTGCAAGCGGCGCTCGGCGTCGGCGGAGCCATCCAGCAGCATGCCGAAGCCGCCGTTGATGACTTCGCCCCAGCCAACGCCGCCGCCGTTGTGCAGCGAGACCCAGGTGGCACCGCGGAACGAATCGCCGATCACGTTCTGCACCGCCATGTCGGCGGTGTGCATCGAGCCGTCCTTGATGTTGGCGGTCTCGCGCCACGGGCTGTCCGTCCCGCTGACGTCGTGATGGTCGCGGCCGAGCACGATCGGGGCAGAGACCTTGCCGCTCGCGATCGCACGGTTGAACGCCTCGGCAATCTTCACGCGGCCGATCTCGTCGGAGTAGAGGATGCGCGCCTGGCTGCCGACGACGAGGCGGTTCTCGCCGGCCTGCTCGATCCAGCGCAGGTTGTCGATGTACTGCTGGCGGCTCTGCTCGGGCGCGCCCTGCAGCAGCTCGCGGATCACGTCGGCCGCGATCGCGTCGGTCGTCGCCAGGTCGTTCGCGTCGCCGCTGCAGCAGACCCAGCGGAACGGGCCGAAGCCGAGGTCGAAGCACATCGGCCCCATGATGTCTTCGACGTACGACGGCACCGCGTGGCCGTCCGGGTTGCGAATCTCGCGCGCCTTCGCGTGGCCACATTCCAGCAGGAACGCGTTGCCGTAGTCCCAGAAGTACATGCCCTTCGCGGTGTGCAGCGCCACCGCCTCGGCGTGCCGGCGCAACGACTCCTGCACCTTCTCTTTGAAGCCGGCCGGGTCGGCGACCATCATCAGGTTGGCGGCGTCGACGGTCATGCCGGCCGGGTAGTAGCCGCCGGTGTAGGGGATGTGCAGGCTGGTCTGGTCGCTGCCGAGGTGCACCGGCACGTGGCGCGCGGCCAGGCCCTCCCAGAGGTCCACGACGTTGCCGTGGTAGGCGATGCTGCAGGCGGTGCGGCTGCGCACGTGGTCGTCGATCAGCCGTGCGACCTCGTCGATGTCGGCCGACACCAGCTGCACCCAGCCCTGGTTGTGCCGCTTGGCAATCACGCGCTCGTTGACCTCGGCGACGACGCACACGCAGCCGGCGATCACGCCGGCCTTGGCCTGCGCGCCGCTCATACCGCCCAGCCCGCTGGTCACGTAGGTCTTGCCGGCCAGGCCATCCGCGCCGGTCAGGCCGAGGTAGCGGCGGCCCGCGTTGAGCAGCGTGATCGTGGTGCCGTGCACGATGCCCTGCGGCCCGATGTACATCCACGACCCGGCCGTCATCTGCCCGTACATCGTCACGCCGAGCGCGGCCATGCGGTTCCAGTCGTCGCCGCTGGAGTAGTGCGGAATCACCTGGCCGTTGGTGATCACCACGCGCGGCGCGTCCTTGTGGCTCGGGAACAGGCCGAGCGGATGGCCGGAGTACATCACCAGCGTCTGCTCGTCGGTCATCTCCGAGAGGTAGTGCATGGTCAGCTGGTACTGCGCCCAGTTCTGGAAGACGCTGCCGTTGCCGCCGTAGGTGATCAGCTCGTGCGGGTGCTGCGCGACGGCCGGGTCGAGGTTGTTCTGGATCATCAGCATGATCGCCGCGGCCTGCTTGCACCTGGCCGGGTAGTGGCTGATCGGTCGCGCGTGCATGGCGTAGGCGGTCGGCCGGAAGCGGCGCATGTAGATGCGGCCGTCGGTGCGCAGTTCGTGCGCGAACTCCGGCGCGAGTTCGGGGTGCATCGTGGCCGGGAAGTAGCGCAGGGCGTTGGTCACCGCGAGCCGCTGCTCGGCCGGCGTGAGCGTCAGCGGCCGGGCCGGTGCGTGGTTGGCCATCGGGTCGTCGGCCGGCATCTGCGGCAGGTTGTGCGGCGACGCGGGCAGCCCGGCGGCGAGAAAGCTGCGGAACTCGCTGATCGCGTCGGCAGAGGTTGCGGCGGCAGGATCGGTCATTGGCTTGTCGGCGCGGTGCGGGGGCGTGGAGTGCGCAGATTACGCCACGCGACCGTTGGCGTGACAAGGTCGGCACGCATTGCGTCGCAGGGTGACAGTGCCCGGCGCGCATTCATCCTGGTCGAGCGGCGATCGTCTGGTCGAGAGCAGGGCAAGGCACTCAGATGCAGGCGTGAGTGATGGCGCGGGATGCAGTGACTGCAGCTTCAAGCCCACGGGCTGCTGCCCGTGGGTAACCGAGAAGCATCACCGACGCATCAACCACGCGAGCGAGCACACAACAAACACCGCAACCAGGCACACGCGACACCACCACAAGGCACGATCGGAAGGTTTGCAGAACTGCACGGTTACCCACGGGCAGCAGCCCGTGGGCTTGAATGGAGCACCAACACGCAAAGGATGCCCTTGCCGAAAGACGGGAGACGTCATCGATGGTCTCGACACATTCTCTCGTGTCTTCCTCCGTGTTCTCCGTGTCCTCCGTGGTCAATCTCTCTTCCTCGGGCAAGGGCAAGGGCAAGGGCAAGGGTGAGAGGGGCAAGGGCAATCGCAAGGCCAGTGGCGGAATTGGCCCGCCATTCGCAAGCGCTTCGCGCACCGCGCAATCGACGCACAATTTGCCCGGCCGCAATCGGTGGCCTACACTTCGATCGCGAATCCAATTTCTTCCATACCGGATTCGCGACCGGACACGGTCAGCCGTCAGCTCCGCTGGCGGATCGGCCGTGCCCACTGGGCCGCAACGGCAGTTGCCGTGGGTCGGGGCTTCCCGAGCGGCCCGTAACGCCAACTGGCTTCTTTCTACATCCAATGAACGACCCGACCCTGAAAGTTCCATCACATGAACCAGCGTGGATTCACGCTCATCGAGCTGCTGGTGGTCATCGCGATCATCGGCGTGCTCGCGGCGATCCTGATCCCTAACATCATCGGGAGCATCGACCGGACTCGCGCCACCACCGAAGCGACCAGCCTCAAGCGGCTCGTCGAGACCTACATGAGTGGCCAGGCGCAGGCGCACGCGAAGCGCACGCCGAAGTCCACCGGGCACCAGTTCTGGCTGGCGCTCTGCGTCGGGGACGGCCCCGGCCCCGGCAACCTGGAGATCACCGGGGATGACGACCCCGACCAGTACATCGGATCGGGCGACGCAGCCGGGCTGCTGCTCTCGCCGGCCGACTCCGATGCGATGCCGATGGGCGAGGTGAAGCGGGCGCTCGAGGACGCGGTGCAAGCCGGCACCGGTGTCCCCGGCCTGCAGAGTTCCGGACTGATGTGCTCGTTTGCGGGGCCGGCCAGCCCGAAGAAAAACATGGCCGACCGGCGCGGTCCGATCGTGGGATGCACGACCGATCGCGACGGAGTGTCGATCAGCGCCGACGGCTTCAACGGCGTGACGGCAAGCGGGCAGGCGCGCTGGTACGCCTACCGCGAGATGACCGATCAGTACAACTGGCCCGACGGCGTGGACGCGCCGCAGTTCGGGCAGGAGCCGCTGAGCCAGGTCGTCCGCTAGCTGGTCGTCACGCAGACAACGACTGAATGCGACGGGGGTTGCCGACTGCACTGCATCGGCAACCCCCGCTTGCGTTTCGATCCAGGTCAGCGGCCACGTGACGGTGCGGTCAGGCGCGTGTCGGCGATCGGCTCGCTCTCCGCCTGCGGCCGGCCGAGTGGCTGCAGGCTGCGCGGCGCGGAGTGCCATTCCGGGTCGTCCGGCGGCACTACGCCGAGCTTCAGGGCGAAGGCCACGTCGCGCAGGCGGACCGGGTTGCGAAGGCGCGAGATGCGGGCCTGCAGTTCGCGGTTCGCTTCGTCGAGCTTCTCGCACTCGGTGGTGGCGGCGTGCAGGTCGTAGCCGAGCTGCACCACGCGGACCTGCTGCAGCACGGCATACACGCCGACCGCAACAAACACGAAGATCCCGAGAACGATCTGCAGCAGCTTCATGGGCCGGTCGGGTGCGGATGGGGCGGGTGGTGCGGGCAGTGGCACCGCGGTGCGGTCGCATCCGGCGTATCGGACGCACCGGCGAGCAGCTTGAGCCCGTTCGTGCCGGCCGCGGTGTGGCGACAGCGGCGCGCGGGAAAGTTGTGATCGCACGCGCGCGCGCTGCGACCGCGTGGAGCAAGAGCCGGGACGGATGCGGGGCGAGCGGTTCGCCGGATACAAGTCGCAGTGCATCAGCCCTGGCTGCGGCGCCACTCGCGCGCGTCGGCCGCGAGGTCGGGATGCGCGCGATACCACTCGACGAAGCGCGGCACGCCATCGCTCACCGGCGTCTCCGGACTGAACCCGAGCACCTCGCGCTCGCGCTCGATGTCGGCCCACGTGGCCGGCACGTCACCCGGCTGCATCTCCATCATCCGCACCTCCGGCTCGCGCCCGAGCGCCGTCGCCAGCAGGCCGACGACATCCATCAGCTCCTCGCAGCGATGGTTGCCGAGGTTGAACACCTCGTACGGCGCCAGCCCGGGCCGGTCGATCGACGCGAGCACACCCTGCACGATGTCGTCGATGTACGTGAAGTCGCGGCGCATCTTGCCGTGGTTGAAGACCGGGATCGGCTCGCCCGCGAGAATCTTCTCGGTGAAGATCCACATCATCATGTCGGGCCGGCCCCACGGGCCGTACACGGTGAAGAAGCGCAGGCCGACCGTCTGCAGGCCGAACAGGTGGCTGTAGCAGTGCGCGAGCAACTCGTTGCTCTTCTTCGTCGCGGCGTACAGCGAGATCGGACTGTCCACACGATCGGCCACCGAGAACGGCAGCTGCGTGTTGCCGCCATACACGCTCGATGACGACGCATACACGAGCCGCTGCACGCCGTGGTGGCGGCAGGCCTCGAGCAGGTTGACGAACGCGACCAGGTTGGCCTGCACGTACGCATGCGGATGCGTGAGCGAGTAGCGCACGCCGGCCTGCGCCGCGAGGTGGCAGACCACGTCGGGCCGGAAGCGCTCGACGGCCGCCATCGTGCCGGCCGTGTCCGCCAGTTCGTACACCAGCGGCTCGAACGTGTCGGCGTGCTGCGCGGTCAGCATCGCGTGGCGCGCGTGCTTGATGCTCACCGGGTAATAGTCGTTGATCGAATCCACGCCGAGCACGCGATCGCCGCGCGCGAGCAGCGCCTGCGCCACGTGGAAGCCGATGAACCCGGCGCTGCCGGTGACGATGATGCGACGCGCCATGTGCGATCAACGAGGCCGGCGCCGGCGCTGGTCGTCGCCACCGCGACCCCCACCGCCACCACCACCGCGCGGACCGCCACCGCCGCCGCCAGGCCGACGCTGACCGCCGCCACCGCCGCTACCGCTCGACGCGGCCGGCCGGCGCTGCTTGCGCGGTGCCTCGGCGGCACCCCCGCCACTGTTGAAGGCCTCGTCCGGCGTGATCCACTCACCCATCGACGCGGCGCGCACATGATCGCGCTCGTCGATCTCGCCCGACTCGTACCAGGCCGAGACGGTGGAGAACGGATACGGGCCGTGCTCGGCGTCGTCGCGATACAGGAACCAGTCCTCCTCGGCCGCGCCACCGCCCGCCGAGCTGGCGCCACCGATCGCCGCCTGGGCCGCCACGGCCGACTGCGAGCCGACCGGCGAGGCGTCGAGGATCTGCGGGTTGTCGATGTCGACCGGACGGCCGAGCATGTGGTTGGGAATCACGGCCGGCGCGCCGGTCGAGGCGGGGAAGCCGGGCTGGCCGGTACCCACTGCCTGCGGCGTGGCAACAACCTGCGGGGCGGGCTGGACAACGGGCTGGGGTTGCGGTTGCGCCTGCGGTTGCGCTTGCGCTTGCGGGGCGGGCTGCGCGACCGCGGCCGGCGCCATCGCCGCAGCGGCCGGCGCGCCACCCGGCGGCACCTCGCTCATTTCCGCGCGCAGCGCCGAGAACAGTTCGCCGGCGCGACGCGTGACCAGGCCATTGGCGCGGTCGGCCTGCAGCTGGCGGATCGCACGCCGGATGGCCACGGCGCGGAACCAGCCCATGTTGGTCTCGAGCGGGAACGGCGGCACCACGCCCTCGCCCACGGTGACCACGGCGAGCGCGCCGGGGCGCTGCTCCGAGCCGGGCCGCAGGCGGATCGACTGGATGCTTGCGAGCGGCACCACGTGGGCGACCGGCGTGCCATTGGGTGTGCGCACGATGATCGTGAAGTCGGTATCCGACAGCGCCAGCGCGGCCTGCGCGTTGCGCGGCCCCGAGGGGAACAGCGCG
Source organism: Planctomycetota bacterium (assembly GCA_050249295.1). GTDB lineage: Bacteria > Planctomycetota > UBA8742 > SKZP01 > SKZP01 > JBFWQT01. The sequence continues at coordinate 30,748 of JBFWQT010000016.1, forward strand.
AACAGGCGGTCATTGCCGTCGAACAGGTCGGAGACGATCTGCGTCAGTTCGTTGTCGAGTGATTCGAACAGTGTGCCGACGGCGTGTTTGCGCAGTTCGCGCGCACGCTCGGGCGACAACGCCGCGCGAGGATCGACATCGCTGGTCGGACCGCCGGGTGCGGCGGCGCCGCCATCCGGATGGGCGTAGAAGACCGGATTGGCCTGGAAGAGGTCGCTCATGCGCTGGCTCCGCGGCTCGCGGGGGGAGGTGCGGTATACCACAGTTGTTGCCAGGTGCCACCCCGGTACTGATGCGACTGCGACGCCCCCCCGCGGCCCTTCCCGGGTTGCTGCCCCCTGTTCCTGTGTCGCGGTTCCAGGCGAGCCGGGGACGTGAGTCCCCGGAGGGGCAATTCACACCCGCAGATTCCCCTGCAAGGCGCTCGCTATCACCCTCCGCGGACTGACGTCCCCGGCTCGCCTGGACACCGCTGACGATCGCGGTGCGCAAGGGGTGAGCGTGGGGTGGGGCATCCGGGTGTGTCGCGCAGGTTGTTGGTGTTCCATTCCATTCAAGCCCACGGGCTGCTGCCCGTGGGTAACCGTGCAGTTCCGCCATCCTTCCGATCGCGCCTTTTGGTGGTGTCGCGCGTTGCGGCGGTTGCCTTTGTAGGTGTGTGCTCGCTCGCGTGGTCGATGCGTCGTTGATGCTTCACGGTTACCCACGGGCAGCAGCCCGTGGGCTTGAAGCTTCAGTCCGCATCCTGCATCGATGACTGTGCTGCAGGCCTGCTCCCACGGCACGCGCAATCAGGCCGCGTCTTCCGCCTGGCTCGAGGATGACGACTCGCCGTCGCCATCATCCGTCGCGTTCTCGAAGATCGACGCGCGGCTCTCGACCACGTCGGGCGTCACACTCCAGGTGTGGCCCTTCACGCCGGGCTTGCCGGGCAGGTCGAACAGCGCGTCGGTCATGAAGCCTTCCATGATCGAGCGCAGCGCGCGGGCGCCGGTCTTGCGTTCGATCGCCTTCTGCGCGATCAGGTCGAGCGCGGGCTGAGTGAAGTCGAGCGTCGCACCCTCGAACTCGAAGAACTTCTTGTACTGGCGCACGATGCTGTTCTTCGGCTCGACGAGGATCCGCACCAGCGCCGCAATCGTCAGCGGCTCGAGCGTCGCGAAGATCGGCAGACGGCCGACAAACTCGGGGATCATGCCGAACTTCAGCAGGTCGTCGGGCTCGCACAGGCCGAGCAGGTAGCCGAGCTCTTCCTGTTCGGTGTCGAACGCGCGGCGCACGACCTTCTTCTTGCCGCCGCTGTCGTTCTCGCTGTCGCCGAAGCCGATGCGCGCCTTGCCGACGCGCTGGCTGATGGCGTTCTCGAGGCCGACGAACGCGCCGCCACAGATGAAGAGAATGTTCGACGTATCGATCTGGATGTAACTCTGCTCCGGGTGCTTGCGCCCGCCCTGCGGCGGCACGTTGGCCACGGTGCCTTCAAGCATTTTCAGCAGGGCCTGCTGCACGCCTTCGCCCGACACGTCGCGCGTGATCGAGACGTTCTGCGTGGTCTTGCCGACCTTGTCGATCTCGTCGATGAAGATGATGCCGCGCTCGGCCGCGTGCACGTCGCCGCCGGCCGCGTTGATCAGCTTGAGCAGCAGGTTCTCGACGTCTTCGCCGACGTAGCCGGCCTCGGTGAGCGTGGTGGCGTCGCCGATCGCGAACGGCACCTTCATGATGCGGGCCAGCGTGCGGGCGAGCAGCGTCTTGCCGGAGCCGGTCGGGCCGATCAGCAGGATGTTGCTCTTCTCGAGCTCGACCTCGTCGTCGCCGCTCTTGAGCACGTCGTGGTAGAGGATGCGCTTGTAGTGGTTGTGCACGGCCACGCTGAGCACGCGCTTGGCGCGCTCCTGGCCGATCACGTAGTTGTCGAGCTCGCCCTTGATGGCGGCGGGCGTGGGCAGGGCATCCAGCGAGAGCTCGACGCCGCCGGGGCCGGAGAACTTGCGGCGTTCTTCCTGGATGATCGAGTTGCAGAGGTCGACGCACTCGTTGCAGATGAAGATGCCGGGCGGACCGCCGATCAGGTTTTCCACCATCCGGCGGCTCTTGCCGCAGAATGAGCAGCGTTCGACGTCTCGCGATCGGGTACCGGTTTTGGCCATGTTCGGCGGTGGAGTGGTCTGCACGTGCAGTGGCGAGCGAGTTGACCGGGGCCGTTGCGCAGGCACGCAACGTCGGCCGGTCAAGGGTTGAGGGTATACGCGCAATATCGGTCGTTCAACGGGTTTCCGGCGTGGCGGACCGATGAGCGCGGGTTTGTCGGGCAGCACGGTGAGTGCTTCACCCGCTTATCGGCCGATGTCGGGTGGAAGTTGATCGGAAATCTGCGGGCCACGCGCGCGAGGGCGATTTTGCGTGGCCCCCTCCCCCCTCCCGCCCCTTGCCCTTGCCCTTGCCCTTGCCCTTGCCCTTGCCCTTGCCCGAGGAAGAGAGATTGACCACGGAGGACACGGAGAACACGGA
>JBFWQT010000017.1:0-33153 GCA_050249295.1 Planctomycetota bacterium
GCGTCGATCACCGGCACGGTCGAGGGCAACGCGACTGGCGGCGCCAGCACCACCGACGACGGTGGGACCGGCGGCGCGGTTTACATGAACGTGGGCGGCTACGGCTCGATCAACGGCGCGGTCGTCGGCGAGACCAATGGCGGCGACGGCGCGGACGACAACGGCGGGTCGCCGCTGAACTTTGGCGGCGCGGTCTACGTCTACATCACGTCCGGGTCGGTGCAGGTCACGCTCAAGGGTGACGCGAGTGGCGGCGACACGTCGTCCGGCAGGGCGGGCAGTGGCGGACTGATCCAGATCTACGCCTCCTACTACGTGGCACTCCGCAACTGCGACGTGGTCGGCGTCGCCAACGGTGGCGATTCCACCGACGGCGCGGGCAACACAGGCGGCACGATCCAGATCCTGATCGACGGCAACGGCGCGGTCTCCGACTGCTCGGTGGACGGAACCGCCAATGGTGGCGACGGCGGCAACACGGGCGCGGGCGGCGACGGCGGTGCGGTGGCGGTCAACGTCTCCAACGACCCGTACTGCGTGATCGACAGCGCCAATCTCACTGCCGAGGTCGATGGCGGCGACGGCGGCGCGAACGGTGGCGATGGCGGCGACGGCGGCAACGCGTCCATCGAGAACTACGCCAGCTCGATTGTCGACTGCACGATCGACGCCTCGGCCAACGGCGGCGATGCGCAAATCGGCGCGAATGGCGGCGATGGCGGCACGGTCCGCGCGTCGATCAGCACATCGATCGGTGACGTCGCCGGCTGCACGATCAGTTGCACCGCCAACGGCGGCGCGGGCGCAACCACCGGCGACGGCGGTGCTGGCGGCCAGGCCTATGTCTCGGCGCGCGGCGCCGCTACCCGCGTCACCCTCACGGCATCGGTGGATGGCGGCGACGGTGGCGACGACGGCTCCGGCGGCGACGGCGGCAGCGCCCGCGTCACGTCTGCGCAGGGATCGATGACCGACATCACCGCCACACTCTCGGCCAGTGGCGGCGACGGCAACTCGACCGGCAACGGCGGCAACGGTGGCGACACCTACGTGCAGAGCAGCAACGCCGCGATGCAGGAGGTCACGTTCAGTGGCACCGTCAACGGCGGCAACGCCAACGACTCGGGCACAGGCGGCACCGGCGGCAGCGCGTACATCACGCCGTACATCGGCGGCACCTCGTACACCGCCACGCTCAACGCCAACGGTGGCACCAGCGTGGACGGCACCGGCGGCGCCGGCGGCAGCGCCTACGCCGAGGGCCAGGGCGATTCCGACGCCACGGTCGTGGCCAACGCCAACGGCGGCGCGAGCACCAACGGCACCGGCGGAGCAGGCGGTGTGGCGCAGTTCAACGGCCAGTACACCGCTGCCAGCGTCACGTTTACCGGCAGCGCGAACGGCGGCAGCGGCGCCACCGGTGGCGGCGACGGCGGCAGCTCGACGTTCCAGGGCAGCAGCGGCTTCTACGACTGCACGTTCAGCATCGTGGCCAATGGCGGCGCCTGCACAGGTTCTGGCAACGGCGGCGATGGTGGCAACGTCAACGTGGCTGGCAGCGCCGCGTCCGGCATCAGCGCCACGCTCTCGGCGACCGGCGGTGCGGCCAGCGGCACCGGCAACGGCGGCACTGGCGGCGCCAGCAACTGGACGTTCAACAACGCGGGCCTCGTTGTCGACAAGGCCACCATCAACCTCACGGGTGGCAGCGCCACCGGCGGCGGCGACGGCGGCGGCGGTGGCAACGTCCTGTTCGTCTTCAACAGTGGCACGGTCCACTCCGTCCTGTTCACCGATGTGGACGTCGACGTCAGCGGCTCGACCGGCTCGACCGGCGGCGACGGCGGCACCGTGACCTTCATCACCTCCGCCACCAACCTGCAGCTCGGGTCTGGCTGCAGCTTCGACCTCGACGCGGGTGCCGGCACCGTGACCAACCAGGGCGGCGACGCGGGAACGTTCGACATCACCGACACCGGCCTGTCGCGCCTCGACAGCGACGCCACGATCTCCGCCGCGGGTGTCTCCGCTGGCACGGGCGGGACGATCAGCATCTCGATCGAGGGCGGCGGCAGCATCGGCGGCACGATGTCGGTCAACGGTGCCGACGCCACCGGCGCTACCGGCGGCCCGTCCGGCAGCATCACGTTCGACTCGGCCGATGCCTGGCAGTTCCTCGGCACCCTCACGCTCAACGGCGGCGACGGCGCTACCGGCGGCGCAGGCGGCACGCTGACCGTCATCTACGCCGGAGGCTGCGTGATCGAGTCCTCCGCTGTCATCACGGCGAACGGTGGCGGACCCACCGGCGCTGCCGGCACGCTCGACCTCGATGACAATTCCGGTACGCAGCTGATCGAGATCACCGGCAGCGTGCTGGAAACAAATGATGGTGACGGCACGGACCAGTCATCGACCAACGTGTTGCGCCCGTAGCCCGTCGCGCAACTGACGACCCGTAGTCTGACGCGCGCAATGCGTCCGGAGCCCCGGAGGGGCGGGTCTGCAGTAGCCCGGGGCGTGAGCCCCGGGTTGGCGGGGCGAGCCGTTCTCCTGCCTCGTGCTTCCCCCTCCGGGGCTTCGGCAGCAGAGCGGGAAATGAGGAAGGGCTCGCCTCGCCAACCCGGGGGCTCACGCCCCGGGCTACTGCAGGGCCGCCCCTCCGGGGCTCCGGAGATACATTGCTCAGTTCGCGTCGCATCGGAATCCACCCTCATCGCGAGGCGGATTCGTGATCGAGCGGCCTCCTGGCCCGCTCGCTTGCGCTCGCGCTCTTGCCGGCATCGCTACGAACCCAGGATCGCGGTGCCCAGCAGCAGGCCGGCCAACGCCAGGCCCAACGCGACCGACAACACGGCAAAGCTCCACCCGAACGCCGCACCCACGGCCGCAATCGTGCCGGCCACGCCGATCCCGATCAGCGCGCGCTGCACGGTGACGAATCCGAGCCAGCCGCTGCCGCCATTGCGGCGACGATACTTGCCGGTGGCGAGTCGCAGCTCGGCCAGCGACACGCCGGTGCGAAGATCAATCTGGCACGACCGACACACGCCGGCCGACAGCAGGTAGCGCACGCCACACCCGGGGCAGGTCACGCTGGTCGTTGTCGGATCGGCCACCAGACGGCGCTCGCTGGCACTGCAACTGCCAGCACACAGGGCCACCAGCAAACTGCGCAGATGCGCGGCATGCAACGGCTGGCCGACCTGCGGCAAGGCATCCGCGAACGCCAGCGCGGCCGACGGCGGTTCCGCGCCGTGCATCGCCAGCGCCAGGTCGCGCAACTGCGGGCCGATCACCGTCCAGTCGCCGGTGCCCGTGCCAGCCACCTTCACGCTTCGATCCACCAGCCACACGCACGGCTGCGTCAGGTCCGGCGGCTGCACGCCGACACGCGCGCACGCGTCGAGGTGCGCGAGCAGACCGTCGAGCACCTCGAACGCCGACGACGGGTCGAGCGGCTTGCCGGCCAGCAGGCGCTCCTGCAGCGACTCGGCCGGGACCATTTCGCCGACGAGGTAGCCGGGGAAGCGCGGCTGATCGGTGACCGTCGCGCTGATTGCCCAGGAGTGTGGCGGCGTGGTCGCCGCGGTGAGTTGGCGGCGCGTGTGCCATTCCAGTTCCATGCGCTGCGCCGCCGTGTCGTTGAGCGGCACGCGCAGCCACACGCGCTCGCCGCCGGGACGTACTGCCACCCAGTTCGCCACGTGGGTCGCGTCTGTGCTCGCGCCGGCCGGGCCGCCCGGGCGCGCCTCATCCAGCACGAGGTCGCCAAGCACGGCACCGATCTGCAACTGGTTCTGGGCGATCTTCATGGGTCACTCTGTGTTGACGCGTTTCGCGTGCGCTGCCATCCTCGTGCGCGGCGGCACTCCGGACCACTCACTGCCCTCATCGCCTTGAGCCTGCGGCGTACCCGACGTTGGTTGCTCCTGCCGGGCGGCGTGATCGCCCTGGCTCTGGCGCTCGCCGGCTGCCCGGCCCCGCCCGACGATGTCCATTCTAACGCCGAGCCGGCCGATCCGGGCACAGCGATCATCACCTGGGGTAGCTGGCAGGCCACGCCGGGCAACTTCGTCTACCCGCGCAGCGTGGTGGTTGTCGGGTCGGATGGCGACGGGTCGGATGCGGGCGCCTCCAACCTGACGATCATCGTCGCCGACAAGACGCGCCGACTGCAGTTCTTCGACGGCAACGGTACACTCCGCCGCTGCGTGCCGTTGCATATCCATCCGGACCTGTCGCTCAAGGGCTACCCGGTGGGCATCAGCGTGCGGCCCACCGACGGCCGGCTGGTGGTCGCCAACACGCACTACTGCGAGCTGATCTGGATGTCGCCCGACGGCACCGAGGAGCTCTCGCGCCAGGGCCACACCGGCAGCGGGCCCGGCGAGTTCATGTATCCGGTGCGCTTCGCGTGGCGGCCCGACGGCGGTGTGTACGTCGCCGAGTACGGCCACGACCAGCACCGCATCCAGCAGTTTGACACCGACGGCAACTTCGTTCGCACCTTCGGCCACTACGGCACCGGCGACGGCGGCTTCGACCGCATCAACGGCATCTGCACCGGCCCCGACGGCCGCGTGTACGCCTGCGACGCGGGCAACCATCGCATCCAGGTGTTCGAGGCCGACGGCACGTTTGTCACCACCTTCGGCAGCTTCGGCGACGAGCCCGGCCAGCTGAAGATTCCGTACGGCATCTGCTACGAGCCGATCGGCGATCGCCTGATCGTCGCCGAGTTCGCGGGGTCGCGCCTGAGCGTGTTCCGCCGCGATGGCACGCCGCTCGGCCACTACACCGGCGCCGACCTCGCCAATCCGTGGGACGTCCAGGTCAGCCAGCACTTCGCGTTCGTGCCCGACTACCGCCACCATCGTGTCGTGCGCATTCCGCTCGCCGCCTTGCCCGGCTCACCCGGGTTGATGGGCCTTTCCGATCCGGGCCACGACCGTGAGGGAACGGCGCAACCGCGATAGCCCGTGATCAGGCCGCGGCGAGCAGATCAGTCGGCCGGGATCACCTTGAGGTCAGCGATATCGACGCCGCCGATCGTGAACGTGATCTTGCCGCTGGCGCTGACGCGGTGGTTGAGGTCGATCTCGAACAGCTTGAGGCCGGCTGCCGTGAGGTTCGCGCTGCCCTTCATCTTCGCGCTGAAGCCGTCGTCGTCGACCGAGAGATGCACCTTGCCGCTGGCCGACACCGACGCGGCCGCTCCCTTGAACGAGATGCCGCGTTTGCCGCTGGCGGCGCACGTGCCCTTGAACGACCACTTGCTGCTCGACTTCCAGCTGCCGCTGATCGCGAACCCGGCGGAGGCGTAGCTGGTGCTGGCCTTGAACGAGACGCCCTTGGTGCCAGCGGTGATGGTGGCCCCCGCCAGTTCGAGCACGATGTCGCCCGACTTGACGGTCAGCTCGGCCCGGCCGCCCAGCTTCCAGTCGCCGTTGCTGCTGGCGTTGCCGCTGAGGTCGACGCTCGAGCCGAACATCGAGAGCTTCGCCGCGACGCTGACAGACGCGGTGGCGCTCGCGCTCCAGATCTCGCCCAGCGTGAGCTTCGCCGTCGTCGAGGCAAACTTCACGCCGCCGAACGTGATGTCGCCGGTGCCCTGCAGGGTTGCGTTGCCCTCGGCGTAGACGAGCTTGCCCGTGACCGCGAGCGTCGCGCCCTGCTCGCCCGGCGCCAGGTCGAGCGTCGCGTTGATCGCCAGATCGGCAGGCGAGAACGTCGCCGTCGCCGAGCCGAGCGTCCAGCCAGCGATCGAAATCGAGTTGTAGCTGATCTGCACCCACAGGTCATTCGCGCTGATGTCGGCCAGCACCTTCGTCGACGCGGTGCCGGTCTTCCACGCGGCGAGCGGCGTGCCCGCGAAGTAGTCCGGCTTGCCGGTGTAGCCGTGGAAGCGGAATCGGCCGTCGCCGCTGGCGAGCAGCGACAGCTTGCCCAGCTCGAGCGGCACGTCGCGGTTCTTGACCTTGATCGTCAGCACGCCGTGCAGGTCTCCGCCGAAGGCCCAGTCGGTTCGCTCCCGGCCGCCGCGCAGGCAGAGCGCGCCGTCGCCGTCCACGTCGAGATCGACCACGAGCGCGCCATCGAGGTCGAGCGTGGCGCCCTTGAGCGGGATCGTGCACGCGCCCTTGACCAGCAGGTTGCCGTCCACGCGCACAATCTCCTCGCCGTCGCGCGTGGCCTTCAGCAGGCGGTTGGCCAGCGTGTGGCGGATCGGTGGGCCAAGCGAGAACCCGATCACCGGCTGCTGCCAGCCCACGATGCCGACCGCTTCGAGCAGCTTCTGCGCGAACTGGTGGTCGGCGTACAGGATCGGCTGAGTCGGCTCGATCACCAGCTTCGTGCCGCCACCGAAGCCGAACTCGGCGCCGCCCGGCGCGACAATCTTCGCCTTCGCTTCGCCCGCGAACGCGGCGTAGAGGTACAGCTTCGTCGGGTCAGTCGGGAACTGCCGCTCGTCGCTGCCGTCGCCGAGCTTGATCTCGAACGCGCCGCCGTAGCCGACCGAGATCTGCGCCTCGGCTTTCGCGACGGGCTTGATCAGGTCGCGCAGCACGCCGATCTCGGGAACGCTGCATTTTGCGCGACCACTGATGAACGGCCGCGACGACATGTCGACCTGCAGCGACGCCTCGTCGAGCACCCACGTGCCAGCCGGCGTCTCGATCGTGACCGAGCCCGACAGCGACAGCGTGCCCGGCCCCGCGCCGTCAGGGCCGTCGGTAATGGTGCCGCTGACGCTGAATTGCTTGCCCGGCGCGGTGAGCGTGTTGCCCGCGCGCACAAACCCGCCGCCGCTGATCTCGGTGAACCACAGCTTGCCGTCGGTCGAGCGCTTGTAGATCAGGTTGCCGCCGGCGGCGACGGCGTTGATGCCGGTGCGACCGGGCGTGACGAGCTTGACCTCGACGGTGCCGGTGCCGTTGCGCGCGCTGTCGGTGATGCTCTGCAGGTTGCCGTTCTTCATCACGGCCCACAGCACGCCGTTGGTGCCGCCGCCGATCGCCGTGATGTCGGGGTACACGGCCGTGCGGCCGAGGTCGCCGATCAGCGCGCCGCAGTTGCGGTCCCAGTTGGCGGTGCCGTTGCGCGACAGATCGCGGAACCAGAAGAGGCGACCCGCCGGGTCGAACGCGTAGATGATGCCGTTGTGCCCGCCGACCACGCGCGCGAAGCGCGGGTTCCAGCGTGGCGGGTTGATCTTCGCCGGCTCGCTCCAGTTCGGCGTGGCGGTCTTGCCGTCGGCCGACGTCGTGTGCTTGTCGATCGTGATGTAGAGGTCGCCCGCCGCATCGACGAGATAGAGCACGCCGTCGTCGCCGCCGAAGACGGCGCGGTGGTTGTGCCAGCCCTTGTTGCCGAGCACGAGCACCGGCTGCCAGCTCGGGCCAGCCGAGGCGACGTTGTGGCGGTGCAACCGGATTTCTCCGGTCGTCGTTACCGCGTAGATGACGCCATCGCGCCCGCCGGCAATGTGCACGAACGCGTCCCAGCCGGCGCTGACAAGTTTGTCGTTGTGAACCGCGCTGTCGGCGCGTGCGAGCGAGACCGGCAAGGCAAGTACGAGCGGGACCAGCAACAACACGGGAAGCGTGCGCAGCATGCGGTGTAGGTGGTGCGGGGTGCGAAAGCGCGAAGCGAGCAGTGTCGCGTGTGTGGTACCACCGGCGTTGAAGCGCCCCGCAGAAAAACTTGCCGTCAGCGTGGATGCAGGACGTGCGGCGTGATGCCGCGATGGCAAGCGAAGCGGCGATTGTCGACCAGGAACTGCCGGACAGCACACCAGTCTTGCGCCAGCGCTGGACTTCCGCCGGCTCCGGGATACAGATGTCTTGAAGCGCCGAAACCGTCCACCGCGGGCTCGCCGGAACAGTTCTCGCACAACCGCCTCGTTCTCCTTCACCGCCGCGCATGACCGAGCTCCGCGACTTTGCCTGGCGCGTCGTCACCACCGACAGCATCGACGAGAAGCTCGCGCCGCCGCCGGGTGACCTGACCGACGAGCATCCCGCGCTCGAGCCCGGCACGCCGCTTCCCGAGGCGCCCGGCCGGCCGCCGGAACTGCAGATCGTGCCGGTCGAGGCCGCGCGGGTGCCGGCGCTGCCCGGCATGAACGACGACTGGCAACGCGGCCGCATCATCCACGCGTTCGCCAATCACGAGTTGCAGGCGGCCGAGTTGTTCGCGCTCGCGCTGCTTGCGTTCCCCGATGCGCCGCCGGCGTTCCGGCGTGGCTTGCTGCGCGTGCTGCAGGACGAGCAGTTCCACACGACGCTCTACATCCGCCGGCTGGGCCGCATGGGGCTGCGCTTCGGCGAGTACCCCGTAAGCGGCTACTTCTGGAACAAGACCGGCCGCATGACCACGCCGGCCGCGTTCGTGAGTGCGATGTCGCTGACGTTCGAGAACGCCAACCTCGACCACACGCTGGAATACGCTGCGGCGGCGCGCGCGGCCGGCGACGAGGAGACGGCCGCGTTGCTCGATCGCGTACACGGCGACGAGATCAATCACGTGCGCTTCGGCTGGACCTGGCTCGAACGCTTCCGCGAGGATCCGTCGCAGAGCATGTGGGACGCGTGGAACGCGAACATCGACTGGCCGCTGCGCGCGGCGCGGGCGCGCGGCCAGGTGGTGCATCACGAGCCGCGACGCGCGGCCGGCATGAGCGACGAGTTCATCCGCCAGCTGGAAACGGCCGGGCCGGATGACGCGACCGACGCGCCGCCGCGCAAGCGCCGGGATTGACGACGACTACTTCAGCCGCGACCAGGCGAGCGCCTCGACACTGCCCGCGGGCAGGCCAGCTGCGGTGTGCGCCGCGTTCTGCGTGTTGCCCGACTTGCGCTGCGCCAGCGCCACCGCGAAGCGCACCAGGCTGGCGTCGCCGCGCGGAGTGTCGCCCCACTTGAGCAGGCGCGCCGCAAGGTCCACGTCGGACGGGTCGTCGAGCACGCCGCGCAGCCAGCGCACCAGGCGCGCCTGATCGGTCAGACCGGCACGGTCGAGCAACTTCGCGGCGAGCATCGCGTCCTTCACCTCGAGCAGGCCGCAGGCCAGCACCGCCGGCAACGGCACGGTGCGCAACGGCAACAACAGCGTCGGGCCGGGCGGCGACTCCGGCCGCAACAACTCGATGTTGAGTTCCGGGCCGAGCACGATCTCGCGCAGCCACACACCACAGAACGCCAGCTTCTGCGTGAGCAACGCGAGCCGGCCGAACGGGCCGTCGAGCACCGGGCGCTGCAGGCCGCGCAACGCGAGCGAGCCGAGCGTGGCGGGCATCGAGTCGAGCGCCGCCGCGGCGTGGCCGGTGATCAGCTGCCAGGCGGTGTCGAGCCGCGGGTCGAGCGCGATGTCGGCGGCGACGAGTTGCGTGCGATCGTCGACCCACAGCTGCCACAGGCGCGGCAACTGCGTCGCGAAGTTCGCCGCGCCGTCGGCCGAGAACGCGGTGGCCACGGCGCCTGCACTGTAGAGCGACACGAGGTAGCCGCAGAAATCCGCGAGCTGCCACGGCGCAAACTCACCCGTGAGGGGCTTGCCGCGCTGCACGTCATCGAGCGCGACGAGCGTCTTGTGGCGGATCGCGAGGCAGGTCGCCCAGAGGTGCGTGGCGCCGAGACTGTTGAGGTTGGTGGTCTCGTGCGGCGCGAGCGGGCCCATGCCGCGGATCAGCACCTCCGGGATGCCCGGCGCGCGCGCGGCGATTGCGCGCCAGCACTCGGTCGCCAGCGACCAGCCGTCGTTGGCCTGCGCGAAGGTCAGCGTCGCCGCGTCGGGCCAGCGCGTGCGCACCGCCTCCAGCTCGGCCGGGTCCTCCACGATGGTCAGCTGCAATGCGCCGATCGAACCCGGCTGGTCGAATGCCGGCGCGCCGCAGAACTCCAGCCACTTGATCATCGCGGCGATTGAGTCGCCGATGCGCTTGCTGAGCAGGTACTCCATGCCCTCGACCACGGCCGCCTGCGCGTTGGAGGAGACGGTGTCGAGAATCGACCGGCCCTCGGCCGCGAAGCGCACGCGCAGCACATGCGTGGGCCGCGTGCTGTCGGCGTTGTCCTCGCGGAACGACCACTTCGGTTCGCGCAACTCGCTGTCGGCCAGCGACTGCACCGACCAGATCACCTCCGGCGGATCAATCGAAGGCCCGCCCGCATTGCTGTTGCCGTTGCCGGAATTGGCGTTGCCGTTGACGCCGGTGTTGTTGCCGCCCGCTGTGGTGTTCTCGCCCGGCGCGTTGCCTGCGTTGTCGTTGTCGCTGACGTTGACGTTAACGTTGACGTTGTCGTTGCGCGGCCCTGCGTTACTGTTGTCGGTGGTTGTCGGCCGGCCGGCGCAGGCGAGCGCCATCGCCAGGCCGAGCAACGTCAGCGTGATCGCGACCACCCGCGCGAGCGCAGGACCGGCCAGCCGTTCGGAATCGGTCATCCGGAGCAGGAAAGAGGCGAGGATACGGGAGCGCCACTGAGAGTTACCCGACCAGTCGCCCGCGCGGCAACACAAAGCCGTCGAAAGACCAGCGACGCGCTGGTGTCTGCCGTTGCTGTGCAGGGTCGGCGCGTTGTTGTGGATCGCCGGTTCCAGGCGAGCGCGTGTGGTGTCGAATGCAGATCGGGTGGCGGCGCAACGCCCTCCGGAGGCCCGTCCCTGCGGTAGCCCCGGGGCGTGAGCCAATGCGGGCAATGGCACGAGCCGCGAGCGCAAGCGAGCTGGGCCATGAGGCCCTGTCGTTTGCGAATCCGCACCACGTCCATCACAGTTGGTCGACCGGTTGATTCGAGGACGCAAGGCCCTCAGGCCCCCTCGCTCGCGCTCGCGGCTCTTGCTCGACACACACACGGCTCACCGCACGGCGCGGCACGCTCATACCAGCGGCGGTGTGAGCACCTTCATCAAGGTCACCTCGTTGCCCGACTCGTTGTACTTCACGAGGTCGCACACCTTCTTCATCGTGTTCATGCCGAGGCCGCCGAGCTTGCCTTCGCCGCCGCGCTCGCGGGCAAGGTCAATCGCGGTGTTGTCGCTGCGCTTGGCCAGCTGCGACTTCCAGTCGAAGCCGGGGCCCTCGTCGGTGACGCGCAGCGTGATGCCGTTCTGGTCGTTGTACCAGAGCAGCTTGACCAGCTTGTCGCGGCGCGACTTGTTGCCGTGCAGCGCGGCATTGGCCACGGCCTCGCCGAAGGCGACGTGCAGCTGGAAGCGCTCGGCTTCGTCAAGCGACGGGATCCCCTCGAGCAGCGTGGTGAGCATGGTCTTCGCGTGCTCGATGTTCTCGTCGCTCGTCGGGAACGACGCCGACACGGCACGGCCGTCCTGCGTCATCAATTCCTCGACGGCGGTGACGACCTCCGAGACCTCGAACGGCTCGATCAGCGCCGCATCGCCGCCGAAGCGGAACTCGGTGGGCACGACCTTCTCCGGCGTGAGCAGCATCAGCACGCGGGTCTGCGGAGCGCGCAACTTGATGAATGCGGCTGCGCCGAAGGCGTCCTTGTGGGCGGAGTCGATCACGGCGACGCGGAAGTATCCGGCGCGCAGCCGCTGCTCGAACTCCACGGTAGTGGCCATCACCACCTCGTGCCCGTTGTTGCGGAAGCGCGTGGCGATGATGTCGGCGAGGAAGTCGTTGCCCGGCGTGAAGTAGAAAACGGGTGGCTTCGGCATGCGGCCTGACGGGCGGGAACAGCCGGGCGACCGCGCGTGGTGTGTGCGGGGCGGCCGGCGGTCAGTTCAGTGCGGGGGCGATGCGGGGAGCTACGTAGGGAGGCGGTGGTCGGTCGGTCGGTCGCCGGGGCGCGCCGGACCAAGCGAAATCCTATCGCCTGGACCGCCGACCAGCCAGAGTTTGCCCCGAAGGCGGCCGGCTGAATCGGGCGCGAGCGGTGCGCCGGGGACGCAAGTTCGCCCTGGCGGCGGGCAGAGGGCGGCCACACCGGCCGGTGCGACGCCAACGTCGTCATAACTCGCGCCATCCCATGAGCTTGACCAGTGGCGTGGCGGCTTGCCGGAAAATGCATGCAATGCACACGCGAAGGCCGCACCCACACCTGCTGCTTCCACAAAGTGACACAAGCACATGAAACAAAAATGGTTACGACGACCAACGCGTGGAACAGACAAGCCCCACGTGGCAACAGATCGGTTTCGCTGAAACGCGACCGCCTCCCCGACGTCACAGCTTCACGGACACCTTCCATTTGCAATCGCCCAGCCGCGCCGGAGAACCCAGATGCGCCGATTCGCACGCCGATTCATGACGAGTGCCCTCGCACTCGCGCTTACCGTTACCGCCTGGCCCGCCACCCAGCAGGCATACGCCGACGGCATGCTGATGCCGGTCGAGCGGCGCGTGCCGCAGATCCGCGACGCGTTCACCGTCGAAGATCACATCGTCACCGTGGACATCGAGTCGCAGAACGCGACGACGCGCGTCGACCAGCACATCAAGAACGTCTCGGGTGGCCTCGCGCAGGCGATCTACATGTTCCCGGTGCCGCGCAACGCCAACATCGCCGACTTCGCGATGTACATGGGCGAGAAGCGCCAGGAAGGCGAGATGATGGAGGCCGCGAAGGCGCGCGAGATCTACGAGCAATACGTGCGCCAGCTGACTGACCCGGCGCTGCTCGAGTACGTCGGCCAGGGCATCTACAAGACCAGCGTCTTCCCGTTCCAGGCAGACGAGACCAAGCGCATCCAGCTCGAGTACCGCGAGCTGCTGACCAAGGACGGCGCCACGATCCGCTACCTCTACCCGCTGAACACCGAGAAGTTCAGCAAATACGCGCTCAAGCGCTGCCGCGTCGAGGTCAACATCACCGGCACGATGCCGCTGCGCAACATCTACTCGCCGACGCACGACATCACGATCAAGCGCATTGACGACCTGCGCGCGCAGGTGGTGTTCGAGGTCAACGACCAGAAGCCGACGACCGACTTCGAGCTGTTCTACAGCGAAGACGCGGGCGAGGCCGGCACGTCGCTCATCACCTACAAGGCGATGGCCGAGCAGACCGGCTCGTTCGTGTACCTCGTGTCGCCGGGCCGGGTGGACGACGCCGAGGCCAACGCCAGCGGCAAGGATCTCGTGTTCGTCGTCGACGTCAGCGGCTCGATGCTCGAGAACCGCAAGCTGGTACAGGTCAAGCAGGCGCTCGAGTACTGCCTGACGCACCTCGGCCCGGCCGACCGCTTCAACATCGTGGCGTTCTCTGACTGGATCCAGCCGTTCCAGGAGAAGCTGGTCGAGAACACCGACGCCAACCGCACCGAGGCCGTGGCGTTTGCCAGCCGCCTGCGCGGCGAGGGCGGGACGAACATCGATGGTGCCTTCAAGACGGCGTTTGCCAGCTTTGTGGATGCCGACGCGAAGCGCGAGCGGATGGTCATCTTCCTCACCGACGGCCAGCCCACGGTCGGCCAGCGTGACGAGAAGGCGATCACCGCGGCCGTGAAGACGGCCAACGAGAAGTTCGCCGCGCGCGTGTTCAACTTCGGCGTCGGCGACGACGTGAACTCGGTGCTGCTCGACTGGGTCAGCCGTGGCAACCGCGGCCTGACCGAGTTCATCCGCCCCGGCGAGGCGATCGACACGCGGATCATCAACTTCTACGACCGCATCCGCAACCCCGTGATCACCGACCTGAAGCTCGAGCTGATCAGCGCGATCGAAGGGCCGGACGGTGCCGCCAACCACCCGCGCATCCTCGACATGCAGCCGGCGATGGTGCCCGACCTGTTCAACGGCCAGCAGCTGGTGATCACCGGCCGCTACGAGGGCCAGGGCAAGTGCTCGATCAAGCTCAGCGGCAAGCTCAAGGGCGAGGAGTGGTCGCGCACCGACAACCTCACGTTCTCGGCCGCCACCAACGACACGGCGAAGACGTGGGTCCAGCACCTCTGGGCCGGCCGTCGCATCGGCCAGCTGCTCGACGAGATCCGCCTCAACGGCAAGTCGCAGGAACTGGTGGACTCGATCGTGAAGCTGAGCAAGCGCTTCGGCATCCCCACGCCGTACACGAGCTTCCTCGTGCTCGAGCAGGATGTGCCGATGCAGGACGCGGACGCGCTGCGCGAGCGCGCCGAGCGCAGCATGGCACCGATGACCAACAGCGGTGGCGCCGGTCGTCTCGGCGTGGACGGTGCGCAGTTTGCCGGTGACATGCAGCGCAGCAACCGCCCGCAGGCCGGTTGGGGCGGCGACGACGCGCACGCCAAGGGCGTCAAGGGCGCCGACATGGTCGCCGTGATCGGCACGAAGACGTTCTACCGCCAGGGCAACCAGTGGGTGGATTCGTCGATCGAGAAGTCCGACGAGGTCAGCGAGACCGTGAAGCTGCTCAGCGACCGGTTCTTCGAGCTGGCGAAGGAGCACAGCGAGCTCAACCAGTACGCCGCCCGTGGCGCGGTGCGCGTGAAGATCTCCGGCAAGGTGATCGACATCGTCGCCGCCGAGTGAGGTAGCGAGAAGACGAAGAGACAGACACACACCACCCGGCCCGCCCGGCGTTCGCGCTGTGCGGGCCGGGTGGGTTTGTGTGTTGGGTGAGCTGTCTTGCTTGTGGTGCAGGCTTCCTGCCGATGCAGGCTGGAAGCCTGCACCACAGTCTGCAGGCTGGAAGCCTGCACCACAGTCTGCAGGCTGGAAGCCTGCACCACACAAAGCCGGCACCACACTCTGCAAGCTGAAGGACTGCACCACACTCGCGTCGGATGCCGCTTGCATCGCGGGGCTCGCCCGGCGTATCTGACAGTTAGCGACCCTGTCGGCATCCATGCGATCTCACTGCCGAACAGCCGTCGCGCACCATCCGACTGACGAGGTTCGTATGCCTGACCAGACTCCGCGCCCCGGTGGGCCTCCTCCGCCGCCCCGTCGCAACACGCGGCCCAACGTGCCACCGCTGCCGCCCGTGCCCGGCGACGACCTCGACGCCACCGTGCCGGCCGACGCTCGCGTGGCGCCGCGCCGTGGTTCCGCACCGCCGCCACCGCCACCCCCTCCGACGCGGCGTGTCGCGCCACCGCCATCCGACACCGAAGACGTCACGTTGCCCGGCGAGCGCGTGATGCCGCGCTTCGACGGGCCGACCGCGCGCGCGCCTGTCTCGGTGATGCTCGGCGTCGACCAGGACGTTGACCTCGACGACGACGGCCCGACCATGCCGCACGAGACCGCCACTGCCACCAGCGGGCCGCCCGCTCGCCAGACCGGCTCGCTCCCCGGCCGCCGCGCCGTCAACTCCGGTCGCGCGGCCGCGGGTCGCTATCGCATCGATGACGAGATCGCGCGCGGCGGCATGGGCGCGATCCTCCGCGCATTCGACCAGGACGTGCGCCGCGAGATCGCGATGAAGGTGATGCTCAAGGAGAAGCCGTCGAAGAACTCGCTCGCGCGCTTCCTCGAGGAAGGCCAGGTCACCGGCCAGCTCGAACATCCGAACATCGTGCCGGTCTACGAGGTCGGCCTCGACGCGATGCAACGCCTGTACTTCACGATGAAGCTCGTGCGCGGCCGCTCGCTCAAGCAGCGGCTGGCCGAGGCGCGCGAGCAGATCAACGACGGCCGTGGCGATCGCGCGTTCACGCTGATGGAGCGCGTCGAGGTGTTCCGCAAGATCTGCGACGGCCTCGCGTTCGCCCACTCGCGCGGCGTGATCCACCGCGACCTCAAGCCCGACAACGTGATGGTCGGCCAGTTCGGCGAAGTGCAGGTGATGGACTGGGGTCTTGCGAAGATCATCGGCCGCGCCGAGACGCATGGCGACGAGCTGGTCGTCACCGATCGAAGCGAGGACGACGACGTCGGCCGCACGCGCGAAGGCTCGGTGGCTGGCACGCCCGCGTACATGCCGCCCGAGCAGGCCGCCGGCAAGATCGAGTTGATCGACGAGCGCAGCGACATCTACTCGCTCGGCGCGATCCTCTACGAGTTGCTGACCTTCGCGAAGCCGTTCGTCGGCAGTTCGCTGGTCGAGATTCTCTCGCAGGTACGCAAGGGCAGCCTCGTGCCGCCGACGGAGCGCGTGGTCACCGAGTTCAGTTCGCGCAGTGACTCGCCTGCGCCGCGCAGCACTGCTCGCACGTCGCGCTCGGCCGGCGCATCGGCTCGGCTCCGTGGCACGGGTCGTCTCCCCGAACTGCCCAATGTGCCGCGCGAGCTGGAGGCGGTGGTGCTCAAGGCGATGGCTCGCAAGCCTGCCGAGCGCTACCGCAAGGTGATGGACCTGCGTGCCGATGTGGATGCATGGCTCGAAGGTCGCACCGTGCAGGCGGCCGACTACAGCAGCTGGCAGTTGCTCTCCAAGTGGGTGGCGCGCAACAAGGCCCTCGTGGTCGGCAGCGCAGCCGTGTTGCTCGTCGCCGTGATCGGCCTGTTCGCTGTCTTCGCGGTGGCTGGCCAGAAGGAAGCCGAGGCCCGCCAGGCGAAGATCGACGCGGCGGAGAAACTCTACCGGGACGCCGACGCCGCGTGGGAGTCGGCCGCAACGACCACGCCCTTCAACCCGGCCGCGCCGCACGTGTGGTTCCAATCGGCGCTGCCACCGTTGATGGAGATGGGCCGCGCGTTGCAGCAGCACATCGTACCGCCGGCCGAATGGCGCGAAGCAGTGGCCGAGCGCTCGAAGCTCGCGCAGCGCCATGCACTTGAGACCGCCAACTGGGCACTTGCGGTGGTGCTGGCCGAGTCGGCGGGAACGTGGGGCGCGGTGGACGACGACGAACGCAAGGCACGCCTGGCTATGGTCAGCGCCGAGCGAGAGGCCGTGGCCGAGCGCGACCGCAAGCGGCTGGACGACGCGCTCGACCGTGTGCGCCGTGCCACCGCCGGTCCGGGTGCAGGTGGCGCCCTGGTGCCGGGCGAGCTGGAGGAACGCGCGCGACTGATCGCGCGCAACCAGGGCGGCTTCCTGACTGGCGAACTGCTCAAGCGGCTGACTGCGCAACCGGCTGCCGGGGCCGCGCCGGAGCAGGTGGCGTTGGAGCGCCGCTTCCTGATGGCGACGCTCGGGCAGACCGGCGACGCGATTTCGGCACATGACGGCAAGACCGCGCCACAACTATTGACCGGACGGTTGCGGACGGCCGTGCAGAAGCCGGACGCGCGCAGCACGGACGAGGTGGCGAGCGCGGTCGCGGCCCTCGCGCACATTGCGGCGGTCGCGCCGGCCAGCGTGAAAAACGTGGACGGCCTGCTGACGTCGGTGCGCGACGCGTTCGGCCCGGGGCCCGTCAGCATCGCGGTCAACGATGCGCTCGAGTATCTGCGCATCGATCGCGACAACGGTGAGTTGCCCAACCGCGCCGACAACCCGGAAGGGTATGCCACGCAGGTCCGCCTGCTCGGCGACCACGTGGCGTCGGCCGTGCGCTCCGGCCGTGCGTACACCGCCGCGCTGCTGGAGCGGCTGACCACAAAGCGCAACGACGTGCCGGCGTTCGTGTTCCTGATCAACGCGTTGGGATTGCATGGCGACATCGATCCGCCGGATCCATCGAAGCCCGACGTGGCGGCTGTGCAGTGGCTCGAACAGTCGTTGAAGACCGTGCCGGGCGAGATGCTCACGCGCTACCGTCCGAACGGCGTGGCCGATGCCACATGGCGCTCACATCGCGACGCGGCGGGCAGCATGGCGCTCGCACTGGCCCGCCTGGGCCGATCGGAGACCCGTAGCTGGCTAGCCAGTCGTCTGCGCGACCTGTCGCACGGCGAACTGCAGAGCGCGCTGGAACTTTCCTGGGCGCTGCTCGGCGGAATACACAGGAGTTCGCCCGACGCGCCCACAAACCAGCCGACCGACGCGGATGGCTGGGCCCGGCTGGCCGCCCGGGCATTGGACAGCAAGGACTACGGGGTCGCGCTCGATGCGGCCAATCGCGGACTTGCCCTCGACCCGCGCCACGTCCGCTCGCTGTTCGAGCGTGGTCAGATACTCGAACGACTCGGTTACTACGATGATGCCCTGCGCGATCTGGATGCGGCAGTGGCGATCCAGCCCGAGGCCAACGCGGTGTGGGCGTTTCGCGCCGAAACGCTGCGGCAGATGGGCCGGCTCGACGAGGCCCTGGAATCGGCCAACCGGGCCATGAAGCTCCAGAGCGGTGAGTTCAGCGCGCTGCTGTATCGCGCGCGCATCTACCGCGAGATGGGGCGCGTCGACGAAGCGCTCGCCGACCTCGACGCCGTGCTCACACGCGACGAGGGTGACGCGGCCACGCTGATCGAGAAGGCCGACATCTTCGAGGAACTCGGCCGTTTCGACGAGGCGCGTCAGGTGTGCGACACGCTGGTCCGGCTGCTGCCCAACAACGACCGGTCGTGGTCGGAGCGTGCCCAACTGCGGATGGCACTCGGCGACCCGGAGGGCGCCCTGGAGGATTACGCACGCGCGCTCGAACTGGCGCCGGACAGCGGGATGTACGTGGTCAACCGTGCGCTCGCGCGCGACGACATCGGCGATCATGAGGGGGCGCGTGTCGACCTGGAAGCCTGGCTCGAGCGGCACCCCGACGACGCGCTGGCGATGAACAATCTCGGCCTCGTGCTGATCAACCTCGGCCAGATTGAACGCGCGCGGGCATTGCTCATGAAGGCCACTCCGCTGATGCAGCCGGATGTGACGGACGTTGCCGGAATCGTCGAGTACACCATCAAGGCGGGTCCACGGCCGATGGGATTCCATCAGATCCAGGCTGCCTCGCACCACTTCGCTGCGGGGCGCTTCGAGGCGGCAGAGTACCTGGCCAGGGTGGCGACCCGCCGGAATCCGCAGTACGCGACGGCCTGGCACATCCTGGCCAACTCGCGGATGGGCCGGGGCATCTGCGACCAGGAGGTACTCGACGCACTCGACCAGGCCGTCCGGCTCGAGCCAACCAACCCGGACCATCGCCTGTGGCGTTCCGAAGCGCGGCGAAAGAACGGCGACCTGCGAGGCGCGATCGAGGATGCCGACGTGGCGCTCCGCAGTCCGGATCCGTCGATCCGTTACGACGCCTACGTCAATCGCGGAATTGCGCGTTCAATGAGCGATGATGCCGCCGGCGCGATCAGCGACTACAGCGAGGCAATCAAGCTCGACGGCACGCGCTTCAACGCGTTCAACCTGCGCGGCGAGTTGTTCTCCCGTGCCGGCCAACTCGACGAGGCGATGCGCGACCATGACCGGGCCGTGGCCTGCGCCGACGCAGATGCCACCGCATGGGGCAACCGCGGCATCACCCTGAACGCGCTGGAGCGCTACGACGAGGCGATCGAGTCGTACACACGGTCGCTCGAACTCGACCCCACCTCCACCCTCTCGTTGCTCAACCGCGGCGTTTCGTACCACCGCTCCGGCCGCTACCAGCAGGCGATCGCCGACTACACGCGCGGGCTCCAGATCGACCCCGACGACGAGATGATGCACACCTATCGCGGTCTCACGCTACAGGCGATGGGCCGTTGGCAGGATGCGCTGAAGGACTTCGAGGCGATCCTGCGCAACGATCCGGACAATCCGAACGGCCGGCTGGGACGGTCGGCCATCCGCATGGACCACCAGGACGACCTGCGCGGTGCGCTCGACGACCTCACGGTGGCGCTTCGCAGCGTGCCCGAGAACGTCAACGCGTGGCACAACCGCGCATTGGTCTACCTGCGTCTTGGCGAGTACGCGCACGCAATCAGCGATCTGGATCGCGTGATGACGTTGACGCCCGACAACGAACAGGCGCTGCTGCTGCGCGCCCAGCTGCGCAACATGACCGGCGAGTTCCAACTGGGCGCAGCCGACGCGCAGCGGGCACGCAAACTCGAGCCGACTGACGGCGAGGCGTGGAGCTGCGAGTCGGCCGCGTTGCTGGGCCTCAACAAGCTGGCCGAGGCGTACACCGTCTCGATGCAGGGCTTCCGCGCGGTCACCGACGGGGGCACCCAGGGCCAGTGGTACAACCACGCCTGCGTCTGCGGCCGCATTGCGACCGCGCGCGAAGCCGGAGCCAACCCGGGCGCCGGTGCGCCGGACCGCAAGGCGGCGATCGACGCGGGCATCGATGCACTCGACAAGGCGGTGCAGCTGGGCTTCAACAACGGCGCGCACATGGACAGCGACACCGACCTCGACGGGTTGCGCAAGGATCCACGGTTTGCCGCGATCCGTGCGCGCGCGCGCTGAGCGTCGGGCGTAGTCGGTCAGTCAGTCAGTCGGCGCGTGGCGGTGGCGGCGGGTCGTTGATCGTCACGGCCGGGGCGACGCCGAGGTGCGCGGCGAGGTGCTGCAGGTAGGTCGTCAGCGTGCCGTGCAGGTTCATCATCTTCGACATGAAGACGAAGAACATGTTGTGCAGCGTGGCGCGCTCGGTGACGGTCACGCGCGTGCCACCACCGTCGGGCAACCCGTCGAGCGCGATGTCCCAGCCGCCGCTGATCGTGCGGTTGTCCACGATCTTCGCGTGAATGAACTCGCCGGGCCGCGCGATGGTGCGCTGGAACACCATCGGGCCGCTGCGCGTCTGCTCCTTCCACACCGGCTGCCCGTCGCGGTCCGGCAGGCGTTCAATCGACTTCAGGTCGGGCCGCCACGCGGTGAAACCGTCGATGTCGGTCAGCACCTCGTAGACGCGCGCGGGCGGAATGCCGGGCAGATCCTGCGATCCGCTGGCCACGTGCGACGGCTCCAGGAAGCGGCCGATGATGCTGCCGATGATCACGATCGTGATCAGCAGGGCGACGATGCCGCCAGCAATCCACAAGACGATGTCCATGAGTGTGCCGGGTCCGTTCGCCGTGCGCCGCGTGACGACAATCTATCGCGGCGGTTCGTTGGTGCTGCCGCTGCCACCGCCGCCGCCGGTGGTGGTCGCGTCCTGTTGCTCCTGTTCCTGCAGCCGCTGGAACCAGGTGACGTTGTTCTGGTACGGGCCGTACGGGTAGTACACGCGCCACTGCGGGAAGACCTCGCCGTACGGGCTGCGCTCGATCTCGAGCAGCACGAGGAAGCTTTCGACGACGCGGCCGTCCTCGGGGTGCGGATACTCCACCACCATGCGCGCGGCCGGGCGCGGCGGGAACGGCGAGTCGGGCAGGTACTCGACCTTCAGCAGCTTGCTCTTGCGCACGTCCACGCCGAGCCGGTCCTGGATCTGGCCCCAGCCCTGGCTGATCATCCAGTACGGGTACTCGTTCCGGACGTCCTTCGCGAGCAGGTAGTAGAAGAGGTTCTTCTGGTCGAGCGTGATCGACTGTTTGAGCAGCGCGTAGCTGACCTCCGGCGTGTTGATCTGCTGGAAGGCGTCGTCGGTGGGGATCGCGGGGCGGTTGCAGCAGCCGCCGATTGCGACCAGCAGCGGCATGAGCAGCACGAGATGGCGACGGCAAGTGCGAGGCATCAGCAGTCCTTCGGCAAGTCGGTGGCGTCGGTGGGTCTACACAATACGACCTGCCGGGCCGGCTGCACGATCTTGCACAGCGCGGCCACCAGGTCCGGCGCGTTCCTGAACTGCGTGAGGTCCACGCTACGGCCCGAGGCGATGTCGATCAGCATGCTCCGATCGGTGGGCCATTGAACGATGAAGCAATCGGACGAGCGGAACACCATGGCCGGTGCCATGTCAAAAAAGCGCAGCCCTCCGCTTGTGAGGTAGAACGGCACCCTGATCGAGTCCACGTCCACCACTATCCGCGGGCGACGGAGCAGTTGCCCGAGCGTGGAAATGGCGACGGCAAATGCCCACATCAACAGCGCAGCGGCCGGCACGATCATGAGCCGTTCCTTCAGCCCTGGCCACGGCCCGCCTGCCGAAAGGGCGACAGCAATGATGATGACGAACCAGAGGAACATGCAGCCCGCATGTTGCAACTCGACACGCATGATGGCGATCAGTCGAACGCGATGTTCCGTGACGATTCCGTAGTCTGCCCGCGTCTCGCCCATTTGTTGTGTTCTCGCGATGGCGGTCAGAGGCGGAGGCGTGGCTCGTACGGATAGTAGATGCGCCACTGCGGGAACACCTCACCGTATTCCGCCGGCGCCGATTCGAGCAACACTGAGGAAGCGCGACATCACCACGCGGGCCGGCGGGCGCGGCGGGTCAGAGGGTTGTGCCCCGACTTTGTAGTCGTTTGTGGATCGCGGCTACCCACGGGCGGCAGCCCGTGGGCTTGAAGCTGCACACACACACACGCACAGTCCGTCGGAAGGGTTCCCCTCACTCATCACGCGGGCGGACGGTTCGTGATCGTCACCTCGGCACCGTTTCCGTCACCAACGCGCAACGCAACGGGCGGGTCGGCGTCAATGTGGGCACGCTTCACGTAGCCGAGCGCGACGCCGATACCCTGCGCCGATGACCAGGCCACACTGGTCAACACGCCGGCCTCCTTGCCGGCCGCGTCGGTGAGCGGCGTGCCGGGGGGCGGCAGCACCGGCAACGGAGTGGTGCCAGCAATCGTGAGGCGCATCAGGCGGCGGGCCGGCTGCCCGCGGAAGTGCAGACGCGCCGTCGGCTCCTGACCGACGAAGCAGCCCTTGGTGTACGAGATGCAATCGTCGAGGCCAGCCTCCTTCGGCAACACCTGATCATCCCAGTCGACGCCGTACCGGCCGAGGCCCTGCTCGATGCGCACCATCTCGAACGCGTCGAAGCCCGCGAAGCCGCCGCCCATGCCGCCGGCCAGCGTGCCGAGCGTGGGCCACAGGTCGCGCGCCGCGGCGTGCGTGAGGCGCAGCAGCATGCCCGGCAACGCGCCGAGATCGTGACGCACCGCCGACGGCGAACCCGCGGCCGCATGCAGTTCGACTGCCCGCGGGCCGACCAGCCAGATCGTGGTGTGCGTCGCGTCGAGCGGGCGGAACACCACGTCCTCGGTGATCACGAACGGGTCGAGCCCGCCGGCCAGGGCCGCGGCACGGCCGGACGAGACGCTGAACCAGACGACCTCATCCGGCGTGGCCTCGGCGGGGCGCGTTGCCAGGAACTCGGCGACCAGCTGCCCCTTGCGCACGAGCAACGCACTGCGGCGACTCGCGCCCGGCGCCAGCGTGTTGAAGTCCTGCGTCAGCATGCGGTGCAGGAACGACAGCGCATCAGCGCCGTTCACGGCAAGCAGGTCGCGCCAGCCGAGATCGACCACGCCGACCGAGTCGCGCAGGTAGCTGGCCTCGACGGCCACGTCATGGCCGAAGGTGCGACGGGTCTGCCGCGCGAGCGTGGGGTCGTTGGTGAGGTCGCCGGCCGGGTGGGCCGCGGCGATCGGCGTGCAAGGTGCGTCGGACATGACGGAGGACCACAGAGCCGGCTGCAGCTGCGCGGAGTATCGCACCGCGGCCCCGATTCGTCAGGTCGTCAGGTCGTCTGGTCGTCAGGTGCTGCGCGTCGGTCACGCGCGCATGCGACGCCACACCGCGCAGCCGAGCAGCAGCATCGGCAGCCACCACCACGCAGCCGGGTTGACGTCCGGCGCGGTCACGCAACCGCCGCCGCCACCACCGCCACCGAAGCCGCCACCACCGCCGCCGCCGCCGGGCAGGCCCGGGCCGCTGATGTGCATCAACTCGGTCGTCACGGTCAGGCCGCCGATGCCGTTGTCGAAGCGCAGGCGATACAGGCCGCCGGAGAGGAACTTGAGGTTCGTGTACGTCGCCACGCCGCGCACCGCCTTGATGAAGCGCACTCCGCCGAGTGTGGAGTTGATCGGGCCGAGGTAGATCATCGCCTCGACGAGCGTGGAGTTGTCGCCGATCACGAGCAGGCCGGTGGCGTCGCGCAGCTCGATGACCGGCTGCACAGGGAATACGGCGCTGGTGTCGAGCGCGTCGGGCCCTTCGCGCAGCACCATCGAGGCGGCCGGGCCGGTGATCGGCAGCCAGACCGAGATCGGCCGGCCGGTGACGAGGCCGTTGCTGACGATGCTGGTGACGCGGATGTCGATGCTGCCCCACTTGCCGACAGCGGCCGGATCGAAGACGCAGACGACGCCGTAGTGACGCACCGCGGCCGCGTTGATGGTCTGCCCGGCCAGACCGCCGAACGTGACGTCGGCTGCGAGCGGCGGCGTCTCCTCGGCGATCACCTCGGCCGGCGACGCGAAGCCGTCGTTGGTGCCATCGTTGAACAGCTTGACGGACGCGATGTCGGCCAGCGTGAGCTGCCCGCTGAACGCCAGTTGCACGGCAATCGAGGTGATCGTGTTGCTGCCGGTGGTGCTGGTCGCCGTGAACATCACCATCGTGCGGTTCTCGTCGTTGCCGGCGCTGATCTGCGCCTCGGGGCTGAACGTGGCGTACGGCGCGACGTCGAGCAGCGTGGCCAGGGTGCGACTCCAGCGGACTTCGCTGGCGGCCGAGCCGTCGTTGTCGCCGTTGGTCTCCGCATCCACGTCGGTAATCGTGAGCCCGCCGATGCCGAAGTCGTCGCTGGTCAGCGCACGGAACGTCAGCGGCGCGTTGGCTCCGTTGTTGTTCACGAGGTTGCCCGCGCCGGCGTAGCCCACGCTGTCGTCGAAGTGGTTGTCGTCGCAGTCGAGGTTGCTGCCGTTGGTCAGCGAGGCGGTGATGGTGATGTGCGCGCCGCCCGACTGGCCGTTGGAGAAGTCGGTGCTCGACAGGCTGGTGAGTTGGCCGCTGATCGACAGGCCGGCCGCGGTGGTGTTGGAGATCGCGCAGTTGTCGATCGCCGTGTCGGCGCCGGCGACGTTGATGGTCAGCTGGTTGGCCGCGGCCGAGGTGATGGTCGTGCCGATCAGGTGCAGGCGCGCGCAGGTCGACGCCGTGGAGAAGGTCCATGCGCCGGTGCCGGTCAGCGTCGAGCCGGTAACGCGCGCACTCGACCACGTGTTGACGTGGAAGGTGGCGCCGGTCTGGAACGTGAACGTCGAGGCGCTGGCCCACAGGCGACCGCCGGCCAGCGATTCGGTGGCGGTGCCGCCGGCATGACCGATGCGCAGCGTGCCGTTGGTGCGCGTGGTGATCTGGCTGCCGTTGCGCACGTAGAGGCGCGCGCCGAAGCCGCCGACCGAGGAGCTGCCGGCGCCGACGAACAGGCCGGTCGAGCTGCTGGCGCCATCGCCGAACTCGGCGATCAGCGCGCTGAAGTCGGCCTCGGCCGCGTTGCGATCGTTGCCGGCCGCCTGGTCGCTGGTGTCGCCGTCGAGCGTCAGGGTGTTGACGCGCAGCACGCCGACGCCGGTGCCGACCGCCTCGAGGCGGCTGAAGGCGTGGACGTTGGCGCCGGTGACCTGCGCCACGGTGAGCGTGTTCAGCTCGACGTCGCCAGCGCCGACGCGGATGCTCGCGCGCACCGCGCTGACGCCCGTGCCGACGACCATCGTGCCGGCCGTGCCGTCGAACGCGGTGAACGGCGTGGCGCCGGCCGCGCCGGTGGTGTCGAGCGGCCCGCCCAACTGCATCCGGCCGGTCTGCGTGACGCGCGTGTTGGCGCCGACCGAGGTGATGAAGAAGTGCGAGCCGGTGCCCGCCTGGAACGCCAGCGTCTGGTTCACGCCGGTGAGCATGATGCGCGGCGGCACGTTGTTGCCAGCCGTACCTGCGACGACCGCATTGGCGACCGAGGAGGCGTTGAGGTTGCCGAACAGCGAGTGCCAGCCTTCGCCGAGCCGCAGGCCCGCCGCGCCGTTGAGCGTGACGTTGCCAATGTAGGTGATGCTCGCGTGGCCGTTGGAGTCCGCGCCGTCCTCGTCGGCGCCGAAGGCGTGGCCCGCGTTGACGGTCAGCGGACCGGCCAGCGTGACCGTTGCGCCGAGCGCGACCAGCACGTCGAACGTGCTGACGGTGAGCGTGCCGCCCAGCGTGAAGCTGCCGTCGAGCAGCTGCGCCTGGCCCGCCGAGAGCAGGTCGGCGGTGGTCCACAGGCCGCTGGTCGAGAAGCTGGCGGTCGAGGCGACGTCGATCGCGGTGCCGACGGCGCTGGCGCGCGAGCCGGCCATGGCGATCGCGTTGTTGCCCAGCGAGAGGTTGCCCGAGCCGATTGCGCGCCACTCGTGCACGCGCAACGGCGTCGCCGGGAACACACCGTCGGCGATCACGAATGCGCTGCCCGACGCCACGCTGATCCGGCCGATCGTCGCGCCGCCGCCACCCGAGAAGCCGGCGCCGTTGCCCACGATGCCCGTGGTGAGCGTGGTCGCGGTGATCGTGAGGCACGACGCGTTGAGCGTGAGCGAGGTGAATCCGGACGGGTTGATCGACCCGCCGAGGCGGATCTCCCAGTAGCGTTGCGAGGCGAGGCTGGTGAACAGGTCGGTCGTGCCGTCGAGCGAGGCGTTGTTGCCGGTGAACGTGATCGAGCCGCTGCAGTTGCAGACGACGGTGGAGTTGTCGGCGCCGGTACTGTCGAGGCGCAGCGAGCCGACGCCGATACCGGCCATGATGATCGTCGAGTTGGCGGCGGCGCTGAACGTGACGGCCGCGCCGCCGGCGGTGCCGAATTCGATCGTGCCGACCGCGTTGAGTTCGGCGGAGGCGCCGACGCTGACGTCGCCGGCAACGTGCACCGTGTAGTTGGTGTTGAAGCGCAGCTTGCAGCCCGTGCCGACCTGGATGCTGGTGCCGGTGTCGGTGAGGTCAAACGTGCTGCCGGCCGCGAGCTGGAACAGGTTCACGGTGGCGTTGCCGCTGAGCGTGATCGAGGCGATGTCCGCCGGGATGTTGAACAGGTTGGAGGAGGCGCTGACCGGGAAGACGACGCTGTCGCCGGATACGGGCACGATGCCGCCGGTCCAGTTGGGGCCGTTCTGCCAGTTGCCGTTGCCGCCGCCGCCACTCCAGGTGATGGTCGCCGCGGTGGCCGCACTGGTGGGCAGCACGACCGCCACAACAAGGAGCACCAGCACGGGCAGCAGAAGTGGGACCGACAGATGCGGGCGACGCATTGGCAACCTCGGAAACAGCGGGCGGACGGACAGCGGGACTCGCTGCCTGCACCATCTTCTAGCGCAAAGCGCTTGCCACAGGTTCAGCCGTTCCGGCGCGCGCTGCCAGAGCCTTGCGCGACCGCCAGGGTGCGCGGCGTCGGCAACGGTGTTGCCGGTGTTCGTAAAGCCTTTATGGCAAAGGACGAAAGCGCGCGCGGCCGGTTATCGGCTGTTTGTCAGCTGGCGGCATGAACGCGCGCCGCCACTATTCGACCGCCAGACGCACATCGCGCTGAGGATCGTCGGGCCGGATTTCGTACCCGAGACCATCCTTGAACAGCTTGCCGCGAACGCGCAGGAACTCACCGTACCACTCGGCGCGGTAGACCTTGCCGTACACCGTCTTCGAGCCAAGGTTGATCACGAACTCGCGACGGTACTGGTAGTCGAGCTGGATCTCGCCGCGAGAGATCACCGTGCCGATGATGCGGCCGACCACTTCGACTTCGGAGCCGTGCGGAATGCTCGCGAGGCGCTTCTCGTCGGCCGGGTCGGCGAGCAGGATCGGCGCATGCGCCGGGTCGCGCTCGCGCTCCTCCTCGGCACCACGTATCGCCTCGGCGCAACGCGTCCACCAGGCGAGGCGCTCGTCGTAGTCGGGGTAGTGCATGCCGCCCGACGACCAGATGCCCGTGCCAGCCTGTCGCGCGGCCTGCTGGGCGGCCTGCATCTCGGCGTGGTAGTGCCGGACGTAGCCGTACTTCGTGTAGTAGGGCGCCTGGCCGTGGCGCACGAGTTCGAGGTTGAGGTTCTTCCACTCGCCGTTCTTGCGGTACCAGACCCAGGCGAGCTGGCGGTTGAAGATGTCGGTCTTGCGCGACTCCTCGTCGTGTTCGAGTTCGACCTCGCCGACGCCGGCCAGCTCGTTCTGCGCGAACTCCATCGCGGTGATGCCCATCGGCGTGCCGTAGGTGTCGGGCTTCTGCGAACGCCCCTGCTGCTTCTTGCACCAGGCCGGGAAATCGCGGCGGGCCTCGGCCAGGTCTTCCTCGGGCGTACGACTGTGGAAGATCTCTTCGGTGTCGACGCCGAGCAGGCGGACGTGGTCGCGCGTGCCGATCAGCGAGAGGGTGTCGCCGTCGAGGACCTCCTTCACGGCGAAGCGACCGTACTGCAGCGACGGCCCGGTGGTGGGCCGCTCGCCGGGGGCAACGGGCGCGTTGCTGGCGTTGCTGGCGTTGCTGGCGTTGCTGGCGTTGTTGCGGGTGGCCGCGTCGTTGTTGGCGTTGCTCGCGCCGTTGTTGGTGGCGTTGTTGCTGGCGGACGACGAGACGTTGGAGGTGTGGTTCGCAACACCCGCGCCGTTCGCATTGGCATTCGCATTCGCATTCGCGTTGCCAGCCGGTGTCGGCGGCGTGATGCGGATGTCCGGCGCATTGCTCGCCGACTCGCCGTCGCCCGCGTTGGTCGTCGGCCGCGAGCCGCTGTTGGCCGCCACCAGCGCAACCACTACCACCAACAGCACTGCCGCCACGCCGAGGATCGCCGCCACCGCACTCGACCGCTTGTCCGGCCCCTGCCCGGCACGCGGCCCCGGCCCGCTGCCGCGCTTGCCCGGCGCACGGCCGGTCGGCGGACGCCGCAGCATGCGGGTGTCACCGCCCGGTCCGTCGGCGCGCCGCGCACCGCTGGACGGCTCCTTGCGGGGCGCGAGTTGCACGTGCTGCTTGCAGTACGCCACGCCCGTCACCACGCGAGCCACGCCGCTCTCGAGGTCGGCCTTCGGGATGCGCGTGTTGCACGTACCGCAATAGAGGATGAGACTGGCCACGGCAAAGCGGTGCTGGCGGTGATCCAGTTGGCGTTGTAACTCCGCATTGCAAGGATTCGGTGACCAAACCGGCCTGTCTGTGGATTCCTCGCTGCTGCCCACGCTGATCATCCGGCACCCGCGCGAACGCATCGCCAAGTGCTCGCTGCGCGGCCTGGAGACCCACCCGGCCGTGATGATCGTCACGTATCCGAAGAGCCACCAGCCGGGCCACCCGATCGGCAACATCCCGTTCGAGGCGATCCACAACCGGCTCGTGCTGCGGCTCGGCGGCCCGCCGCTCGGCGAGGCGGACCTGCCGGCGGTGCGCGAGCACGGCCTGTTGCTGGTCGATGGCACATGGCGACTGGCCGAGAAGATCTTTCGCGCGCTCGATGAGTGGCCCGGCCTGCAGTTGCACCCGCGCAGCCTGCCGGACGGCTGGCGCACGGCGTATCCGCGCCGCCAGACCGAATGCCCCGACCCCGAGGTCGGCCTCGCGTCCGTCGAGGCACTGTGGATCGCGCACCGCATCGCCGGCCTGCCCACCGACGGCCTGTTCGCGAACTACCACTGGGGCGACGCGTTCCTCGAACTCAACGAATCCAACGTCGCGGCGGACAACACCTGAGCGCTCTCGACGGCGCAACGCGCTGCAGCCCTCGCGGTTGGTATAAACGGTTACCCCGCACCATCAACGACCGTATCCTGATGGCGAGGCGAACCCGGTACTGTCAGAACTGTCGGGCCGGCATCTATCCGGGGTACGCCTGGTGCCCGGAATGCAGCCAGCTACGGGCCGAGTTCGCTCCCTACGAGTACCTGATCAGCCGGGATCGCGGCACCTGTGTCGATCTCGGCGAGAACGCCCGAACCGATGTTCGCCTCCATGACGGCCGGCATATCTGGGCCGACCGCTTCCTCGATTTCACCGAGACCGGCTGGCTGCCGCCGTCCGAAGGCGTCGTGGCGGCCCGGCAGAGCGTGCTGCCCGAGGGCACGCCGGTTGTCATTGACTGTTTTACAGACCCGCAGTGGCCCGGCGTGGCGCTGCGTCAGGCCGGCCGCAACGTCGGCCCCCACGGGAGAGTGCGCATGAGTCGCGTCCTGACGGTGATGTTCACCGACATCAAGGGCTTCACCGAGCGAACGTCCACCCGCTCGCGCACCGATCTGCGGCGCCTGCTGAGCACCCACGAAGACCTGCTGCGGCCGCTCTTCGACCAGTGCTGCGGCCACGTCGTCAAGACCATCGGCGACGCTTTCATGGTCGTGTTCGACTCGCCGACCAACGCCGTGATCTGCGGCATGCTGATCCAGGACACGCTCGAGAAGTACAACGAGAAGGCCAGCGCCACCGACAAGCTGCACGTGCGCGTGGCAATCAACACCGGCGAGGTCGAGATCAGCAAGGGCGACGTGTACGGCGAGGCCGTGAACATCGCGGCGCGCATCGAGGCGATCACCGAGGCCGACGAGATCTACTTCACCGAGTCGGTCTACCTGAACATGCAGAAGAGCGAGGTGCCGACGGCCGAGGTCGGCAAGCGCACGCTCAAGGGCATTCCGTTCGAGGTCAAGGTGTACCGCGTGCTGCGCGACACCAAGGACCCGCGCTGGTCCGACCTGCTGGAGCGCGCGCGCAGCGGCCAGCTGAAGTCGGCAAGCCCCGATTTCAGCCTGCCGTTCGGCCAGCGCGCGGCCAGCAAGATGATGGTCCCGGCGCTGGCGCTCGGCGCGATGATGCTGATCGCGGCGATCGCCGTGATGCTGTTCAACAATGGCGCTGGCGGTGGTGGCGGAGCGGCGCGCGACGCGCAGCAGAACGAGGCCGTGCAGCAGGCCGAGACGCTGATCGCCGCGAACAAGGAAGGCGAGGCGCGCGACCTGCTCGAGAAGGCGCCCGAGGGCGAGCGTGTGATGGCCACCATCGGAAGCTCGGTGAAGCACGAGGCCAACCGCCTCGTCGACGAGAAGGGCGACCTCGACACCGCGCTCAAGCTGATCGCCGAGTGGAGCGAGAAGCGGCCGTCGCTGTCGGCCACGCTCAACCAGGAGAAGCTGCGCCTGATCGATGTGGTGATCAATCGCGCCGTGACCTACGCCCGCGAGACGCTCGCCGCGCGCGCCGCACCCGGCCCGGACAAGCAGAAGCAGGAAGCCGCCGACCGGCTGTTCCGCGAGCACCGCATCGCGCTGTTCGCGCTGCTCGAGAAGTACGACCAGAACGTGCACCTGCAGAACGCGCTGGTCGACCTCACGCGGGCCGAGACCGAACGCCTCGTTGCCGAGAACCGCTACGCGCTGGCGAAGGATCACATCGGCACGCTGTCGGAACGCCGCGGCTACTTCTCCGATCGCCTCAAGTCGACGCTCGACACGGTCAACGCCGCGTTCTGGGACTACCGCGTGCTCAGCGCCGTGAAGAACTCCGAAGAGATGATCCGCAACGGCGAGCCGCAGCCGGCCGTGGACGAGCTCGGCAAGCTGATCGCCGAGAAGGACGACCAGCGGCTCACCGACGCGCTGGTCGTGGCGATCGACAGCCGGGCGGAGCAGCTGTTCGGCATCGGGCAGTACGACAAGGCGGTCGAGGTGTACGAGTCCAACCAGCGGCTCTACCCGCGGCTGACCACGCTCGGCGACCACAAGGTGGACCTGAAGAAGCGCATCGAGGTGATGGTGCAGATCCAGGGCATCCGCCGGATGATCACGGAGGGCGAGTACAAGAACGCCGTCGACGCAGCCGACCGTCTGCAGGCCGCGCAGCCCCAGCGCGACGACCTGAAGGATCTCTACCGTCAGGCGCTCCAGGAGTACGTGACCACGATCGTGGCCGCTGGCGACTACGAAGGCGCGGTCGGCCTGCTCGACACCGCGCACTCGACGCACCCCTGGCTCGGCCCGGCCGACGAGAGCGTGCGCAAGGTGGTGCTGACCGGCGCCGAGAAGCTGCCGCGCCAGCGCTGGGCGCAGCAGGCCAACTTCTGGCGCATGGTCTACAAGCGCTTCCCCACCGACGTGGAGATGGCCACGCTGGCCGTGGATTTCTGGCTCGAGGTCAGCAACTACGCCGCGATGGAGTGGATCTCGCACCTTGCCACGCTGCCCGGCACCGACGAGATCCTGCAGCGCAAGGACGTGCTCGAGGCGATCTGGGATCGCTGCGACGAACTGCGCGCGCGCGACTACAAGCAGATCTCGCCGGTGCTCGACAAGCTGCCGCGGCAGCTGGTCGTGGAGCGGCTGACCGAGATCGTACAGAACAAGGAGGCGTCGTACCGCGACGGCGCGTTCGAGTGGCTCAAGGCGCACGACGCGTGCCCGCCGGAGCTCGAGTTCAACTACCACTGGCTGGCGTTCAACAACCTGCGGATGGACCGCGCGAGCCGTCGCGTGGCCTGCGATTACTTCCTGGCCCAGAAGGAGGCCGGCAACCTCGAGGCGCTGAAGGCGAAGGTGCTCGACAAGCTCGAGTTCGACTACCTCGACGCGGCCTGCGACACGACCGACCTGCAGGAGATGTCGGTGCGCGTGCTGCGCGAGTGCTTCCTCGACCAGTCGATGGAGACGCTGCTGGCCGAGGTCACCGGCATGAAGGGCGTGACCTACCGTCGCGGCTGCTACATGGTGCTGCAGGGCACGCCGGGCTTCGAGAAGATCGACCTGATGCGCTACCACACCGAGAACATCACCGACTACAGCGGCGCGATCTATCTCTACCCGTTCGTGCACGAGGCGATCGACTTCTTCGGCACGCAGAAGGGTACCGAGCACGAGGCCGCGGCGCGCCAGGCCCTGATCAAGGGGTCGCGCCACCTCGAGGCGGTGTTCGAGGACGCCGGCGACAACGGCTTCAATGCGCAGCACTACAAGATTGTGCGCAAGTGGTTCGACGACGTGATGGCGAAGTACGGCATCGATCGCAGCAGCCGCGAGTGACGGGCCCTCCCGTTGTGGTGCAGGCTTCCAGCCTGCATCCGGTTGTGGTGAGACTGACCTGCGAGTGAACTCATCCCTTGCCCTTGCCCCCTTCACCCCTTGCCCTTGCCCTTGCCCTTGCCCTTGCCCTTGCCCCCTTCACCCCTTGCCCTTGCCCTTGCCCGAGAAGAGAGATTGACCACGGAGGACACGGAGAACACGGAGGAAGGCACGCGTCGAGACCATGGATGAAGTCTCCGCGTCCCGCGAAGGGCAAGGGGTGTGTTGTTGCGTTGGTGGTTGGTGTTCCATTCATTCATTCAAGCCCACGGGCTGCTGCCCGTGGGTAACCGTGCAGTTCCGCAATCCTTCCGATCGCGCCTTGTGGTGGTGTCGCGCGTTGCGTGCGTTGCGCGGTGTTGTCGTGTGCTCGCTCGAGTGGTCGATGCGTCGTTGATGCTTCACGGTTACCCACGGGCGGCAGCCCGTGGGCTTGAATGTATGAACACCAACGATCTCCAGCGCAACAACACACCCCGTGCCCTTCCCCGGG
>JBFWQT010000018.1:0-32734 GCA_050249295.1 Planctomycetota bacterium
CGTGTGCTCTTCCGATCTGGTTGCGGATCGTCACGTTCGGGCACACAATCAGCACCACGTCGGAGAACCGCGCGTCCCCTCGGCTGTTCAGCTTGTTGAGGATGCTCCACGCCGCCAGCATCCCCATCACGGTAGTCTTGCCGGTGCCGGTCGCCATCTTGCAGGCATGCCGCCGGAACCACGTGCCGTCCGACGCCTCAATATCCCGCGGCACATTGATGCCCTGCCGGAAGTCGTCGCGCGCCTCGGCCAGGAAGATGATCGTCTCGGCCGCTTCCAGTTGCGCGAAGAACAATGGCCAGAGCCGGCCGTCGCGCTGCCAGTAGCGCAACAGCTCCAGCGTCATGCCCGAGGCGCCCGGATACCCGGCCTCGCGCCACGCCTTCACCTGCCCGCGGATGCGGTTCACCAGCGCCAGCTCATACGCCCGGTCAAAGTGCCGGGACTCCACCAGCGTGCCGTCGCTCAGATCCCAGTCCGCGCCTCCGCCGGCAGGCTGGAAGATGTACGCCGGTCGCCGGCCCTCTTCCTTGATGGCCGGCTCGCCGTGGCGCACGTGCCAGTACGCCTCCGGCTCGCAATACGGCGAATTGATGATCGGTTCGGTTACCAGGTCCGGGTGCGCGGTCATAGTGCGGCCCTCACAGAGATTTGACGGCCAGCAACTCGTTCCCGCGATCGTCAATCACCTTCACGGCAATCTTGCCGGTCTTCCCCCGCTCGAACGGTGCGCTCTTCGTGCCGGCCAGGTGGTCCCAGACCGTTTCATCATGTGTCGCCTTCAGGGCCTTCTTCAGTTTCTCCCACGCGCCCGTCCGCGGGAAGAACGCCTGGCACACGTGGAACACGCGGCCGTTGTAATCCGTGTCCAGGAACCACGCCGGCACGTCGTCACCCTTGCGCCCCGTGGACTCCATCGTGGCCGGGTCGAACACGTCCAGCCCCAGCAGTTCCACCTGATACTGCCCGCCCTTCTCCTTCGGCTTGTGCACCTTCACGTCCGGCAGCCCGCACACGCTGAACACCTGGCTGGAGCGCATGTTCTTCAACAGGTCGCCCATCATCAGGTCCGGCGTGGCTGCCACCCATGTGGCCTCCACGTGAAAAAGGTCGCCCGCTTGCTCGATCAAGTCACGCGCACTCTCCGAGATTGCGAAGCCAATCACCAGCAATCGCCTGTAGTTCCGAGCGTTTGCCTCGCGGCCTGCGTTCCAGATGAGATCCTGGCTCACGGCACCCGACGCCGGCCCGAACACGATGGCGCACCGCTGCTCCGCTCCATTCGCAAGCGAAGCCTCAGCGTGAAGTGCCTGTGTTCGTGAAGGGCGCCGGATGTTGCCCAGCGTAACGGTGTGCTTCGGACCGAGATTCAGGACCGGCGCACGCCGCAACACGTCGATCATCCGGCTCACATGGTCACCCGTTGCGTCCGAGTCGTCTGGCGCGTCGTCTTCGCTTGCCGGTGACGGTTCTCCAAGAACGGTAGCGATGTCGTCCGGCGCGGGAATGGTCCCCTCGAACACAAACGGTCCGCTGACTCGGACGACGTTGGAGTTGATCTCCGGCCGATCAACCATGATTTCTTCAACCGGCTTTTCTCCGGTCGCAATGCTCTTCAGCGTCACGTGAGGAACCAGTCCGCCGATCTCCTCTCCTTTCCGGTTGGTCTTGCGCTGATACAGAAAGCCGCCTGCCGGTCCGAGGTCTTCGCTCTGGAGGTCGAACCACGGAAAGGTCGCAGTGAGCAGCCGCTGCCTTGCCAGTGCGAGTGGAACTCGGCTCACGTCAATCGTGATCCAGCGACGCCCCCAATGCTCCGCCATGTAGGCCGTCGTCCCGCTGCCGCAAGTGGGGTCCAGGACCAAATCCCCCGGCCTGGTGGTCAGGTGGATGCAGCGTTCAACCACTCGCGAGGCTGTCTGCACCACGTACGTCTTTTCCTCGCCAAATCCGCTCTGGCGAGTGTCGTCCCAGACGTCAATCACTGGGACGAACGGGAAATCACTGTGGTAGCGGATGAAGCGCAGTGTGTTCCCCAGACCAATCAATCGGTTTGCGGCCTTCAGCCGCTCCATCCCCTCGGAGTTTGTCTTCCAGCCGCCCTTCGCGGGGCGATAGACCTTGCCCCCGATGGTCACGGGAAACTGTGTCGTGGGGCCACCCGTCTGCGATGTCAGGGGATTGGGTTGGAACACTCGACAGTCCAATGGCACGTCGCGCACGTCCTCGCTGGAAGAGAGGCGACGTCGCTCGCCTGATGGCTCTTCAATCCAGCGGAAGTTTGGATCGCCCCGGAGGTCTCGGGGAACGTATAGCCGGTTGATTCTGACGTTCGGACGGTCTTTGGCGTACCAGAGCAGGTAGTCAATCGTCTCTGGGAGGGCTTCCACATAGCCACTCGGGCTACCCGCTCCGGTGGTCTTCCGGAACACGATCATCGTCAGGCGATTTTCGGGGCCGAACACCTCGTCCATGACCGCTCGTACGCGGTGCACGTTTTCCTCACTGATCTGCACGAAGATGCTGCCGGTGTTGTGTAGCAGCGTCCTCGCAAGCACCAGGCGGTCCCGGATGTAGGTGAGGTAGCTGTGGACTCCGAGTTCCCACGTATCCCGGTATGCCTGAACCATCTCCGGTTCGCGCGTCAGGTTGTCGTCGTCATTGTGCTTCACATCCCGCTTGCGCACGAACGGCTGGAAATTGCTGCCAAACTTCACCCCGTACGGTGGGTCCATGAAGATCATCTGGACCTGGCCACCGAGTTGTTCGTATTCGGCCAGCGAGTTCATCACGCTCAGTGAATCGCCGAGAATGAGGCGGTTTTTCCAGCTCTCCGGGAACTCATATGCCTTGGTGGTGAGTTCCCCTACTTCCAGCCGCGGATCGTCGAAGATCTCGAACAGTTCCCGCGTCTGGCCCTTCTTCCGATGCCCGTGCAGGGTCGCAATGATTGCTTCGGTTGAAAACCGCTCGTGGACGAACAGCGGCAACGTCGGAACATCGAACGAGAGTTGCTCTGCCTTTCCGGTCCACTCAAGAAAGGGCTGGGTCTGCCGTCGGAGCAATTCCACGGCTTCCTTCAAAGAGCCCACTTCGGCCACGATCCGCCCGTCCCCCGAGCAAAACTGGCGAGCCGGCTTGAACTCCTGTGGAGCGGGCATAGCCGCCGCTTCCACAATGAGTGCCAGAAGCCACTCGCAAAACTCGCGAGCCGGGTTCTGGCCGTCCCAGTTCAGCTCTGGCGCTAGCGACGAGTCATACCGGTACGTCTTCGGCTGCTTGCGCTTCTTTGCCGGGAATTGCGGCAACGAGCCGATCTCCGGCCGCATCGGCGACGTGACCCGGTGCCGATAGTCCCCTTCGGTGGCAGACCGTGGCCTGCTCACGCCGCCGGCCGCATTCAGCCGGCCCGAGATTGAGCCCTTCACGCCGGCACCCGCGGCGGCCGCCTCATTCGTCACGCCGGCCGAGGCATCGTCGTCCACCAGGTCATCGTCGCCCGGCGGATCGTCGCCCGAATCGCCAGCATCCGGCGAGTCGTCGTCGCCGCGGTCGCTATCCTCGAACAGCTCGCCGCCGAGAATCCGGTCAATCAGCACCTGCCTGGCGCGCCCCGTGGTGTCGAGCCCGAGGGCCTCGCAGATGTCCTTCAACTCGTCCCGCGACAGCGCCCCGTACTCCCCTTCCACGATCGCCTGCCACGACACCCGCCGCGCCTTCGCCAGCGCGTCCACCACGTCTTGCTTCTTGCTCCGCGAGAACAACGGCTCCAGCTCGGCCGCCGTCGCAATCTCCTTCAGACGCTCAGCCGACAGCGCCCCCAGCACCTTCCGTTTGTCCGTCGCCATGGCAGCCCGTCCGCAGGGAATGCACCACCATCCGCCGCCGACGCAGCAGCCAGCACCCCGGCCACCCGCCCGACAGCATCCGGCTCAACTGTGTGAACTGTCCCACCAGCATACCGACGGAATGAGCAGTGGCAACGGGGCGCCATCCGGTCGGATGGCCTGGAAGTGGTCGTGGACTGCGCGGGACTGGCACGGTATCTACTCAGGTGGGCTGTCGGCGTGGTCGGGGCGGCAGGATGAACAGAACCGAGTTTGAGGCGTTGCGCGACCTTCCGAACAAGCATGTGCGCGCCGACGACATTCGTTTTCTCCGCAGCGAACAGCACCGTCCCTTCTTCCGGGCGGAGGGGATCGTGATTGAGAACGACATGGACGTCGATGCTCGCATGACGTTAACGTTCAACCCGGAGACTGACTCGTTCACGATCAATGTGCACGTCAAAGAAGCCGGTGGCGCCATATGCCGGCTGGACGTGAACTCAACACCGCACCGGCCTGCTGGTCGAACCCATAAACACTCGTTGCAAACCGAGCGGTGCCCTCAGCGCAATATCCCTGATGGGGTTGTCGATCGGCCCGATCTACAGGCGTTGGCGCCTGAGGAGGCTTTTGCCGAGTTCTGCAGCATGGCGAACATCACGGTTGTAGGCGAGTTCCGAATCCCCGCAGAGTGAGCGATGTTCACACGAGAGCAGCTTGAAGAAAGGTTGGCGCACCACTGCATGGTCGCCGGTTTTGATTTCGTGCGGAAGGGCCATTTCCGTATCGAGACGCGCTTCCTCTATCCAGATGGGGACTCTGTCGATCTGTTCGTGCCAAGGCACGATGCGGCAACGTTTGAGGGCTTTGTGACAGACTTCGGCAGGACAGCCGAGTGGCTAATGCACGCCCAGGTCAAGCCGTGGATGTCGAAGAAGCGGAGCGAACAGCAGAACGATATCCTTCATGCCCTGCGTGTGAGGCAGGAGGGCGGTGCGCTTGCTTTCGATATTGTCGGAGACAATGTTGACGAAGCCATTGTCCGCCTTGGTCAAGCATGCGTGCGGGTGGCTGACCTGGTCCTTACTCGGCGGAGTTCGTTGGTAGTACCGTTCAACGAGCAAGTGGAAGAGGTTCTGGTTGACATCGAGCTACCCTACGAGTCTGGCGTAGACGTGCAGGGCCGATTTGGCCCCGTGCGGATGGACTTCCGCGTGACAGGTCCGACGACTACCTCGGGAATACTCGCCCTGGGCGGCAGCGCCAACACTTCGTCCGCTCACGGCGCCTCCAACGAAGTGTTCAAACGGTGGTACGATCTGCTTGGCGTTCCTACCCTTTCTAGGGTGACTGTTTTTGACGATTCGGTGGACGTATACCGCGAAGAGGACTTGCAGAGACTGCGAACCGTGTCCGACGTCGTTGGCCTCAGCGAGCGTAGGACGCTTCAGCAACTCCTTGCGGCGTAGCACGCGCTGTTACCAGCGACATGGACGCGCGCTGGCTTACTCAGCGGCGGGCAAGCAAGTACCACAAGAACGCTCGGCATGTCCTCCGCGCGCAATGCAATGCCACAAATGCCGCGCGTGGTCTTCTCCGGATTGTGGCCTGCCTGGTGTCCGCGCCCGCCGAACCGCCTGGTTAGCGTTCGCTGAGCCAACGGCTTGCAGCCCTCAAGGCCGCCAGCGGGTGAAGCCAGGCACGGGCACCGGGTTGATTGCCGTGTCGGTTATGCGGTACGGGCAGACGTGCCCGGAGTGTACGGCTGTGCTCGACGCGCGACCGGCAGAGCGGAGCGCGCGTGCGCTGGTACACTGGCCCGGCATTCCTGCGGCTGCACATGCGGCGGTACGCCTCCGCTGGTCAGTTTTGTTGATATAAGAATGCAACGAGTGGCGGGGGTCGCCGTGGGGACGGATGCTGGTTCCAACCGGACCGATTGGAGGCACCCATGCGCGGATTCCTCACCCTCTGCACTACTGTCGAACCGGAGCCGACCGGGGCTTATACGCTCACCGGAGTTGGGGCGAACACATACGTCATCCCCGGCGAAGGCGCGTTGAGTGTGCCGGTGTGGGTGTCGATCACACCCGACGATGACGAGACGGGCGAGTTTCGCGTCGACGGGGTATTGCGTGAGGGGGCTCCAGTAGACAGTAGCTGGCGTGAAGTGGTGGCCGCCTTCGAGGTTGAAGTTGAGTTCGCCACCTCCGGCCACACGGTTAGTGGCGTGGCTATGCTGGAGGTTGAGTCTCCGAAGCCCGGCGAATACACGCTCTACCTGCGACGCGGCGACGACATCCTGCACAAGCAGCGGTTGCGGATCGAGGACTGACGCTGGCGCCAGCCCGAGTGTGTCCAATGTGCCCATTGTCACACCAGATCGCCCTTCGCTTGCCTGCCCTCGGCATTGCTCCAGTTGTCCGGCACCTTGCCCGTTGCTGGGCCTCTGCGCGCCATGAGTGCGCGGTGGATCTTCGGCTTGAGCACCAGGTCGAACGCGTCGGCACAAGAGGGACACAGCGCCAGAAGATTGGTTGCGGGGTTGTCCTCTCCGCCCTCCGAGGCTGATACCACGTGGCACACGTGGAGCCCGAGGTTGGCGAGGTTCGGCTTTGAACTGCCGCACATCTCGCAGCCCCGGAGACCGCGTTCCTGAATGACGCGCTTCACAGTGGCGCGCCGGTTCTTTTTGACTGGCATGCCGCTCTCGTGCTCATGGCGCACGACCGGATTCTATCGGCGCCTCAAGGTCGGGGCCAGCCGATTCAGGCGGGCTGCTCTTCGAGCCGGGCTGCTGCAACCGCGACTCGGGCGACTGGGCATCCTCCAGATAGGCAAACACGCAATCGCCGTGCTTG
Source organism: Planctomycetota bacterium (assembly GCA_050249295.1). Taxonomy (GTDB): domain Bacteria; phylum Planctomycetota; class UBA8742; order SKZP01; family SKZP01; genus JBFWQT01. Next base: position 6,689 of record JBFWQT010000018.1, read on the forward strand.
GGGATCATCAGTGGCAGCATGTCACTCGCTCCAGCAGCCGACCCACACCACCCGCAAGCAATCGCCCACATGATGCACCCGCACGTCGCGCTCTACTACTCGCGGGCGCGGTGGCAGGCTTGCCAGGATGATCCCGGCGAGTTGTTCGCCTACCTCGCGGAACGATGGGCGGGTGCCGGCAGGTATCACCACCTCACGCTCGCCGTGGTGCATCGGCACCGTGCGACCATCGGGCGTGCAGACTTCGCGCACGTTGTCCATGCCCCTCGGGATGCGCTTGAACTCGCGCACCCGCGGCAGCAATGCCGTGGCGGCGGCGTGACTGAATCGCGATTGCAGGTGCAGCAGTTCTCGCGGCGTCATCGGCGGATACCGTTCGCTGGCCGGCTGGCGATGATCGTACCGGAAACGCACACCGCCCGGCGTGGTGACCGGACGGCGCGTCGCGCTCGTGGTGGTGTCGATCAGCCCGCGACCAGGCGCACGGTCGGCGTGGTCAGGTCGGTCGCGTGGTGGTCGTCGGAGAGAATCCGGGCAATCGTCGTGCGGTGCCACTTCGAGCCACGGCAGGGCGTGTCGTCGTCGGTCAGCGTGTCGGCAATCTTCTGCTGCGTCATGCCCTCGGCGCGCAGTGCGTGGATGCGGGCGACGGTCGCGGCCTCGGCCGGGTCGGCTTCCAGCATCCGGCCATCTGCTGCCAGGCGGAATCCGAACGGCAGGCTGCCGCCGGTCCGCTCGCCGCGCTGGCGCTTGTGCCGCAGGGCCGTGGCTGTCCGCTCGCCGATGGCCTCGCGTTCCCACTGCGCCACACTGGTCAGTACGTTCAGCACCAACCGGCCGGCGGCGCTGCGCGTGTCGATCTGCTCGCCGACCGACAGCAGGGCCGCGCCCTTCTCGCCGAAGTAGTCCACCAGCAGCCCGCCAAGATCGGCAACGTTACGCGTCAGGCGGTCCAGCTTCGCGACAAGCACGGCCTCGGCCTCGCCGGTGCGGATCATGGCCAGCACCTGGCGCAGCCCGTCACGTTCCAAAGTCTTGCCGCTCGCGCCGGGGTCGGCGACCACGGCCACTAGTTCCAGGTCGTACAGGCTGGCGTATGCCTCACACTTTGCGCGCTGGGCATCCAGGCTCACGGGAGAATCCCCAACAAAAGCCGGCAAGGGGCGGGGTGGTGCCAGACCAGGCGCGGGGCGACCGTTGCGGCATGAAGGCGATCCGGTCAAGCAGTCCACGCTGTACCTGCGTGGCTCGACCCTGGACGCCCTCGATGGGCTGCCGGGAACGCGCAGCGAGAATGCGGATCGCCTGCTACGGAAGGGCCTCGGCCTCGACAAACCGAACCGCAATGCCGCGAGGAAGGGCTAGACCACATGACGTCGGTGTACTCAGTCGTCCGACGTGAACGCCGGGGCAGCCCTGACGTGCGCAAATTGCGCCAAGTGGGGTGCCTGTCGTGGCCACATTCGAACGGCGGCCGGCTCTACGAGTATGCGCCGGATCAGCAGCCGAAAGAGGGGCAACAGCTCATGGCCGTGTGACATGGGCTGCGTGGCTCGACCGTGGATGCGGCCGCGGAAAGGCGTTCACCCCGACAAAAAAGCCTTGCCGAGCGTTGAATCGTGCCGAATTGCGTTATATGTCAATAGCCGAGCAGCAAGACCACCCCCGGCAGTGAATGGCGAATCGACGTCGCAAGCAGCAGCGGCAAGGATCGCCGCCCGGCGACGGCGCTAATGACGGAACCTCAGGCGGAGGAGGTGGTGGAGAGGTTGTCTACGAGGGCACCAAGCTACGCATCGAGTACGCGATGACCAACGATGACGACAGGGCATGCCGCGCCAAGGACTATTTGGAGGCTCTCCGGACCGGGACCCAAGAAGAACAGGTGCGATACGGGAAACTACTCGCGCTGATACGACTCGTGGGTGACCACCACCCCGTCAGCAACAAGAAGAAGTTCAAGCAGCTGCCGGGAGTGGTTGCGAATTGTGGCCCGAAAGGGGCAGCCAAGAAACAATGTTTCGAATTGAAGTCGTATCAAGACCGAGTTGGAGGGTACTTCCCAGGCGGCACAACTGGCGTGTTTGTGCTTGCCCACGGTTTCCAGAAGCAGAAAGACCGATGGCCAAAGAGTGAAATCGACTCGCTGAAAGACCAAGTGATTGAAGACTACGATTGCCGGTTTTAGCGATACACAGGAGGGCCGAATGGCCATGGACAGCCAAACCGTCGATATCCGCAAGGAAATGGCAATCGAGTTGGCACAACTGGTGTCTGCTGAACTCCTTGCGAAGCTCCTAGACAAAGAGGGTGTTTCTCAACGTGAACTGGCTCAGCGAGCGGGGAAGAACCCGTCGGAGCTTTCGCGAATCATGAGCGGGACGCGCAACGTGACCGTGCGCACCCTCGGAGAGTATCTCTACCACCTTGGATACGAGTTGGTGACCGATGCTCAACCGCTTTGCCGCACGCCGGGAGTTACCGTGCAGTGGTCGGTAGAGCATGTACCTATCGCCTCATCTCCCACCGATGATCTTCAGCCGTTGGCTGCATGATGATGACCAAGAAGAAGACTATCAGCAGGGCATCAAAGGCGTCTAAGGCGCGTCCCAACGCGGGTGGCACCGTTGTGAGTTCAAACCCTGACTCGCAATGGCGGCGGTTGATTACGGACGTCCATTTGGTGGCAGTCGTGACCGACTCAGTGTCGGCAGCGCGCACTAGACCGGCCGCGCCCGATGATCAGTTGCACGCGGTTGTGGATGCGGACGGGGCAATGCTGCGCCGTGATGGGAACTCGGTAGAGTTCAGCTTCAAGGTTCAGTTCCAAGGAGTGTCTGGCGATGACCTGCTGGCTTCGGCAGCGGTTGAACTTCGCTTGACCTACGCCTTTGCAGATTTGGCCTCGTTCGATGCGGTGTCACTGGACGAATTGCTTGGGCGGTTTGCGCGAATGAATGTGCCCTACAATGCGTGGCCGTTCGCTCGCGAAAAACTGGCTCAGCTGACTGGATGGATGGGGTTGCCCACTTTCTACTTGCCGCCCTTGCTCGTCGGTCCCGGGGCCAAGAAGATCCCAGGCAAGGGCACACAACGCACGTAGTGTGTCAGATTGCCCGCCGGCTCCTGAGTGTGTCCAGCGTGTCAGCAACGGTTCTCGGCCCGCATCAGTGCCAGCGCCGCGTCCCCATCGGCACAAACTTGCTCCAGGACGGCAAGCCGTTCGGTGTCGTCAACGTGGCCGTGACGCGGGGTGACTCCTGCGGCCGCAAGCACGCCCGCATCCAGCACGACGCACGGGATCGCCGACAAGCCGGCCTCGCGGGCAGCGGCGATGCGGTGCGATCCTGTCCATGCAACGAACGGCTCGGCGGGGGTGTCCGTCGAGAACGCCAGCAATGGCCGCCCCTGCCAGCCGTCCGCAATCATGTCCTCGACCATCCCACGGAGGAATGGGGATTCGGGTACATCGTGAAGCGGCGCCAAGTCGTGCGGGTCGATCCACTCTACTTCGCTCATGGCTCGTTGCTCTGCTGCCCGCCCGCGCCGCGTCGATTCATGCGTGCGCACCACGCTTGCGGCGTTGCGGTGAGTCGGCGACCTCCGGCGGCATTCATCCCGGCGATCGTCACCGACAGGCCCATATGGAGGCGCGCGACGTGCTGCTGCTGCGAGTATACTAGCGCGACACATGGAGCGGTCCTCGCGTTCAACCCGCAGCAATCGGCACAACTCCGAACTAGTGACGCCACTAAGCGCGTTCCAACCGGGTCAGCCCGTACCGCAGCGAGCGGACTGGCGGTTTGTGGAGAGGATCGGCGCCGGCGCGTTCGGTGAAGTGTGGCGCATTCGCCAGCCCGACCTCGGCCGCGAGGAAGCAATCAAGTTTGCGACCTCGGCCGATGGTGAGCAATTGCTTCGGCGCGAGGCGGAAGCGATGCGCGTGCTGGCGAACGCTGTGCCGCACCATCCGAACATCGTGCACGTCACCGGCATCAACCTCGACGTGCAGCCCGCGTGGATCGCGATGGAATGCGCCGAGTATGGCAGCCTTTCCCGGCTGATCGCACGCGGACCGGTCCCGCCTGCGCATGTGAGGACGTTGTTCGCCGGAGTGTGCGCTGCGCTGGCAGTCGCGCACTCTACCGGCATTGTTCATGGCGACGTGAAGCCGGCCAACATCCTGCTGACCGCTGATGGCACAGCACGCCTGTCAGACTTCGGCCTCGGAACCTCATCCGCCGCACAAGACCAGACAGCCAGCGCGGTAGTCAACTCGGCGTTGAACTCACGGTTGGCAGGCCCCGGCGGAACGCCCCTCTTCCTCTCTCCGGAGCGCCTGGCCAGCAACGATCCGGTTGCGTCGGACGACGTGTTCGCGGTCGGAGTGAGCATGCTTCACGCCCTCACGGGTGACGCGACCGCCCATCCACAGTATGCGGCGCGGCTCGCAACTGACTTGGCGAGCGCAGAGCTGGACGTACAGGCAGCCGCACAACTCATGCTCGAATGCCTCGCGCCGAGCCGCCTGCGGCCAACAGCACAACAGCTTTCCGCGAAGTTGTCCGCGGCCACCGCTTCGGTTCAATCGCCGACCACGCCGACCAACCAGCATCCCCCCGATGACGCGGCAGTTGCGTTCGCCAAGTGCGAGGTTGCCCACACTGAAGCGGGATGGATGCAGTTCATCCTCAAGCACGCAACCTCGCCGCTCGCAAATCAGGCCGAACAGCGATTGGCAGCGCTGAGGCTCGAGCGGCATCGACGTGAGAAGCCAGCGACACCCACGGCATGGGAACGCGATCAGTTGGCGGCCGAGAATGCGCGAAGAGAAGCGCGCGAGCGCGGGGCAACAGCACCGAAGGTTGGCGGCCATCCACGTACTCCGCCTGACTCGCTACGCGCACCGGAGAGCGTCGAACGCGAACGGGCGACAAGCGACAATGCCGAGTCGGAAGCCAAGCGCGCGATCACAGAACGGGCAGATCGGTCCCTTGGGTGGCGCAACGTCGGTGCTTCTCTGGCTATGGTGGCATTCGCAGTTGCCTTGATGGGCATCCTGCAGCTGGTGCCAAGGGGCTCCGACCGCCCGGGGTCACTAGACTCGGAAGCCCGTCGTCAGCAGGCGCAGCAATGGCGCGAGCGATCTGCACGCGGCTTCTCGCTGGCGTTCCAGCTCCGGGAACTCGCAGTGATCTCGCAGGACGGTGAGACCGTCACATTCGGAACGGCCGGACCAGAGCGGGGCGACGGGACACGCGGCCAAGGCACACCACGGTTCAGCGTGCGGCTGGGGCAGACAATTGAGTGCGCGGGCTATCGATTGCGCCTGGTTTCGGTTCAGTGGCCGATTACGATGGAGGTAGTGGGAGGGCTCGATGCCGGCAGTCAACTGCAATGGAAGTATTGGACTCAGCCGAACTACAAAGAGCGCTGATCGAATCAAGCAGTGCGCTCCGCACTTTGTGCCGCCCGACGCGACTGCTCAGTTGTTTCTGCCATCGTGGGCGGTTCAGTGTCCGGCAGGATGCCGGCAAGGGCCAGCCCCGCGGGCCATTCCGCAAACGCAATTCGTCGCCGCGGAAGTAACAGGCGAACGTGCCGCCGTCATCGGACGCCGGACGGCAAACTGTGCGCGTCAATCCACGCCAGCTACATCCGCAAGTAACGCCACGGCTCACGCATCGCCGTTACCACGCTCCAGCCATTCGGCAGGCCGGGAGCAGCGTGGTCGGCGGGATCATTGGCGAACGTCATGGCACGGTCGGCCAGTCGAGAACTTGCGATGGCGGATGCGCGCGCCAGCACGGCCACGCCGGTCTGGTGGATCGACGCACCGCGGGTGATGGCCTCCGCCATGCATCGCGCGATGTCGGCCGAGATCGAATCGGGGCGCTCGTCGGCAAAGTGGATCGCGCGATCAACCGACACGCCAGTCACCAGGCCGACGGCCTGCAACGCCGTCGCGTTCCACCCGAACAGGCGAGCCAGTTGTGCAGGTGTGCGTCGCGCAGCCATCGCATGGTCAAACGCGATCAGCATTGCGCAGGGCCTGTCCACGTATCGGCCGCCGTCGGGCGCCAGCGCGGTCGCGGTGTTCGCCCGTTCCGCGAACGGTATCGCTTCGTTGTCCTGCTCGACGGCTCGACGCTGGCGGCGCCATCCACCCGCGCGCAGCGATTCGAGTTGTCCAATGGCATGCTCCAGTGCGGCGCGTTGGTGGCTCGCATCGCTGCCAAATGCGTCGTCGGCCGCGTCGATGAACTCGTGGTCAACCGCTGCGAGCACTTCGCGTGAGTACCGCCCTGGCTCTGCGCCCTCACGTCGCGCAGCGTTGTGGATGATGCGGGCAATCTGCTTGCCATTCTTCGCGGCGTTCAACTCGCGCACCAGTTCGCGACGGCGCTGCGGCGAGTAGCTGCTTCGGTCCAGCATGGCGTCATGCAACCGCCGATCGCCACCGTCCACGGCATCCAGCGCATCACCGTTCGCGCTGATCCAGTGAGCCCGCTTCACGCGCGCCGGCTCGTCCACGTCGTCAAGTCGCTGGCGCAGCTCGTGCAGGTCGCTTGCGACCTCACGGCCGCCGGCGCTGGATTCGGTAACGTGCTGGCCGTGCACGCCGGGCCATCCGCCGCCGATGATCATGCCGTCCGCGTCCAGAAGCACCGGCGTCCCGTCCGCGTGTTCGCGGTCGCCTTCCGAGTGGCCGCCGATTGTGACCCAGCGCGAACCAGGCGGATGGTGATGTTCGTTCATCGTGTTCTCCGGCTTGTGATGCGTCCCGGGGTGTGGACCGACACCTTCTCGACCGGGCCAAGACATACCTTCGGCTGACGGCGGATCAGCCACAAGTCGCCGTTGCGAACCATCGTGACGGGCCGGTAGATTTTTCGCCGCGGTAGACGCTCTGCATCCGTACCTTCGGATAGACCGCCTGCTTGCCGCTTGCTCGCCATCGCATCACCTCATCGTCGCGCTTTGCTCAAACGTGCTCTCGCATCGGACTGGAACCCACGCGCTACATCCAGTCTGCGCTTAGCTCGACGGTTCCGGTACACCCTCGGGCAACAGGGCAGCCGTGCGCATCGCCTCGGTGTTCACGCCTCCGTTGTTGGCGGGCACGGCGTGGCGCCCATCGGTCGGATGTACCAGCGGTGTCGCGTAGGTCGTGGTGGTGCAGCCCGCGCGCGGCCAGTTGCGAGCGGCATTGACGGTGGCAATCAATGCCAGCGCCTCGGCCTCGGTGTTGAACACGTAGAACAGGCGGCTCATGGCGGCGGTCCGGGGTCAGAGAATGACTGCGACATCGGCGCCGTAGTACGCGGCCGCGGCGCCGATCAGGTTCCGGTCGTCGGCGTCGATGGCCGGTAGATCGCCGTCGAACACCACCACCTCGGGCATATAGCCCACGAACGTTGTCGTCGTGCTCGCGGCGCCGGTGCCCACATAGTGGCCGGTCATTGCGCTCGGTTGAGTGGTCACGGTTGTCGCGTTGCTCGCTTCGTTCGCACCGTCGAACCGGATGTATCGCTCGTTGCCCGCGACCTGGCGAATCTCGATCATCGTGACGGCGGTCGGCCCGTTCGCCTGCGTCGCATCGGCAACCTGCGTGGCACGGTGCCGGTAGAGCAAATCGCCTCCCGCGGCGATGTACTGCACGAGCAGATAACAGCCGTTGGTCGCGGAGTTTCCGATACCCCACTGGTAGTTTGAGCCGCCCGCGGCGTCCGTGTTCAGACTGGTCAGGTAGGCCGTGAACGCCCCGGTTCCGCTGGCTACCGGGTTCGCGCCGGCGTAGTAGTCCGTGGTGTCGCCAAGGAATCCGGGCTTGCCGTTCAGACCGGCAACCGAAGCGCTGTAGACCCACTGTTTCGTGGTCGTCGCCTGCGTGACATTCAGCTCGTTGCCGCTCTGGTCGTAGATCGTGACCAGATAGACCGTATCCGCGCCCGCCCACGTCGCAATTGCAGCGGTATCGAGCACACCGTTCGCGTCGGCCGAGAAGTCCGACTCCGCGTCATCGCTGCTGCGCCGCAACCGGACGATGGCGTTCTCGTAGCTGGTAAACAACCGCCGACCAGTGGACAGCGCACACGCAGGCGCGGTCGCCAGGTCATCCAGCGCCATCGCTACGGCAATTGTGAACTCGTCGCTAACGGCATTAGTCAGGCCCGCCGCAGTAGCCGTGAGGGTGTAGGTGCCGCCCTCGTCCACGCTCAGGCCGGTTAGTGTCAACTCGCCACCTGCCGCGTTCCCCGACAGTGTGCCGGCAAGCGTTGCGCCTCCGGGCGTGGTCAACGCAACCGTGATCGTCCCGGTGTACGAGGCGACCTTGTTGCCGCTCGCGTTCTGCACCTCAATGGTCACGCTGAACGACTCGTCAGCCGCGACATCGGGAGGCTGCGCGGTGAACGCCAACTTCGTCGCCGCCGGACCGGTGCTGGCGTGGAAGAAGAAGAAGGACATCGCGATCCTTGCTGATCAGAGCCTGCCGCTCGGGTCTCCAATACGTGCAGTATGCACGCAATCTCTGGGAGCTTCCACCTGGCTCTCGACGGGGATAAAGCAAGACTCGGGAGTGGCTTGCGATCGCTCATACAGACGCCGCCCTTCTGGATGCGATCCGATGGACACAACGGGTGCCACCATCCGACCAGCTCAGAAGCGGAACTGGACCACAGCGGCAGCGTGGATGCCGCTCTGATCGAACGAGTAGCCAAGATCAAAGCTGGTGCCGCTGCGGGACCAATCATCGGGCGTGCCGAACACGCGCCACGCAACGCGCACCAGAATCGTCCACTCGGGGCTCATCTACGTCGCCACTTGACCTTGCAAGCAAACACCACGCACGCCGCGGGTGGTCCTTGCCGAGTTGTGGCCGGTCTCGAATCCACGTTCCTTGAGCCGCTTGGTCAGGGCGTTCTTCCCGAACGGCTTGCAGCCCTCGGTTTCGGCCCACGCCACATGGGCGCGGTGCAGGTCGGCCGACGAGACGAAGCCGCCTACACTGGGGACCACGTGGGCGGCAATGAAGTCGGCGAGAGTGTCTTCGTCTTCGCGGTATTGGCGGGTGGCGCGGAGCACGGCATCGGGCGGGGCGAGGTCGCCGAGGCGGCGGAAGTCGAGCCAGCCGGCAATCATCCAGTTGAGGATGCCGCTGGCCTCGGCGCGTAGCTTGGCGGCCAGCCCTTTGTCGCGCTCGCCGGAGGGAATCACGATCAACCATTCCACCACGCGGACCCGGCGCCAGATGCCAAGGTCGGTGCCGGAGATGCGCGGCAGGTGATTGGTCCGCACGCTCAGCTTGTGGGTGGCGCGAAAGGCCCAGAAGTTTTCACGCATGCCTCGTGCCACCACGTCGGCGCCACCCGTCAGCGCCTTCAGGCGGTTCTCGGCCACCTTGCCGCCCTCGGGCAGCTCGTCAGCGTGGGCCATTCGCAGGCGAAACAGCATCACGGCATCGCACGGGTGGCGTTCGATCCGCTGTTCAAGGAACAGCGACTCGGGCACCGCGCCAGCGTAGTTGCCGAGCACATGGGCGCGGGCCTCGTCGTCAGTGTTTTTCCCGTTCTGGCCGATGCCGACATTGAACACCACGTCATGCTCGACGTTCAGGCCGGAGAGACTCAGGCCGGCGCGGCGCTGGATGTACGCGCGCAGGTCGGGGTCGGGCTGCACACGCTCCAGGAAGCTGAGGTAGGCCGGGCACTTGGCGTCAGGGTCGTACTCCGCATTGGCGCAGCGTGTCATCATGTCGGCCGGGTCATGCGGCCGGAGCCGGGGCAGGTCGCAGCGAAGGTCCAGCGTGCCGTTGGGCAGGTTGAGCAGCAGATCGTCGGCGTCGAAGTCGTCGGGCGTGGCCTGCACCTCGGCGGCGCATGACGCCAGCCGAAGCGCGGCCTTCAGCGGCTTCTCCGACAGGAAGAGGCGGGATGCCTTGCGCTTCTCGGCCGCCAGTTTCTCGCGGGCCGCATCCTTCGGGTGCAGTTCTGCATCGGCTGCGGCCTCGGCGGCTTCTCGCCGCAGGTCGCGCGCCACGTCCTGCGCTCGCCGGACGACACCTTCGTCGCCGGGAATCCAGATCGGGCCACAGTGGGTGTACCAGGTCTTGCGTAGCGCCACGTACCGGACCGCGTGTTTGTGCTTTGCCACGAACCGGTCGGCGAAGTCCTGCTCCGTCCCGCGCATCAACTCTGCATCGAAGTGCGACGCGGGCGATTCCGATTCCTCGGCCAGGCCCGGCGCAAGGTCTTCAGCCACCGGCGCGGCGGCGGCCAGGGCTTCCACCTCGGCACGGATCGCCGCGTCCGTGGCGCCGGCCTCACGCCGCGAAGCAAGGAACTCCACGACGTCGCCCTTCGGCGGCAACCCTGGCAGACGAACGATGCGCACGTCGCAACCCAGCTCGCCCAGGCGCCGGGCCACATCGCGGGCGAATCGTTCGCCTGGCTCGTCGTTGTCGGCGAGAATGACAACGCGCCGGCCGGCCAACGGCCGCCAGTCGGTCTTGTGTGGCGAGGCGGCGCCATGCGCGGGCGCCGTGCTCACCAGCCCGACAGCGGCGGCCATCTCAGCTTTGCGCTCGCCCTCGTGTACGAACACGGTGGCCGAGGTGTCGGCGAGGATTGCCGGCAGGCGGAACAGCGGCCACTGGCCAGGCGGGTCGCCGAGGCACCACCCCCAGCCATCTCGCCGAACCGGGCGGAACTCCTTGGGGCGCTTCCGGCCTGGCGTGTTGATGCGAAACACGCGCGCCACGTCGTTGCCCTCGGCGTCGGTGTAGGGCCACTCGCCCGCGATGCAGGCCGCGTCACAATCGCGACGGATCGCCCGGAGAGCGGCCTCGGCCGCGGCCTGCGGCGTGGCGTGGCGTGCCGGCGCTTTCGGCTTCCGGCCGTCGCCATTGCTGCCGTTGCGGTTGCTCAAGGCCCCCTCCGCGCGCAGGAACTCGGGAATGGACGAGTGACACGACAGCTCGACGGCCCATGCCAGTGAATCGCCGTCGAAGTCGCATCGTCGGCACTTCGCGCGGGCGTTGTCGGCGTATAGCCAGAGCCGGTCGTCGCCTTCGCCGCACAACGGGCAGGGGCCGTGAAGCTCGCCCGACAGGTTGCGCAGTTCCACGCCAAGAACCGACTCCAGGCGATTCGATGCCTTCCACGAATGGATGGCATCGGCCACGTCTGATCGGTTCACGCCGTCACCTCGCCGGCCAAGTACCGTGCCACCTCCATACGGGCGAACCGCAGGCGCTCGTTTTGCTGCCGCTTCGGCAGTGCATGGAGCAGGCCGCGAGCCACCTCGCGTTTCACGGTGCGAGGCACCCGCTGAATGATCTTCGCTACATCCTCGGTCGTGAGGATCGCCGGGTGGCCATCGCGGGCCAGCACGTCGTCGAGTTCCTTGGCTGCCGGTGCGGTTTTCATGCGCTTTCTCTCCGATGTGTCGCTCTGACACCGGAAGGGTAGCGCCTGGATGGCCTGAGACTCGTACCGTACGAAACTGCTACGTACTGCGGTTCGTAGCTTGGGATGTAGTGCCAGTGGAGTCCTCGACGTCAGCAACAAGCCAGTGGACGGACTCGCCGCCATTTGTCTTTGGCTTGTTGAAGCCCGCAGCCAACTCGCCGGCCGAACGCGAGGTCAAAAGCACATCCTGTTGGAGGCGTTTGTTGAGCCCCTTTGCCACACTCCGCGTGCACCACACAAAGCGGGCCGGGTTGGTCATCGCCGCATGCAGGGCCACGGCTTCCGCATCAGACAGCTGTGGATGGCCTTCGATCTGCGCCCCTTGTGGTTCGCCGTTCGGGGCCAGATCCCAAGACGTCACACGAAGTGTCGAAGCCTCACACCCGGGGGCCTCCGCCACCACCAAGCCATTCCCTTCGGGCGCGAGTGCCGGTTCCACCGCTTCAAGCCGGTCGAGCAAGAAGGCAACCGCAACCGCGAGCCGGCACATCACAGACAGGTTCTCCGGTATTGGCTCGCGACCCTTGATGATCGTCAGGAAGACGGCAGGCGTGCTCACTCCATCCAGTATTGGACGCGGCCGCTGCCGGGTGTCGGCCCAACCCGCGAAGGGCGATCGCAGTTCCTCGATGAACCAGCGATCGCGAAGGAACTGCAAGAACGTGCTAGGCGCAACCAGGCGGTCCAGTGCCAATGCCCAATAGAAGGGGCTCTCGCACAACTCGTCCCGCGCCCGCGCCAGCAGTGGCACCAGAACGTCCGAGTCAGCTGCGCTCACGCGCCACTCGCATCTGGCGGCTTCCTGTAGCGCTTCCCAACCCGGTTCTGCCGGTACCTCTTCGCCGGTTTCGCGATCAGTGTACCCGTCGCTGTGAAACGAGAAGGCGCAGATCCCCTCCGACAACGGGTCAATGGCGAGCATCAGAGGCACGCTCCAGCAGTTCTCCACGAACTGCTGGAGCGGGCCGAGACATTCGCTGTCGATGTGCGCGAGCAACTTTCCCCAGGTACGAGGCGCCAATTCCAGCGGGTCAGTGCCGGTGTCCACGAACACGTCGAGCCACGAAGACAGGTACGAATTGCCGGCGTACTCGAAGCCCGGCAAATTGCTGGCGCGGGCGCTACCGCTCAGCTTCTTCAATTCCGCCAAGCGGGCGCACACAGAGTCGCGGAATCCTTCGCGGAGGGCTGTGAGCCACCCGTGATACGCGGCTCCGACAGCCTCGAATGACTGCTCCAGCGCAATGCGGCTCATTCCGAGGTCGCGGAAGACGCCCTCACGAATCGTCAGCCACTGGGTGCGAATCTGCCGGATGAATCGGGGCGCATCTACGACGGCCGGCATGCCGACGCCACGCGACAGGGGGCGCGGCTTCTGGTCAGGCGTTCGAGTCCGCCACCAGTCTTGAAGTGCTCGCAGCCCCAAGGGCGGGGACGGTGATAGACTCTCGCTCATGCGAGCCGCTCCATCGGCTTGCATCTCGGCGCGGGGGTGCTGGAACACCGCCCGCGCCGTTCAATTGGTGGCGCTATCTTACCAACACATCACCCGGCCGCGACCGTGGCTTGTCGGGTGGCGCTGCTCGACACCGCCTTGATGATCTTCTCGGCCTCGGCCTTGATGCCCATTGCCGCCTCCAGTGTCGTTGCGGCGGCGTCCACGGCGACCACGCGGGAGTAACGGGCCTCGGCGACGGCGACGGAGTGGCCGAGGCGGCGGGCGGCGTGCCACGGGCCGGCGCTGCCGTAGATGTTGCTGCATGCCAGGAACGAGCCGCAGGAGCGGCGCAGCTTCTGCCACGTCCAGCCCTCGGGCGCGGCATCCTTCGCCACGCGGCGAACGGCCTGCTTGGCGCTGGTGTGGTTGAGCCACGGCCACACTTGGCCGGTGCCACCCTGGAGGCGCAGGGCGCGGAGCAGGCGGACCAGCATCGGGCTGATGGACAGGTCCACGCGGCGGGCCTCAGCAGTCTTCACGACGGACGGCGGCAGCGTGATGGCTTCCACGCCCTCGGTCAGATCTACCCAATCCCACTCCAGCGCGGCCAGCTCGCCGAAGCGCATGCCAGTGAGCAGGCAGGTGAGCACCGGCGCGCCCATCGCGTCGTGCGCCGGCGTGGTGCCGGGCTCGCCGATGCCGGCTTTCTCGGCGCGGGTGAGTTTGTGGCGGCGGGCATCGTGCTTGTGGCAGGCGGTCAGCAGCGACTTCAACTCGGGGGCGCGCAGCAACTCGACGGCGGCACGCTCGCCCTTCACCTTGCGCAGTCCGTCGCGGATGGCGTCGCCGGTGAGGTTGGGCAGGTGGCCGAGGCGGCGCAGATCGTCGAGCATCGTGCCGAGGCGGACCAGCACGCTGTTGACGGTGGTGGGATGGCGGCGCTTGTCGGTCGGCTTGCGCTTGCCGCGTTTCTCGCCAGCCGCAGCAGCGCGCACCGGCCGGGTGATGATTGACTGGCGCAGTCGGGCCAACGCGGGCACGTCGATATCCTCGATGGCCTCCCAGCCCTTGAGCACACCGCCACCGGGTGCCGGGCGGCGGTCGGTCGCGGCCCACGTCTTGAACTCGGCGGCCGCCGACTTGTAGGCGGTCAGCGTGTGGGCGCGCAGCCCCTCGGCCGTCCGGCGCTTGATGTAGTTCTCCACCGCCTCGGTCAACTTCGACTTCACGGGTTCCGGCTCGGCCACCGGGATGCCGGCCGCGATGCGCGCCCGTTCCTCGGCGAGCCACTTGGCCTTTTGCTTCGCCCAAGTGGTGCGGGATTCATCCGTGGTCTTTTCCAGCGCCGTGAGACTGACTTCGCGCCACTTGCCGGTGGCCGGGTCCTGCCAGCGGGCCAGGTGGATGATTGAGCCGTTGCGCTCGCGGGTCTTCAGCTTCACGCCGCGGTGTTGGGTGTGGCTCCGGCGCTTCCTCGGCTTCTGCTTCTTGCCGGCCATGTGCGACCTATGCGGTTCTGTCCCCCCATCTGTCCCCCAAGCGGTCGTCCTGCGGTGTCTCGGCGTGTCCCGCAACCGGTTTACCCCACTCGCCCGCCAAGTCCGATGGGAAAGGAGTTAGCGGGTAGTTGGAAGCATACGCCGCGACACCCCGTGAAGCAACCGGGATGCTTTCGTAAAGCTGAGGTTGTGAGTTCGATTCTCACAGGTGGCTTCAGATTCGAACGGAGCAAACGAGCGGCCGAGCGCCGCTCTTTGTTTGCCCGCCGCGTGCCAAACTTCGCGGTGCACCCGCCGGGTAGCATGGCGGCATGAGCGCAGCCGACTACGCCATCATCCGCGAGCGCCTCGATCACCCGCAGGTGGTGGTGCACGACCCGTGCGCGCCGACGCTGGCGGAGGATGATCCCGAGTGGCCGGCGCCCGAGGTCGAGGCACTGGCCAGTCGGGGGCTCATTGTGGCAAGCGAGGAACGCAACCGGCTGGAAGTTCTGACCCGACTGCCTCCGCGCGCCAGCGTGCGGTGCGCACTAGAAGCCGTTGTGAGCGTGCTGCCACATGCTGAGGCAGTCCCCGGCGAAGGGGGACTGGCGCGGGGCGTGTTGTCACTGGTCACGGCATGGCTGACCGGCACCAGCATGAACACACAGGAGTTCGACCGGGCCGCGCGACAGATCGAAGACGCGGCGTCGTCGGACGTCGTCGAGGTCCCGTATTCGAGCACCGTGAATTGCCTCGCCGATGCGGTGCGAGAGTTGTGCAAACGCCGCCCGGATCGCGCGGGCGCATACAACCGCATTCTCGACGCGGCGTTGATTCCAGTTGTTGCTCGACACCCGGCCTGGTGGCCTCGCTGCCGCGCCCTCCTCCCCATCAAGGACGTGACCACCGCCGAGATAGAGTGGGGCGACATCGAGTTGCCACCTCTGCCGCTGGCCGACGATCTGCCCGGCGATGGCGATATGAGCCGTCACGCCGCGCACCAGGGGTGAACGGGTCGCGGTCAATCCGCCGTCAGCCCGCCGTGGCGCCCGATGCCGCGGCTCGCTCGTGCCACAGCGGCAACTCACGCTGGCCCGCCAGCACAGTGAACGGGAACCACGGCACCGTCTGCAGCGTGCGATTGAACTCGCTCGCCGTCGAGTTGTAGAAGCTGCGCGCGTCGGCAATGCGAGATTCGATCGACGACAGCTCGCTCATCAACTCCTGCACCACACGGTTCGATTTCAGCTCCGGGTGGCCTTCCACCTGCACGCGGACCTCCGACATCGATGCATCCAGCGCCTCCTCGGCACGCACCACGTCGGCATTGAACCGGCGCGTGGCGCTGCGCTCGGCCACGGCACGGAGCACCCGCTCGTCGTGCTGCATCGCCTCCCGCGTGGCCTCCACCAGCGGCGGCAAGAGCTCGCGGCGACGGCCGAGCATCACGTCGATGTTGGCCCACGCCCCCTCGGCCATGCCACGCTCGACGGCAATCTGGTTGATCATCAGCACGATCAGGCCGAGCACGCCGACGGCCGACGCGCCGGCCATCATCAGCAGCCAGTTCGTGCTGAGCAACATGCGCAGCGGCGTGAAGGCGAGCATCACCGGCGGGTCTACCATTTCGGGCCGGAACAGCGTGCAGGGCAGGATCAGCCCGGTCATCCAGAGCAGCGTGGCAATCCCGCCGACGAACGCCATCACGCTGGCCACCATCCCGGAGGCGATGCGCGTGTCGTTGGTGGCGCGCCAGCGGCGGCGACGATGCGGCGTCACGAGCAGCGACTGGCGGTTGGTGCCGGTCAGGATCATCTGGTCGATGCGCAGTCCGGCACCACTCGACGGCGGCGCGAGCATCATCGACTCGAGCACCACGGCGTCCTTGCGATTGGCGCCGAGCAGCCGTGTGCCCGCGTCGCTGCCGCCGCCCGATTCGCGCAGGCTGCTCCAGCGGTCGCGCGACATCGCGACGCCGCACACCGAGACGCGCGACCCATCGGGCACGCCCGGCACGGTCTTGTCGCCGATCCGGATTTCCGTCAGCGAGTCGAGCAACGCGGCCGGCATGTCGACTTCGATCTCCTCGGAGCCGCTGCGCACGAACGCGCGCGTGTAGGCGAACTGCACGCCGCCATGATCGAGCGCCTTGCCACCATGCATGCGGAAGCGGCCGGGCCGACTGCGACGCGCGCCAGTGAGCCATGCGACGAAGTCGCGCACCGGATGCAGCTGCAGGCTGGTCGACGGGCACGCGACCATGTTGCCGTCGAGCGGGTCGGGCGCATGGATCGTGCCTTCGACCCAGACGACGTCGTCGGCGCGGCAACGCGACAGCGGTAGCGCCGGCGCGCGCAGGAAGCGATAGCCCCATTCGCGCCAGCCGATCGCGCGCGAGCGCATGCTCCAGCCGTAGCTGATCGACACCAGCGCGGCGAGCGCGATCAGGGCGAGTTCGACCTGTGGGTAGTGCTCCGGCGACCACAGCCAGGCGCGCGAGACGGGGTCGATCAGCGCGACCACCAGCGCGGCGAGGCCCATCAGGCTGGCGGCGCCGAGCGGCCCGGCGAGCAGCAGCGCGAACAGTCCATGCGTCACGCCGATCAGCGCGGCGCGCAGGCGCCACTCCGGCGGGCGCTGGTCCAGCGTCGGACCGCCGAGCGCGGCCACCTGCACTGCGGCGGGCTGTGAGGTGTCATCACTCGTGCGTTGGCTGACAACGCCGCGCGGGAACGCACGCGCGAACACCACTGCCAGGTGGTCGGCCTCGGCGCGAGAGAGGCCGTGCGTGGTGGAGGGCGCGTCGCCGAGGGCGTCGGTGACCGTCAGGGTCCAGCCGGGCTCGAGCGCGGTGTCGGCCGGGACATGCTCGAGCAGGTCGAATCCGATGGCGCCGTTGGCGGCGGCCGGGCCGAAGCGGTGGCGCGAGCGGAACAACGGTGGCGGCAACGGCACGCCGAGCGCGGACCACGTTTGCGTCACGCCGTCGAGCGCGTACGTCGACCGGCGGATCAGCCCTTGCGGCGCCGCCATGGCGACCGCCACGCAGACCACGAACGCCAGCATGGCTCCGGCCAGCGTGACGAACGTGATGGCGATCAGTCCAGCGGCGCTTGCCACGACCGGGACGAACAGAGCCAGCACGAACGACACAATCACGCACGCGAGCATCGTGGAGACGCTGTGGTGGTAGTGCCACTCCACGTCGACGCGGCCGGCCAGCGCATGCGCGCGCATCCGGGTCAGCACCGCGGCGCTGGACACGGTGACGGTCGCTGCGTCGTTGAGACTCACGGCGGCGTCGGCCTGCGCGGTCGCGGCGTCGCGCCAGGCGTTGATCACCGTGGCGAGCGCGTCGATCTGTTGCGAGGGCAGGCGGTCGCCGATGTGCTCCGGGCCGTGCCGCGCGTCAAGGTCAACGCCGCGCGCGCCGACAGTGATCTCGTCGATGGCCCCGGGTCGCGCGCCGGCGAGCATCATCCGCAGCTTGCCGAACGCAATGTCCACCGCCACGTGGTCGTGGCGGAACACCAGGCGCCGTCGGCCGGAGACGCCGACGACGAGGGCGATGGCGGCCAGCAGCGCCGGCGCGAACAGCGGCCACGCGAAGCCATACACGCCGATGCAGCAGACCAGCACCAGCCAAATGCCGCACACGCCGAGCACGGCCGGAACAACGACGTCGGTGGACTCCGGCGCGACGTCGATCTCGAACTGGCCCGCTTCATCGACCTCGCCGGTGACGATCACGCGCGATGCGAGCGGCGATGCCATCGCCGACGAGAGTGCGACGCGGAGCGGTGAACCACCGGCGGGCGGCGGCGATACTGGCGGGACTGGCGATGGTGGCGGTGCTGGCAACGCTGGCGGTGAGTCCGGCGCCGACGGCTGCGGCGAAGCTGGCGGCGCACCATCTGTCGTGGCTGCAACCAGGTCGCTCACTGTCGCGCCGGCCGACTCCTCCGGCTGGCGTGCCGTGCGTGCCGCAATCTCGCGCACGGTGGCGAGCAGCAATGCGAGGCCGGTGATCAGGAACAGCGCCGGGTAGATCAGCACCAGGTCCACGCGGATGTTCGCCTCCGGCGGGACCGCGAACCACTCGTAGCCGCCGTACGCCAGCCACAGCACGGCCGCCGTCACCGACGCGCGGTTCGCGCGACGCAGATGCAGCACCACAAGCACCAGAGCCGGCAGGGCCGCCAGCCAGGGGAACCGGATCAACACGTCCACGTCATAGAACTCCGGCAGGGCGGCAGGGCGACGGGGCGTCAGTCGCCGAGGTGCTTCTGCAGCTTGCCGCGCAGGATCTCGAGCCCGTTGTGCAGGCGCGACTTCACGGTGCCGAGCGGAATGCCGAGCGACTCGGCGATGTCCTGGTAGGCCCACTCCTCCACCAGGCGCAGCACGATCACCTCGCGGTAGGTGTCGGGCATGCCCTCGATCGCCTCGGTCACCTGCGCCACGTCGAGCGGGCAATCCAGGCCCGGCTCCTCGGGCGCCGGCGCCTCGTAGTTGTTCTCGTCGTCGTCAAGCGAGAGCGAATGCTGGCGGCGCCGGCGCTGGATCTCGCTGAGGCAGGTGTTGCGCACCACCTTGTAGAGCAGCGTGGTGAGCTGCGCCTGCGGCTTGTAGTTGGGCACGAGCGTGAAGAGGTAGCGGAACACCTCCTGCATCACGTCGAGCGCGTCGGAATCCTGGCGCACGTAGCGGCGGGCCTGGCGCAGCACCCAGTCGCGGTAGCGGTCGTAGAGAATGTGGAATGCGCGCGCGTCGCCCCGCTTGCACCTCTCCATCAGGTCGGCGTCGGAGAGCCGGTGGTAGGAAGTGGTGGAGATCGGGTTCATCGTCGAGCGCCGGTACGCCGGACTTGCAGTGGCGTGGGGGCGCAGAGGGCGCAACGGGAGTGGGACGCGCGAACACGGCCCGCCCGGAACCACGGAACGTGTTCACGTTAGCCTGCGCAGCCTGGCGGTGCAATGCCATCCGGAGCGCAGATCAGTTGCGCGGCGCGAACAGCGTCGCGATCGCGTCGTCCAGTTCGGAGAGCGATGGCGGTTTGCCCATCACCACATTGACGTTGGCTGGATGGCGTCCGGTGTCGACGATCTGGTTGCCCCAGCCAGTCAGCAGGATCACCGGCGTGGACGGGCTCGTGCGCTTCACGTGCGCGGCCACCTCGTGTCCGTTGACGGCCGGCATGCCGAGGTCGGTGATCACCAGTTGATGCACCGCGGGATCGAACATCGAACACGCCGCGGCGCCGCCATCGACCAGTACCGCTGTGTGACCGAGCAGGCCGAGCAGCTCCTGCAGCAGGTCGCGCAGGCGCGCGTCGTCGTCCACGCACAGCACGTTCAGCGAGCGCAGCGGCAGGCGGGGGTGCGCCGCGGCGGACCGTCCGCTGGTGGTGGTGCCGCCCTGGCGGACTGGCAGCTGGATCACCACGGCCGTGCCGCGGTCGACTTCCGACTCGAGCGAGATCCGTCCGAGGTGCCGCTGGACCACGCCCCAGACGATGCTCATGCCGAGGCCGGTGCCGCCCGAGCTCTGGCGCGTCGTGAAGTACGGCTCGAACGCGCGCTTGCAGACGTCGGGCGACATGCCGACTCCGGTGTCCGACACGCGGATCTCGACCATTGCCCGGTTGCCGCTGCTCACGTTCTCGGCGCTGACCGACAGCGTACCGCCCTGCGGCATCGCCTCGGTCGCGTTGATGATCAGGTTGAGCAGCGCCTGGCGCAGTTCGCTGCGCGACCCGTGCACCGGCGGCAGGTCGTCGGGCACGTCGCTTGTCACCTTGATGTGGCTGCCGTCGGCCTCGGCCTGGGCGCGCCAGCGCGGCGACGACAGGTCGATCACGGTGGTCAGCAGCTCGCCAACGTCCACTTCGCCGTACTCGTCGTCGCTGCCGGGTCGATAGAACACGCGCAGGCGTTCGATGATCGCGCGGGAGTCGAGGGCGGCGGTGCGGATCGACTCGAGGTAGCGCGGGATGCGCTCGGCCGGGGCAAGACCGGAGGCCAGCACCTCGCTGAGCGTGACGACCGGCGACAGCGCATTGTTGAGGTCGTGCGCGATGCCCGATGCCATCTGCCCCATCGCGCGCAGCCGTTCCTGGTCGGCCGCCTGCTGGTGCGCCTCGCGCAGGCGATCGTAGGCCTGGTCGAGTTCCTGGAACAGCAGCGCGTTGCGCAGCGCCACGGCCAGCGACTCGCCGAGCTCCGACAGGATGCGCACGTCGTCCAGGCCGGTGGCCCAGCGGCGTTCCTGCGCGAAGAGTACGACGCCGAGCAGCTTGCTCTCGGTGACCAGCGGCGCCACGCCGCAGCAGGTGAACCCGGCGGCGGCCAGTCGCTGCTCGAAGGGCGTCGTGCCGGACGCAAGATCGGTCAGGAACATCGGCTGCGCATCGCCGATCAGCGCATGGAACGGCGTGTCGCCTGCGTTGATCTGCGTGCCCGGCTGCACCCCGGCCAGATCCGCCTTGCTGGTGCCGTGCGCGTTGACGCCCGCCACATTGAACGCGTGCCCGCGCCCGTTCTGCAACCACAACAGCGCCGACAGCTCGGCGTTGAAGAGCGCGGCGAAGTCGGTCAGCGCAACCCGCAGCAGGCTGTCGATGTCGAGCCGGCGGTTGGCCGCCCGCGCCAGCGCGCTGAGCGCGGCAAAGCGTGCCGACTGCCGTTCGCGCTCGGTCACGTCGCGGAACACCGCCACCGCGCCGATCAGCCCGTGATCGGCGTCGCGCAGCTCCGAGGCGTTGACTTCGAGGTACGCGCCATCCGGCCGGTCGGGCGAGCGCATGAACTGCATGTCGTTGAGCACCACCTCACCGGCCAGCGCGCGCGACAGCGGGAACTCGTGTTGCTGCATCGGCGTGACCGTGTCGCGGTGGAACACGCCGAATCGCTCCTGCCACTCGCTGGTTGCGGCGCCCAGCGGATCGGTGTTGAGGATCGCGCGGGCGGCGTCGTTGGTCCAGATGAGCTCGCCCTGCGGATTGGCCACCACCACTCCTTCGGAGAGTGATCGCAACACGATCGCCGTGAGGGATGAACTGTCGAAGGTCATCGGGGGCCTGCATCAGGGACAAGTGGCAGGGGGCATGATACCGCGACTAGCTGCCGGTTGCATGGTTGTCTGACTTGCTACGACGCCCGACGTGAATAGCCGTACCCTTGTCCGGCAGGCTGTCGGGTACTGCGCCAATCCACCGATCGAGCAGCGCGGCCAGCATCGGCAGGCGCACCGGCTTGGCGAGGTAGTCGTCCATCCCGCACTGCAGGCAGCGCTCGCGCTCCGATTCGGTGGCGTTGGCGGTCAGCGCCACGATCGGCGTGTGGCGGTCGCGATCGGCCTCGAGCAGGCGGATCTGGCGCGTCGCCTCGTAGCCATCGAGTCGCGGCATCTGGCAGTCCATCAACACCACGGCGTAGCGGTTCTCGCGCCACGCCGCGATCGCCTCGATGCCGTCGGCCGCGATGTCCACCTCCAGGCCGAGCTTGCCGAGCATCGCCTGCGCGACGCGGCGGTTGATCAGGTTGTCCTCGACGAGCAGCACGCGAGCACGCTCGGCGACGCCGGTGCGCGACGACAGCACCTCGATCGGCAGGCGGGTTGTCGCGGCGGTCTCGTCTTCTTCACCCGACGCATGCCGCACCGCCGCGGAGAGCCGGTCGAACAGCTGGTGCCGGCGCACCGGCGTGTTCAGGTAGCCGGCCACGCCCGCGCGATCGTGCGACGTGACGTGCGCAAGCTGTAGCAGCGGAACCAGCACCAGCACGGGCGTGCGGCGCTTCGCGAACAGCGTCGGAGCGAGGCTGAATGCGTCGGTGTCGGAGAGCGACAGTGCCGTCAGCACGGCCACCACATCGCGGTTCGCGTCGAGCATGGCGTGCACGGTCGCGGCGTCTTCTGCTTCGATCATCGCGACGTTGCACCGGGCCAGTTGCTTGCCGATGCCCTCGCGCGTGGCCGCGTGGGGCGACGCCACAATCACGCTGCGGCCGACCAGTTGCGGATCGCTCTCGGCGACCGGCGCCGAATCGACCCAGTCGTCGGCCTCGCCCCTGGCAAGTTCCACCTCGACGACGAAGCGCGCGCCCTTGCCCGGCTCGCTGGTGACCGACGCCTCGCCGCCCATCAGCCCGGCCAGCTGGCGCACGATCGCCAGACCAAGGCCGGTGCCGCCGTACTTGCGCATCGTCGAGGTCTCGGCCTGGGCGAATGCCTGGAACAGATTTGGCAGCGCGGCCGGCTCGATCCCGATGCCGGTGTCGCTCACCTCGAAGCGGAAGCGCAGCCGGTCGCCGGGAGCCGGGCCGACGAGACTCGCGCGCACGACCACTTCGCCTGCCGCGGTGAACTTCACGGCGTTGCCCGCCAGGTTGGTGAGAATCTGGCGCAGGCGCGCGGGGTCGCCCTGCACCGGCGTCGCCACACCGGGCTCGATCACGCAGGCCAGTTGCAGGCCCTTCTGCTGCGCGCGGATTGCAATCACCTCGACCGCGTCCTCGACCACATCGGCGACATCGAAGCCGATCGACTCGAGTGCGAGCCGGCCCGACTCGACGCGCGAGAAGTCGAGGATGTCGTTGATCACGGTCAGCAGGGCGTCGCCCGAGCCATGGATCGCCTCGGCGTAGTCGCGCTGTTCGCGCACAAGCGGCGTGGTCAGCATCAGGCTTGCCATGCCGATCACACCATTGAGCGGCGTGCGGATCTCGTGGCTCATCCGCGCAAGGAACATGCTCTTGGCTTCCGACGCCTGCTCGGCCGCCCGGCGCGCCTCGTCGAGTTCGATCGCGCGTTGGTGGAGCTGCATCGTCGCGTCGAGGCCGGTGCGGAAGTCGCGGCCGAGTTGTCGGGCAACGACGATCATCGTGGCGTGATAGAGCAGCAGCATCGCGCCCATCTCCGCGCTGCCCAGCGCGAAGCACGCGATCGTCAGCGGCACCAGCTGCCCGGCCTGCCACGCCATCGTGGTGCGCGGCGACGGGCTCAGGCTCGCGGTGCCGCCCGATACGATGCCAGCCGTGGCGATTACTGCCAGCAACCCGGCTTCGGTCAGGCCCGCCAGCGCAAACGCGAACGACGCAAACGCGCCCCAGATGCAGCCCTTGATGGTCAGCGCGATGCCGTACGTCACCAGCCAGCGCCGGGCCTGCCCCTGCTCCACCGCTTTCGCGTGGCCGAGCACAATCGCGCGCCGGACCAGCGTCGCGCCGACCAGCAACACCAGCAGCGTGCCGGCGATGACCGGATGATGGCTCCCGAAGCCGGTCAGCCCCGTGATCATCCCGGCCAGGAACAGCGGCACCCACGCGGCCGGGAATGCGCGCCGTGCCAGCTCTGGCGCGACATGTGCCGCGAAGTCGAATTGCGCCTGCATCGTCGTACACCTGTGGATCAATCGGGGAGGCGCATGATAACAGCGAATCCGCAGGCTTCGTGCTGTGCTCGCCACGATGTATGTCGGTGGCAACCGACCGCACGCATGTCCGCGGGTGTGTGGGTGACCGGAACCCGGCTGATTCTCGGAATTGAAACCAGCTGCGACGAGACCGCCGCGGCCGTGGTCGATTCGACGCAGCAGATCCGCTCGTCGGTGGTGCGCACGCAGGTCAAGGAGCACGCGCCATACGGCGGCATCGTGCCCGAGCTGGCCGCGCGCGCACACGACCGCAACCTGCAGCCGGTGATCCGCCAGGCGCTCGACGAGGCCGGCATCAGCGACCCGGCCGCGCAACTCGACGCCGTGGCCGTGACCAACCGGCCGGGACTGATCGGCGCGCTGCTCGTCGGCGTGTCGGCTGCAAAGACGCTCGCGTGGTTGTGGGGCAAGCCGCTGATCGGCGTGCATCACCTGCAGGGGCACATCCACTCGGCGCGCATGGCCGCGCGGATTGCCGACGAGCCGCCGTTGCCCGACCAGTTTGTGGCGATGGTCGTGAGCGGCGGCCACACGGCAATCTACGACGTGCGCGCGCCGCTCGCGGTGTCGCGCATCGGCACCACGCGGGACGACGCGGCGGGCGAGGCGTTCGACAAGGTGGCCGCGCTGCTCGGCCTCGACTACCCCGGCGGCCCGTCGGTGCAGCGCGCGGCCGCGGGCGGCAACCCGAAGGCCGTGCGTTTCCCGCGCTCGCTGAAGGGCGACGGCTCGCTCGACTTCTCGTTCAGCGGCATCAAGACAGCGGTGCTCTATCATGTGCGCGGGCAGGATGGCGTGGGCGGCAGTCGCACCAGAGAGGTTGCGGCGTTGCCCGACATCTGCGCGAGCTTCGAGGAAGCGGTCGCCGACGTGCTGACCTCCAAGGCGCTCGACGCCTGCGAACGCACCGGCGCGACGTGCCTGGCGGTGGTCGGCGGCGTGGCAGCCAACGCCCGCCTGCGGGCTGTCATGGCCGAACGGACGGCGGCGCGCGGGGTGCGTCTGGTGGTTCCGCCGTTGCGCCTGTGCACCGACAACGCGGCGATGATTGCCGGCATGGCGTTCAACCAGCTGGTGGCCGACGACGTGGCGGACTTGTCGCTGGATGCGATTGCACGCGCGCCGATCTGAAGGGCGGTGCGGTCAAGTGGCGCGACCGTAAACGCCTGTTCCGGGCGAGCCGGGGGTGTAAGCCCGATGTAAGCCCGATGGGCGCTAACATAAGAGCCGCGAGCGCAAGCGAGCGGGCCCGCGGAGGCCCCGGGTCTACGATCAACCGTCGGAAGTTTCGTGAACGCGCTCGTCAGCGTTCAAACGGTGGGCTTGCAGGCGTGACCCCCAACGGGGCCCGCTCGCTCGCGCTCGCGGCTCTTGTTTTGCGCCCACCGGTGTAAACCCCCGGAGTCTGCTACTGAGTCGAGCGCTCGGCGCCACCGGGTCCGCGCCACCACAGAGTCGCCGGTGCGAGTGAGCAACCGGGTCCGTCGCGAGTGCGCCGGAACAAGAGCCGCGAGCGCAAGCGAGCGGGCCGTAAAAGAGATTCAACACAGAGAACACAGAGACCACAGAGAAGAGGAAGAGAGGCGTCTCATCCTCTCCACTTCTTCTTTGTGTTCTCTGTGCTCTCTGTGTTGAGTCTTGTTTCGCGTCGCGCTCAGCACACGCAGTCCCCGGCACACGTCCCGCGCGCGATTCGTGATCGCGACGCCCACCTTGCCCGCTCGCTTGCGCTCGCGGCTCTTGTTCGGGCGCACTCGCGACGGACTCGGTCGCTCACTCGCGCTGGCGAAGACAGGAAGATGGTTCAACACAGAGAACACAGAGAACACAGAGAACACAGAGAACACAGAGAACACAGAGAACACAGAGAACACAGAGAACACAGAGAACACAGAGAACACAGAGAACACAGAGAACACAGAGAAGAGGAAGAGAGGCGCGTCTCATCCTCTCTGCTTCTTCTCTGTGTTCTCTGTGCTCTCTGTGTTGAATCTCTTGTTCACGTCGTGCCTGGCACACGCAGTCACCGGCACACGGTCACGTCAGAGGGATGAATGGGTCGCTCTCACCGCCTCCCTTTCTTCTCCGTGTCCTCCGCGTCCTCCGTGGTCGATCCTTCTTTCGCTGGGCGTGCGGTCGATGGTGATCGCCAATCGGCGGATTCGTGATCGCGACGCCCACCTTGCCCGCTCGCTTGCGCTCGCGGCTCTTGTTCGGGCGCAC
>JBFWQT010000019.1:0-32415 GCA_050249295.1 Planctomycetota bacterium
AGACCCGTAGTGCAGCCCCAGCCGAGCGGGACGTTCGGCGACGGCGCCAGCGTCGTGCGGAAGCGGTTGAAGTTGCGTTTGACGTAGCGGGGGTCCGGTGCGTGCGACGGTGCCATCGCGCCGCCCTACTCGCTGACGGCCGCGGCGGCCGGCTTCTGCGCATTGACCACCATCCAGAGCACGGCCATGCGCACGGCCAGACCATTGCTGACCTGCTCGAGAATCACGCTGCGGTTGCCGTCGGCCACGTCGGGCGAGATCTCCACGCCGCGGTTGATCGGGCCGGGGTGCATGATCAGCACGTCGGGCCGCGCGCGCTTCATGCGGTCTTTCGTGATGCCGTAGAGACGCGTGTACTCGCGCAGCGACGGGAAGTTCGCGCCGCCCTGGCGCTCGAGCTGGATGCGCAGCAGGTTGATCACGTCGAGTTCGGGCAGCACCTCGTCCAGGTGGTGATGCGTGTGCACGAGCTCGGGGTTCACGTGCGTCAGCGCGGCCGGCACCAGCGTGCGCGGGCCGATCAGGTGGACGTGCGCGCCGAGCTTCGTCAGGCCGAACAGGTTGCTGCGCGCGACGCGGCTGTGGCTGATGTCGCCGACGAAGGCCACGTGCTTGCCGGCCAGGTCGTCGCCGAGGTGCTCGCGCATCGTGAAGATGTCGAGCAGGCCCTGCGTCGGGTGTTCGTGCTGGCCGTCGCCGGCGTTGACCACCGAACAGTTGACGTTGCGCGCGATGATCCAGGGTGCGCCGCCCGACGCGTGGCGCACGACGAGGATGTCGACGCCCATCGCCTCGATGTTGCGCGCGGTGTCGATCAGCGTCTCGCCCTTGCGCGTCGCCGACATCTTCTCGGTGAATTCGATCGTGTCCGCGCTGAGCCGCTGGGCCGCCAGCTCGAAGCTGGTGCGGGTGCGCGTGCTCGGCTCGAAGAACAGGTTGACCACCACGCGGCCGCGCAGGGCCGGCGTCTTGCGCACGGAGCGCGTCGAGATTTCCTTCAGGCCGCGCGCGGTTTCGAGCACGGCGAGAATCTCGTCCTTCGACAGCTCTTCGAGACCGAGCAGGTGGCGTGAGGTCCAGGTCCCCTTGGGCGTCTCGGTCATGGCAGTGCAGTTGAAAGTGGTGCTGGCGGCGGCGCGCGGCGGATTCTCTGACGGTGCCGCGGCGCGGTCAACTGCGTGGTCGGTCAGTTCGCGTCGTCGGGCCGGGTGAAGAGCTGCACGTTGCCGCAATTGACGCACTCGCGTGTCCGCACCAGCCGGCCGGTGCCGAACAGCCAGCCGAGCAGGCCGGAGCTGTCGCGTTCAAGTCGCGTCGCCCACAGGCCGTGTCCGCGCAGCGAGCCCCACTCGAACTGCTTGCCGCCGCAGCAGTGACACGGCGTGTCGGCGTGAGGCGCTCGCGGCGCGGCACCGCGAGCCGGAGACGCCAGTTGCGGCGGCACCGGCACGGTCACTTCCGGCAGCTCCGGTGGTTCCGGCGCGTGCGAGGACACGTCGCCTTCAACCACGGTGTAGTCGCAGTCCGGGCAGTCGGCGAACTCGCTGACGCGCTCGGCGCCGCATCGGGGGCAAGGGAAGGCGGTCTCGGTCATCGGTTGCTCCGCTGTCGGCGGATTGTGGTTGCCATCGTACCGGCCGTGTCCGCGGTTCGAGGCGCAGCAGGCGGCTCGTTCATTTGCCGATGTGCGGCCTGCACCAGCGCAATGGCCTGCGCGACACCGAAGATCATGCCGCCACACAATTCCGATCGCGACGTCAATCGCGGTGAACCTTTCCCGACCACTCGCGTTCTTGTGCTCGGCCCGTCGAACACCGGGCCAACCGCACGGTGCTTCCCGCGGCTCGAGTGTTCCGGGAGAGTGGCAGATGCCTCGCAACAACACCTACGACGACTACCGCGATACCGGCGCCGACATGCGCCACGACCATGACGGCGACCACGACACTCCGTCGGCGGCCTTCGAGGAAGAATCCGTACTGAAGCAGAC
Source organism: Planctomycetota bacterium (assembly GCA_050249295.1). Classification (GTDB taxonomy): domain Bacteria; phylum Planctomycetota; class UBA8742; order SKZP01; family SKZP01; genus JBFWQT01. The sequence goes on from JBFWQT010000019.1 coordinate 1,991, forward strand.
GCCATGGTTCGCGATTTCGATCGCGTTCCATGCGGTGGTCCTGTTGATCGTGTGGTCGATGGTCATCGCCGTGATCGAGATCGAGAACCCGCGCGCGGTTCCAACCGCTGTCGAGCCGCCGACATTGCCGCCGCCTCCGCCGGTCGTCCCGCAGATGATTGCGGAAGACCGGCCCGACATCGATCAGGTCGAGCCGACGGTCGATCCGCGGATCGTCACTGACGCCACAGACAAGATCAACGAAGACCCGACGCAGAATCCCGACAAACACGAGCTGCGGCCGAGCCCGGTCCAGGACCAGAGCATGGTCAACTCGGAATACCCGAACTCGGGCGCGAACAGCTCGATCGGCATGAGCGGCAACATCGGCGGCGGCGGTGGTCCGAGCGGCGGCGGTGGCTTCACGTACCGTCGCGCCCGCGGTGGTCCGACGCAGCGCGGCAACCACACGGTCGACATGGGACTGAAGTGGCTGCGCGATCACCAGTCGGCTGACGGCAGCTGGGATCCGGTCAACTTCTCCGCTGACGGCGCGCGCAACGGTCGCACCAGCGGCTCGTACGGCAACAAGGACGGCTCGGGCGACACCGGCTGGGAGCATGCCCGCGCCGGGCTCACCGGCATGGCCCTGCTCGCCTACCTCGGCGCCGGGTTCACGCACACCGAGGGCGAGTACGCCGACACCGTCAAGAAGGCGCTGCGCTACCTCAAGGCGGTGCAGGACAACGACGGCTGCTTTGACACGACCAACCGCGAAGATCCGCACTACGTGTACGGCCACTCGATCTGCACGATGGCACTGTCCGAGGCCTACGCGATGACCGGCGCCAACATGCTGAAAGGCCCCGCGCAGAAGGGTGTGGACTTCATCGCCGCCGCGCAGAACCACGACCCCGACCGCGGCTACCTCGGCTGGCGCTACGGCGTGAAGCCCGGCGACTCCGACACGTCGGTGACCGGCTGGATGGCGCTGGCTCTCAAGTCGGCCCGCGTGGCGGACCTCGATGTGCCGGCGCATTGCTGGGAGGGCGCGCTCAAGCACATGGACGACATGACCGGCACGTTCAACGGCTACCCGAAGACCGGCTACATCAGCAAGGCAGGCCCCAACTCGCGTCTGCAGAGCCAGGCGTCGTTCGTGCCGAACAACTCGATGGAAGCGATCAACATCATGACGCGGCTGTTCGTCACCCAGGACGGCAGCCTGCGCAACGATCCGCAGCTCCGCGCCCAGGCCGACGGCATCGTCGAGGAGGGCAACCTGCCGACGCTGAGCGACCCGACGAAGCTCGACTACTACTACTGGTACTACGCGTCGCTCGCGATGTACCAGATGGGCGATCGCTGGTGGAAGCGCTGGGAAGGCCCGATGGGCGACTCGCTGATCAAGAGCCAGCGCCTCGACGGCGATTCGTCGGAAGACAAGTGCTACGGCTCGTGGGACAGCAACAGCGCCTGGGGTGTGGCTGGCGGCCGCGTCTACGCCACGGCAATCAACTGCCTGACGCTCGAGGTGTACTACCGCTACGGCAAGGTCGGCGCGAAGCCGGGCCACTGATCCCGCCACAACAGTAGTAGTTGGTGGTGAACAACGTGCGGGCGACCCTTCCATCCGGCAGGGTCGCCCGCCGCCGTGTCGTGCCCACCTTCCGCTCGCGCCCCACCGCGCCCCGCCTCGGCTACGGGAAATGTGGCGCGAAGCCGGGCGCTCGATGGATGATTGCCACAACAACAGTGGTGCCAGCTCGGCGTCGCCTTCCCGGTCGCGCGACCCATGGCGAAACACAACTTCCTCGCCCCTTCCTCGCAGGATTCCGCTAGGCTGCGTGTCCCGCAAGAACTGCAGCCAGCCTGTGCGTTTTGGATGCTGCAAAACGCCCTTGGGACTTGCCTTCCAGACGATTTTAGTATAGCTTTACATAAAGCTAGACATTCTGATGCGCCCGGACAGCGTAAGAGGACACCGACATGGCGAACGTCAGCCAGAACCTCGTGAGCTTCCACACCGACGCGCTCGACGGTGAGCCGCTGTTGGTGACGAAGGTGGTGGGCGTAGACCGGATTTCGACGCCGTACCGCTTCGAGCTCGATCTCGTCTCCACCACCTCGAACATCGACATCGACAAGGTCGTCGGCAACGGCGCGGCCGTCGGCATGAAGCAGGGCGTAGCCGTCCGCGGCTCGGACTCGCGCGGCAAGCGCACGGTGCTGTTCAACGGCATCGTCTCGGAGTTCTCGCAGCTCGACCGACGCAACGAGATGGCCGTGTATCGCGCCGTGATGGTGCCGCGCATGTGGCGGCTCACGCGCAACTTCGGCAGCCGCGTGTGGCTGGAGCTCGACATCAAGTCGATCGTCGCCCAGTTGCTGACCGACATCGGCCTGAACGAAGGCACCGACTTCGAGTTCCGCCTGGCCGGCAGCTACCCCGTGCGCGAGTACGTCGTGCAGTACCAGGAGACCGACTACGCCTTCATGTGCCGCTGGCTCGAGCACGAGGGCGTGTTCTGGTTCTTCGAGCAGACCGAGGAAGGCGAGAAGATTGTCTTCGGCGACGACACCGCCGCGCTACGCCCGATCGTCGGCGCCGACACGCTGAACTACCGGCCGAAGAGCAGCAACATCGGCAACAGCCGCGCCGAGGTGCGCGAGACCGACGCGGCCAGCGACGACTGGTTTGCCGAGGAAGTGATCCACGGCTTCACCTGCCACCAGCACGTGGTGCCCAAGAGCGTCACGCTCAAGGACTACAACTGGCGCAACCCGCAAGACCCGCTCGAGGCGTCGGCCGACGTGCGCGACGACATCGGCATCGGCAAGGCCTGGGAATACAACAACCACTACAAGACGAAGGAAGAAGGCGAGGACCTGGCCCGCGTGCGTGCCGGCGAGATCATCGCGGCCGAGCGCGTGTTCCATGGCGGCAGCGACTGCCGGTCGTTCCAGGCGGGCGCGACGTGCGAACTGAGTGACCACTACCGGCCGGACTTCAACATTCCGCTGCTGCTCACCGAGGTCCGCCACGAGGCGACGCAGGTGGTCAGCATCTCCACCGGCAGCAGCCAGAGCGGCACGTACAGCAACACCTTCAAGGCGATCCCGGCTGATCGCGTGTACCGGCCCGAGCGAAAGACGCCGTGGCCGAGCATCCGTGGCGTGATCCACGGCATCGTCGAGTCGTCGATGGACGGCAAGCCGGACATCAACGAGGACGGCGCGTACCGCATCCGCATGCCGTTCGACGAGGCGTCGGCCGACAAGGAGAACGCGCGGGCGAGCCGCTACATCCGCATGATCCAGCCCTACGCGGGCGACGGCTACGGCAGCCACTTCCCGTTGCGCGCCGGCGTCGAGGTGGCGCTGACGCATGTGGACGGCAACCCCGACCGCCCGCTGATTGCCGGCGCCGTGCCGAACAAGGCCAACACCAGCCCGGTGACCAGCTCGAACAGCGAGAAGAACATCGTCTCGTCGTCGGCGGGCAACCAGATTGAAATGGACGACACGCCGGGCCAGGAAGGCCTGACGATGTTCAACGGCGCGATGACCGGCCTGATGTCGTTCCGCAACGGCTCGGCCGGTGGCGGTGGCGGCGCGGGCGGGATCAGCACGCCGACGAAGCGCTCGCGCCTGGCCGAGGTCGGTCCGTCGCGTGCGCCGAGCGGCCTGACGTCGGAGCTGCCCGATCGCAAGCTGTCGTCGCGCGTCGGCCTGTTCAACGGTCCGCTCGCGCACATGAGCCTGGACGGTGGCCGCATGGCGCCGCGCCTGCTCGACAACGACGACGACACCGTGACCAGCAGTGCCAACACGGACCAGGGCAGCGGCGCGATCAACACCGCCGAGAGTGGCTTCTTCAGCGCCAACACCAGCAAGACGCAGGCCGACTTCACGTCGGCGCTGGAGAAGGTGGCCAACCCGGCCGGCACTGCGGTGACGGTGAACTACAACGACCCGGACGTCGACGACGAGGCGGCCGACAACCGGACCCTGGAAATCCAGGACCGGATGGTCAACTACGACACGCACCGCGACAACGCCGAGGCGGCTCGCGAGGCGGCGGCCGAGGCGCGCGAGAAGGCGGCACGGTATCGCCAGTACGCGAACGACTCCTACGACCCGGACGACAAGGCCTACTACGAGTCGCAGGCGGCCGCGCAGGATCAGATCGCGATCGACAAGGACGCGGAGGCGGTGACCGAGGACGCCGCGGCCGACGCAATCCTGACCAAGTACGGCAAGACCGAAGCCACCCTGAAGGATCCGCCGTGGCCCGAAATGTCGACCGCCACGTCGCCCTCACCGACCGGCAGCGCGACCGACCTGCGCGCCAATGCGGGCGTCTTCTACGCCAACACCACGCGCTACGGCATCACGCTCGGCGACGATGTGCTCTGCATCTTCGGCAACCGCGGCCTGTTCGTCGAAGGCAACAACACGCAGTACTTCTCGGGCACCAACACCGACAACTACCAGAAGTACGACACCTCGGACACGAGCGTCGAGTACGGCACCGAGAACATCAAACACGTGGTCACCGGTGACCGCGCGTCCGAAGTGACGATCCGTGGCGATGACGTCCACCACTACACGTGCGAGGGCGACCACATCACCGGCGAGGACACATTCCTCGGCGACAACCACGCCAACAACCACACCGTCTACGGCAGCAAGGACGGCAACACGACCACCATCTACGGCAACGACACCAGCGGCGACATCATCGTCTACGGCAACACGGGCGGCATCAACCACGTGTTCGGCAACGCGACGATGGACTCGAAGGTGATGGGCGTCGACACCAGCACCAGCACGAAGGGTTCGGTGTCGGAAGACAGCAAGGTGCTCGGCTATTCGTTCTCGAAGAGCCACACGATGGGCATCTCCGACAGCATCGACATGGGCGCCATGAAGAACAGCATCTCGCTGACCGGCATGGACAACTCGCTGTCGATCTCGACCAAGACCTCGCTCGACATCTCGGCGTCGGTGGCGATCGCCATCGCGCTGGCCATCGAGCTGAACATCGCGGGCAAGCTGACCTTCAGCTTCGGCCACGAAGTGAAGTTCTCCGGCGGCGGCGACACCGAGATCAACCCGGTGGTGAAGAACAAGATCGCTGTCGCGGAGAACGAGATGGCGGCGCTGAAGATGCAGGCCTCGGGCAACGCGACCGACATCGCGACGCTGCACAACATCATCGGCAGCTCGCGCCGCTGGAAGGATCGCATCCGCACCTTCGAGAGCGCGCTGGACACCGTCCGCCGCCTGCGCGGCGTGCGCTGGGACTGGAAGGAGCACGGCACGCCGGACATCGGCTTCATCGCCGAGGAAGTGGGGGCGGTGCTGCCCGAGATCGTGGAGTTCGAGGCCAACGGCGTGGACGCGAAGGGCCTGGACTACACGCGCATCCCGGCCGTTCTGGTCGAGGCGGTGAAGGAGCAGCAGGACATCATCGAGTCGCAGCAGCAGCAGCTCGATCGCCAGGCCGCCGAGCTGGCGGCGCTGCGCGAGGAGATGGCCGCGATCCGCGCGATGATGTTCGCCTCTGGCGTCAGCGTGAGCTGAGGAGGCTGCGATGACCTCTCGTCACCTCCCACCGCTTGCTCGTGCCCGCGTTCCGGAGCCCCGGAGGGGCGTCCCTGCAGTAGCCCGGGGCGTGAGCCCCGGGTCACGAGCGGCGACTCCCCCGCCGGAGCCCCGGAGGGGCGTCCCTGCAGTAGCCCGGGGCGTAAGCCCCGGGACCGCGAGCGCGACCTCTCCCGTTCCCGTTCCCGTTCCTGAGCCCCGGAGGGGCGCCCCTGCAGTAGCCCGGGGCGTAAGCCCCGGGTCTCACGGCGCGACCCTCCCCTCCCTTCCTTCCTCCTTGCCGGAGCCCCGGAGGGGCGGCTCAACTACCGCCCTCCAGCCACTCGAGTTCGGCGTCAAACGCCAGCTTTCGACTGCCCCCGTGATGCCGTTCCTGCTCCTCGACGTACTGCCTTGCCGCCGCGACGTTGCGCCGACTGACGCTGAACGCCGAGTAGCCGGCCTGCCACGCGAAGCCCGGCCGCCGATGATCCTCGCGGATCGTGCGCGACGAGTTCGCCTTGAGGTCGCGCACGAGATCGGCGAGGGCAATGGTCGCCGGCACTTCGACGAGCAGGTGTACGTGATCGGTCCAGCCGTTGAGCGCATGCACGGTGCAGCCGAGGTTGCGCGCGACCGTGGCGATGTAGCGATGCGCGGTCTCGCGCACGTCGCCGACGAGCTCCGGCTCGCGGTTCTTCGTCGAGAAGACGATGTGCAGGAAGACCTGCGTGAACGTGTCGGACATCGTTGGGCCGCCCCTCCGGGGCTCATGCAGCCAGGAAGGGTAGAGGATAGCGCGCGCCGCGTGACCCGGGGCTCACGCCCCGGGCTACTGCAGGGTCGCCCCTCCGGGGCTCCGGCAAAGAAGCGCGCGCGCCGCGTGACCCGGGGCTCACGCCCCGGGCTACTGCAGGGGCGCCCCTCCGGGGCTCCGGCAAAGAAGCGCGCGCGCCCGGCGACCCGGGGCTTACGCCGCGGGCTACTGCAGGGACGCCCCTCCGGGGCTCCGGAGGCGCACGACAGCACGATTCAACAGCAACACCACAGGAGCGAGCGATGATCCAGAAGAACCTCACGCCGTTCCAGTTCGGGCCCGTCGTCACCTCGCTCGAACCGCCGCAACCGCAGATGAGCTGCGTCGTCGTCGGAATGTTCAGCATCGCACCGGGCAAGCCGCTCGAGGCCATCGAGGATCGCACGAAGCAGCCGCACATGTCGGGCGACACGTGGGCCGATGACGACATCGAGTTCATGGGCTCGCTGAAACACTGCAGCGACCTGGCACCGTTCAAGCTGCGCACCGACGTGATGCTGCTCGGTACGTGCTACGTGCCGAAGGGCGTGCCGGTCGATCGCTGCCCGGTCGCGTTCGCCGTCGGCGAGTGGCAGAAGCAACTGCTCGTGATCGGCGCCCGCAGCTGGCAGCCGGGCATGGCCGGCGGCTACACGATCAGCCCGGCCGCGCGATTCACGCAGATGCCGCTGACCTGGGAGAACGCCTACGGCGGCGAGAAGTACGACGCCAACCCGGTCGGCAAGGGGCACAGCACACTCGAGCTGCCCAACATCGAAATCCCCGGCAAGCCGCTGACGGCGCCGGCCAGCAAGGTGCCGCCGGCCGGGTTCGGGCCGATCAACCCGAACTGGGTGCTGCGCAAGAAGAAGATGGGGCGCAACTACGGCAAGGAGTGGCGCCGCACGCGCATGCCGTGGGTCTCCGACGACTTCGACTGGAGTTTCTACAACGCGGCGCCCGAAGACCAGCAGCTGCCCGAACGCCTGCGCGGCAACGAGACGCTGCGCTTCCAGAACCTGCACCCCGAGGCCGAGGTCTTCGAGGTGCAGCTGCCGGGGCTGCAGCCGCGCGTGTTCATCAAGTACGACGACGACCACGTGGAGGAGCCGGTGCTCGAGCTCGACACGCTGATTGTCGATCTCGACAAGGGCATCCTGCGGCTCGGCTGGCGCGGCGTCGTCAACGTCGCCGACGAGGACATGCTCGACGCGAAGTACGCGCTGGTCGGCTCCGAGCCGATCGACGCGCCGCAGACCGACGAGTACTGGAAGCAGCAACTCGACGAGTTCACCGCAGACCCGCTGGGCCTGAAGAAGGCCGGCGTGCCCGAGCTGGATGAGCCGCCGGGCAGCGGCCCGCAGCCGCCCAAAGCGCCGATCGAGGTCAAGCCGGACGGCCAGGGCACGCCGATGGAAGGCTTCATGCAGCAGCAGATGGGCGGCGTGCGTCCCGACCTGCAGGCGCAGATTGAAGCGCACCTCAACGAGGCCGCGAAGGGCTGGGCCAGCGGCGGCGGCATGCCGATGGGCTTCAACGAGGCGATGGCCGGCGGCATGGCCAACGCGTCGCCCGCGCCGCCGTCGCCGTTCATGGCGATCCAGACGATCCTCGCGAAGATGGCGACGATGAAGGTCATCGGCGCGCAGCACGGCGTGGACGTGTCGAAGATCGACGCGGCCATGAAGCACCCGCAGATGCAGAGCTTCGGCCCGGCCGATCCGAACGCGAAGCCGGACATCCCCGCCGATGCCGTGTCGGCCGACAAGCCCGGCACGCCGGACGCGTACAAGGACGCCGCGCCGCCGGAAGCCGACCCGAACGCCAAGCCGCCCGGCGCCGAGCCGCCGAAGGAAGGCGAACAGCGCGACTACAGTGGCCAGGACTTTTCGGGCCAGGATCTCAGCGGCCGCGACTTCACCAACTGCAAGCTGATCGGCTGCAACTTCTCGAAGGCGATCGTCGCCGGCGTGCCGTTCACCGGATCGGACCTGCTCGGCGCGGTGATGTACGAGGTGGCCGCCGACGGCGCCGACTTCTCCGACTGCAACATGGAGAACGTGATCGGCGACCGCGGCACGTACGCCGGTGCGACGTTCATCCGCGCGCAGATGAAGAACGCCGGCTTCTACCAGTCGAAGATGACCGGCGTGGTGCTCGACGAGGCGAAGTGCGAGCGCACGCGCTTCATGCACTGCGACCTGACCTCGGCCAGCGCGGCCGGCCTCGTCGGCGACATCACGCTGTTCGACAGCTCGACGATGGCGCACGTGAGCTTTGTGGGCGCGACGCTCTACAAGGCGAGCTTCCACTTTGCGACCGCGACCGACCTGGACTTCACCGACGCCGACCTGCGCGAGCTGCAGGGCGGCATGGAGTGCGACTTCTCGCGCTGCCGGTTCGAGCGCACGCTCGCGTCGAAGTCGATCTGGCGCGGCGCCAACCTGACCAGCGCGAAGTTCATCGACAGCGACTTCGAGGGTGCCTTGATGGTCGAGGCCAACCTCACCGGCGTGATCGCGCAGCGCTGCGACTTCGCAAAGGCGATCCTGCGCAAGGCCCGGCTCTCGCACGCGCAGTTCTTCGAGTGCCGCTTCATGCGCGCCTTGCTGCCCAAGGCAGTCGCCGACAACTGCACCTTCCTCGACTGCAACCTGTGGCAGGCCGTCCTGATCGACGCCGATCTGGAGACCTGCAAGTTCGCTGGCACTCCGCTGACCCACACCATTCGCCGCGACTCATGAGCAACACGACGCCCGAACAGGTTGTGGCACTGATCCGCACCGGCACATCGCTGGAAGGCGCGGCGATTTCGAAGCTGGATCTGCGCCAGCAGCCGATGCGCAAGGCCCGGCTGATGCGCGCCGAGATCGAGGCGGTGCAGTTCGACCTGGCCGACATGGCGGGGTCGGACCTCGGCGGCGCGCAGATCAACAACTGCACGTTCGGCCAGACCAACCTGGAAGACTGCGACCTGTCGGACGCGCTGATGATCCTCGTGCGCTGCCCGGCCACGCGCTTCTCGCGCAGCAAGTTCGTGAAGTTCACGTCGCCGGCCGGGCACTTTCCCGGCGCGGTGTTCGACGAAGCCGACCTCAGCGACTGCCGCATCGTGCGCGGCGAGCTGACGCAGGCGTCGTTCATCCGCGCGAAGATGACCGAGTCGCACCTCGACTTCTCCAACCTGCAGCAGTGTGACTTCAGCTCGGCCGAGATGGAGAAGGCCACCTTCTCGGCGGCCGACCTGCGCGGCGCGAAGTTCGACCACGCGAAGCTGAAGGAGGTGTCGTTCGCCAACTCCGACCTGCGCGACGCCGACTTCAGCAAGGCCGTGCTGGACACGGTGATCTTTGCGGGCGCCGACCTGCGTGGCGCGAAGCTGCCGACCAGCATGGAGAAGTGCCAGTTCTCGGGCGCGAAGATCACCGAGCTGGACATGCCCGACGCCGACCTGCAGCGCGCCGACATGGAAGGCCTGGAGTTCGAGGGTGCGCCGAACTTCGAGGGCGCGAACCTGCAGTGGTCGTCGTTTGTGGGCACGAAGCTGCGCAGCGCCAACTTCCGCAACGCCGACCTGCGCAACGCCGCGTTCTCGCAGTGCGACCTGATCGGCGCGGACTTCACCGGGGCCGACGTGCGCGGCACGATCTTCGCCGAGGCGGTGCTCACCGGCGTGGACTTCTCGAACCAGCAGTTCGACCGCACCAACCTCTTCGGGGCCGACCTCGCCGGCGCGAACTTCGAATCGGCCACGCTGCACCACAGCATCCTCTGCCAGACGAAGCTCGACCGCGCGTCGTTCCGCCGGGCCCGGCTGGACGGCGCCCAGCTCGACGGCGCGATCTTCAAGACGCTGCGGCTGGAAGAGGCGACGATCAAGGACGTCAGCCTGATGGACATGGACCTGCGCGAACTGAAGCTGCAGGGCCTGACCATGAGCTACTGCAACTTCAGCGGCTCCGACATGCAGGGCATGGACCTCAAGGACTGCAACATCTCGTCGTGCATGTTCAGCAAGACGAAGCTGGCCGGGGCCGACCTGCGCGGCGCCGACATTGCGATGTCGAAGTTCATGGAGGCGGATCTGACCAACTGCCGGATGAACGGTGTGCTCGGCAAGCACGCGTGCTTCGACAAGGCCACGCTGAAGACCTGCGACATGTCGTCGAGTGTGCTGCGCGGCGCGCTGTTCCAGGAGGTGGACGCGCACAAGTGCAACTTCTCGCAGAGCAACATGCGCGAGAGCGTGTGGATCGGCGCGAGCGCGAAGGAGTGCGTGTTTGCCGGCACGCAGTTGCAGTATGCCGACTTCTCGAACGCCTCGGTGGAGCTGTCGCAGTTCGTGGGCGCCGATCTGTCGAGCGCCAACCTGCACGCGATCGTGGACACGGGGGCAAGCTGGACCAACGCGAAGGTGTCGGGCGTGAAGCGCACCGACAACGCCCGACTGAACGCCGAGATCAACAAGCCGGGCCGCAAGGCCTGACTCCGAACCCCTTACGGAGACGCAGATGACGACGGATCAGGATTCCGGGCGAGCCGGGGGTGTAAGCCCCCGGAGTCTGCTCCTGGATCGAGCTGGAGCGAGTCGGTCGAGTACTCGCACCAGCATCAGACTCCGGGGGCTTACACCCCCGGCTCGCCCGGAAGCCTGAAACGATCGTGGTCGCTGCGAACACAGAGGAGACGCACCATGTTGCCAGCATCGAACACCGGACCCGGCATGAGCATCGGCTTCCCCGACGTCTGCCTGACGCCGATGGCGCCCGCACCGGTGCCGATCCCGTATCCGAACCTCGCGATGAACGCGACATCGGTCGGATTCTCGCCCACCGTGCTGATCTGCATGCTGCCGGCCCTCAACATGATGTGCCAGGTGCCCATGACCTGCGGCGACGAGCCCGGCGCCGCGCACCCCCTGTTCAAGATGCCCGGCGGCTACACCATGGGCCAGCCGGTGATCCTGGTGAACGGCGCCCCCGCGATCAGCCTGTGCATGCCCACCTACGGCAACATGTTCAACAACCCGATCGGCGCGAAGCTGGTGCCCGACGTCGTGATGGTGCTGATGAACTCGGCCGGCGACACCGTGAACGGCGCTGGCCCGAGCGGCGCCGGCGGCGCACGCGTCGATGCCGCGTCGGCGCTCGCCACGCTCGAAGGCCGCAACGATGGCGCGCCCGGCTGGTCGCTGCAAGTAGACGTGGACGAGCACGGGCGGATCGCGCGCGCCGTGATCGTGCAGGTGCGCCGTCGTACGCCGGCCTTCGCCGCGGGCCTGCAGGCCGGCGATGAAGTGCTCGCGCTCAACGGCACGCCGATCGGCGAGTACGGCGTGAGCGAACTGCCGGACGTGATCGTCGGCGAGGTGGGCCTGTGGGTTTCGCTGCGCCGCTGCGACGTGATGCTGCAGCCCGTGCCCGACGATGCACCGGCCGGCGTGTGCCACATCATCGGCCTCGACGACCATGGCGTCGGTCGCATCGAGCTTGACGCGATGCCGGCCGACGCGGCGCAGCAGATTGACCGTGCGATCACCGAACTGCGTGCGCGCGGTCCGCTCACCGCCCTGGAGATTGACCTCTGCCACAACCCTGGCGGCGACATCCATGCCGCGGCCGAGTTGGCCGCACGCTTCCTGCCGGCCGGGCTGGAGTTGTGCACGCTGATTGACGCCGAGGGTGATCGCCGCGTCCGTCGCAGCATGCACCCGGCCGCGTACGACCTGCCGCTCACGCTGCGCGTCAACGGCGAGACCGCCTCGGCCGCCGAACTGTTCGCCGGCATCCTGCAGGCCCACAGCCGCGCCCGCGTCGTCGGCAAACGCACCTTCGGCAAGGGCGTCGTCCGCGTGATCGCCCCGGCCGCCGACCACGTGGACACCGCAACCCCCACAACGGCAGGCGTCGCGCGCGATGTGTGCGCCGTCGAGTTGCCGGGTGGTCGCATGATCGACGGCGTCGGCATCATCCCGGATTGATCGCCGGTGGCGCGGTCCGGACGACCGCCGGACGACCGGTGCCGACCGGTGTCATCCGCCCCCCGCGCTCTGGATTGAGTATTGACCCTGTGCTCACGCGGCGCGTAACATTCCGGCACTTTCGTGCTGGCCGCCTCAATCCGGGGCCGGAGGCGCGCCGGGTGCTGGCGATCCGCCCTCTTCCACCACCCCGGAAAAGTCCCACCTCCGTCCACCCGATCTCCCCGCGATCCGGTCTCAGCCAGACGAGTGCTCCGTGTTTGCGATCGTAACCGACATCCATTCGAACCTCGAAGCGCTCGAGATGTGCCTCGCCGACATTGCCACGCGCAACGTCAAGGACATCATCAGCCTCGGCGATATCATCGGTTACGGCCCCAACCCGCGTGAATGCCTGAAGCTGGCGATGAAGTTCTTCCGCTTCTCGCTGATCGGCAACCACGAAGAGGCGGTCATGATGATCGCCGAGGACTTCAACGACCGGGCCCGCCAGGCAGTGGAGTGGACGCGCGCGCAGCTCAACGACAAGACGATTCCGCGCGAGGAACGCCACGCCTTCTGGAACTACCTCGACAAGCTGCAGAAGCTCGAGAAGGTCGAGAAGGGCAAGTTCATGTTCGTGCACGGCTCGCCGCGTGTTCCCACCAAGGAATACATCATGCCGCGCGACACGCACGACCCGGCCAAGCTCAAGGCGATCTTCGACATGACGCCGCAGATCCTGTTCTGCGGGCACAGCCATGTGCCGGGCGTCTACACCGAAGACTTCAAGTACATTCACCCGTCCAAGATGCCGGAAGGCAAGTTCGTCTTCCCCAAGGACAAGAAGGTGATTGTGAACTGCGGCTCGGTGGGTCAGCCGCGCGACCAGGATCCGCGCGCGTGCTACGTGACCTTCAACGAGGAGTACGTGCAGTTCCACCGCGTGTTCTACAACGTGAACACGGTGGTCGAGAAAATCCAGAACAGCGGTGGCTTGCCGCAGTACCTGGCCGACCGCCTGCGCGAAGGCCGCTGAACGGCGAACGGCCGGTTGATGATCATTGCGAAGGCGACGACCCACCTCTGACGGCGGTGGACTCGCTCGGCCGCGACCGTCAGGGCGAGCGCAACGGGAAGTACTCGGCGCGGCGTTCGTCGAGCAGGTTGTTGCGCACCGCGTTGGCGGCCAATCGCACGGTGGTCACCACCAGGAAGCCGACGAAGCCATCGTGGTAGCTCATGTTGCCGGTCAGCGGCAGCACGAGCGGCACCCACCAGACCACGTTGTACGCCACCATCACCAGGTTGAACGGATGCGTGAAGCCCGGCTTCACGGGGCCGCTGCCGGCCGGTCGATTCCTGCGACGCCATGCGAACCGCATGTTGGCATGTAACTCGACCACCACTCAGTAGACCGCGCCCGCGATAGCCATCCCGGTGAAGGCCGCGGCATCGGAAAGCAGCGACGTCGAGAGCACGACGATGACGAACGCGAGAGTCGGCACACCCAGTCCGAGCGACAGGATGTTGTTCCAGCGGACGGTGAGGAACTGGTCGCGCGTCATGCGCGTCTCCGGACGGGCGGACAGCGTGCGGGCACGCCGTGGTCGGTCCGGCATGTAGTAGCAACTCGCGGCCTGGTTGTGCTGCGCAGCGTTCAGGTCCGGGTCATGCCGTTGCACGTCGCTCGCGCCGTGCCAGCAACAGCCGCGCACCGAGCAGCACGCCACCGGCGATCACCAGCCCGAGCAGCACCAGTGACGCGCCGACGAACGTCGCGCCGACCAGCACGCTGCCCACCAGCGCCAGCGTCGTGGCCGGGTTGATCGGGCCGATTGCGTGCGCCTGCGCGAGCTTGCGGATCCGGCGCGACCAGCCGAACGCGATCGCCGCGATCGCCAGCAGCGTGACCAGCAGGCTGCCGAGACGCTCGGTTGCGATCGTGCGCTGACCCGCCGGCTGCAGCCGGATCGTCAGCGAGACCTGTTCGGCGCCCGACTGGTAGACGCGCACCGGCGCGCCGGCTTCCACCACGGGCAGGTCGGTGGGCAGCGCCGCGCCGCCCCGCGCACCGGATGACTGCCGCACGCTCGCGCCAACCAGGTCGTTCTCGGCGCGCAGGCTCAGCTCGTTGCGGTCCACCTCGTTGCGCACCTCGCGACCACTCAGTTCGGCCGTCCATTCCTTGTTGTAGCGCGCGTCGCCCGACGTCTTGCGCCCCTCGTGGCCCTCGTTGATGCCGCTGAGGCGGTTGTAGTCGTTGTTCATCCTGGCCCACTCTTCGGACGGCAACGCCTGGCCCTGCGCGATTCCGCCGGCCGCTTCCTGCTGTTGCCGCTGGGCCTCTTCCAGCGAGCGCTTACGCGTGGGGTTGTCGGACTGCAGCTGCGGCGCCTTCTGCGCCTGCTCTTCGAGCCGCTTGCGCAGCTGGTCGGCCTGCTGATTCGAGAACTGCTCCTGCTCGTCGGCCAGCGGGTTGGTGCCGTTGGCGGCGCGCGCAAACTCGAGGCAGTTGCGCTCGTTGATCTTCGCCCACAGGTGCGACTGGTCCACGCCCGGCACGCGATTCAGCGTCTGCATCGCGGCATTGGCCCGGCCCTGCAGCGCGCCGTAGCGTGCGCGGTTGTCCTCGATGCGCGCCTGCGCAGCACGGGGACCGTTCTTCAGCCGCGCCGCATCCGCGTAGATCGTGTTGTTCACCGCCTGGCTCAGCTCGTTCCAGATGCCCAGCTGGCGCATCACGGCTGCGCGCACGCGCTCGGGCAGATGGTCCGGATTGCCGCTGGCGATCACACGCTCGTTGAGCGCCTCCAGGCCTTTCACCGCTGTGTCCAGACGATCCAGTCCGGGGTCGGAGCCGACCACGACGGTGTGGGGCATCGACGACTTGTCGAAGTCGACTGTCGCGGTCACGGTCGGCGGCGTCTGCACGGTCCAGAACGTGTCCTCCACAACGCGCACGTTCACGAACTTCGGCGAGAGCAGCGTCAGCGGCGTGCCACCCAGCTCGTCGAGCCGCTTGCCGGCGTGGGTCACCCAGTTCACCTGGAGTTGCACGGCCGCCTCGCCCTGCCGCGCCTTCGGCACGGGGATGAGAATCTCGCCGGGCCGCGCGGGGTCTTCCACCGGCCGCACGGTCTGCCCGTCGACGCGCACCGACCACAGGTCGTGGCCATCCGGCATCGCCAGCGCGATCACGGCCAGCGTGCGGTTCTCGACGTCGGCCTGCAGCTGGTGGCGCAACTCGCCGTCCGGCGTGACGACGGTGACGATCGACACCGTGCTCACGGTCGCCTGCTCGATGTCGGCCTCCTGGTGCTGCACCGTGGTGCAGACCATCGTCGGCAGCGGATCGCGCGCACGGTAGGTCAGACGCGGCGCCAACCGGCTGAACATCGCCGGCTTCCACGCCAGCTGGTCGGCGCGGATCAGCACGAGGCCCTGCTTGTCGGCGTCGCGGATGCCGACCACCTCGCGCGTGGTGTCGTGGCCGATCGTGATCGCCAGCTCCTCGCGCAGCGTCTCCTTCGTCAGGCCGTTTGCCTGCGCCGCGCGGATCACGGGTACCGGCACGTCGGTCACGTTGTTGCGGTGCAGCGGCGGAAACACCGAGCACTCCCACGTGATGCCAACCTTGTGATGCAGCTTGATCGAGATCGCGAGCCAGCGATCGAGCGTCGCGCTCCCGTCGGCGCGCGCCACGCGCACCAGCGTCACCGTCGCACTCTCGATGCCGGCACCGAACACGCGGATGTCCTTGCCGATCTGCGAGGCCGGCGTGTCGTCGTTGGCAAAGTCGCTCTCCCATGCCGGGATGCAGACCACGAAGTGATCGAGCGGCGCGACGTCGATCTGCCAGCGGCACCAGTAGCCGGTGGAGAGCCAGTCGTCGGTGATGCGCAGGTGCGCCAGCGACGTGAGCGTGACGCGCGGCGACAGCGGCACCGGCGTGATGCGGATGTCGGCCGGCATCTCCTGGCCCTGCGGATGGCGCCACGCGCCGCGCGGACGCATCGATGCGTCGTCGAGCGACCAGTACGGGAACTGCGCGGCCGGCACCTCGCTGAACCCGGCCGGCCCGGCCACGCGCACGTCGAGGTCGACCGCCGAGGCCACGCCCAGCGAGAAGCGCGGCTGCTGCGAACCGGGCACGCGGATCGCCGGGAGACTGAACGGCGCATCCACCGCCAGCCCGTCGGGCCGCTTGTTGGCGAGCTTCAGGTACCAGGTGCCGGCACCGGTGACGGGCGCGGACAGGAAGATGCGCACGAGGCGCTTGCCGTTCTCGCGCACTTCGCGCCAGTCCTTCAGGCGGTCGCCGCGCACGTCAATCACGGTCCACGCGCCCTGCGCCGCGTCGGTCGCGCCGATCTCCACGTCAAAGCCGTGCAACGGTCGGCCGCTGGTGCCGAGGTCGAGCGTCACGCCGAACGCGCGCTCGTCGCGGCTGGCAGTGAGCATCCCGTACGCCTCGACCTGCACGCGCGTGGTCTGCAGGCGCACCTCGTAGCCGAGCGTGAAGCCCGGATTGACGTACTCGTACTCGCGTTCGGCGCCGGCCGGCCGGTCGAGGTTGAGCGTCTGCGTGATCGCCAGCGCAAGGTCGTGGTCGGCGCGCAGCCGGATGCGACCGTGCTGGTACCAGGCACCATTGACCAGCACCGGCTGCACGCGGCTCTTCACGGCGGGTGCCGCCGGGTCGGCCGGCGGCATGCTCGCGGAGGCGATCTCGCCATCGAGCTCGATGCGGTAGTCGCCGCTGACCGGCTCGTGCAGCGTGACCTCGAGCGTGCGGCCCGCGTTGCCCAGCGTCCACGAGCGCAGCTTCTGCGCGGCCACACGGCGCAGCACAAAGCCCTCGGGCAGGCCGAGCGCAATGCTGGTGAGTTGGCCGCTGGTGATCGAGAGGTTGCAGACGGCGCTGACGCCGGTGTGCGCGCGATGCACGGCGTTGGTCTGCTGCACCACCGCGTGATACGTGACGTCGCCGATGCCGGAACCCGCCGACTGCGGCCGGTAGCCGAACTCCACGCGTTCGGTCGCGCCGAGCACGGCGTCGCAGGTCACGCGGCCCGGGTCGTTGTCCGCCTTTTCAATCAGGCCGGCGCCGCCTGCCGAGGCCACCCACGGGCGCAGTTCGGCCGGCACGTTGATGACCAGGCGGTTGCCGGGGAACGCGGGCGTGACCAACACGAAGCGGCCGGCATCGACGCGCGCGACGCCCGGCAACATCATGCCGAGTTCGAGCGTGCCCGCGATCGGGCCGGTGAGTCGCAGCGTGTAGCCGTTGGCGCCGGCCTGCAACTCGGCCGGGCCAGCCGCGCCGTTGGCGGGTGTGAACGTCACGCGCGTGACGGCGGCATCGTTGAGGCCGATCGGAATCTCGACCGGGCCGGTGGCCAGCGCCTCGACGCGGAAGCGCGCGGTGGCCGCAACGCTGACGCGACGATCGTGGCCGGCGCCGTCGAGGTTGACGCGCAGCTCGTAGCGCGAGCCGTAGACCACGGCCGGCGGAGCCGCGCTGGCGCCGGCCTGTGCGCCGAGCGGCTGATCGGGGAACGCGGCGTTCCACAGCTTCACGTACTGCGGCCACGAGACGAACACGCGATCGATCTTGTCGAGCGTGTCGGGCCGGGCCGGGTCGTACGGTGCGATCACCACGTCGCTGCCGTTGGCAATCGCCTCGCCCGGTGCCTGCGCCGACGCGCTGCCAGCGGTGCCGCACACGACGCCGATGACGACGCCGGCGGCGAGCAGCAGCGTGGCCTTCTTGCCGGCCTGCGCGTACGCGTAGAGGCGCGGCAGCTTCAGCTCGAACGGCCGGTCGGACAGGCCGGACCGGCGACGCAGCAACGCGAGGCAGGCGACGAGCCAGACCGCGACGCTGCAGAGCCAGTTGCCGAACGTGATGTCGTACGCGGCCGGCGCAACCTGGCGGCCGACGATCGTCGGCGCGTAGCCCATGATCGCGGTGACCGCGAGCAGCAGCACCACCGACGGCACGCGCAGGCGCAGCACCAGCAGCGCGGTGAGCAGCACACCGAGGCCGAGCCAGAGCACGCGCTCGAGCACGCCGCGGCCCTGGCGCTGCACGACGACGCGCGCGCGCGGATCGGATGCGTTGCCGATCGCCGTGACGTCGCAGGCAGCAGGCCCGCGCGGATTGTTGAGCACGCTCACCAGATCGTTCGCGTTGCCGCCGAGCGTCAACGAGGTGAAGCCGCGCCGCCGCAGTTGTTCGTCGAGCGACGCGTAGTCGAGCGATGCGACCATGTCATCGAACGCCATGCGCGCGAAGCTCTGCGGAGTGGTGCCGGCCATGCCGCTGCCGGTGGGGCGAGTAAAGCCGGCGCCGTTCCGGGTGCCACCCATGAAGTTCCTGCCGGCGACGGGACCGTTTTCGTCCGCTTCGAACTTCTGATCGCGTACCGCGCCAGTGATGTCATCGCCCTGCCGGAGTCGATCGAAGTTGCGGTCTACCTCCCCCTGCGCGGTATCAAGATCGAAGGGCGACCGCTCCGAGCCGGGATACGGCGACTCGGTGTTGGACGGGTCCGGGCTCGGATTGGGACGCAGGTCCCGGTTGGACGGATCGTTGGTCGGGTCTTCGTTGTGATCGTCGGTCGCGTCCTTCACGATCCGCGGATCGTCGGTCGGATCTCCCGGCTCGACGTCCGGCCGATCCTCCGGCATCGGCGTGTTCGGCGACAACCGCGGCGGCGCGGGCAGTTCCGGCGGCGCGGCAGCGCTCGGTCCGCGGGAGTAGGCGCCATTGGTCGACGGACTGTTGTTGCCGTTGGTGTTGGCTGTGGAGTCGTCGGCGTACTTCGCCTTCTGGTCCGGCGACAGGGTTGCCAACCCTTCGGCTGCGCGACCCAACGTGGAGCGGAACATCGACATCGGCGAACCGTCCTCGTCGGCGAGCGAGAAGCCACCAACGATCGTGTTGTCGCCGAGCGTTCGCTCGCGCTTCGCTGCCGACGAGTGCGCATACTCGGTGCTGATGCCGAGATCACTGCGACCGTCACCCGTCGCGCCAGCAACGATCCCCACGTTCATCGCGCGCTTGTCTTCCTCCACCATCTGCGCATTGAACAGGTCGCCGGTCATCTCGGTCGCGCGGAAACCGGGCGGCAGATACAGGCGCCAGCTGGTCTGCAGCACCGGCACGCGGCGCGTCGGGGTGTCGAGCCAGAGCTTCGCCACCTCGGGCCGGAACTCGCGGCCGCTGCCCAGCGGCGTGCCGGTGTCGCGCTGATAGACCACGCGCACGCCGGTATGCCGCGCGCCGTTGCTCCACGGCCCGGCCAGCGGCACGACGACCCGCGCGTTGTCCGGGTCCTCGGTCGGACGGATGCCGGTCCAGCCGCGACGGCCGTCGTCGCTGCCGTTGCGCAGCACCGAGAGCACCTCGGCACCTGCCGGAAGCTCGATGCGCACGTCCTGCACGTTGCTCCACGCCAGCTGCCACTCGGCGATCACCAGTTCCTTGCCCGACGCGTCGAGAATCGTACTCAGTGACAACGTCGTGGCGAGGCACGGCAACACGCTGGTCGCGCGGCGTGAATGCGACTGCACCTGCAACTGCCAGTCGGCATCGAAAAACTTGAACGCATGCTGGAAGCGATGCAGGCCGTCGCTGGCGGGGTGCGGCACGATCGGGAAATCGCCGGGGTCGAGCGACTGCAACTGCGTCGTGCCGGCCACCTGCAGATCGTTGCCGCCCGCGGCTTCCACGCCGATCACGCCGTAGGTGAACTGTGCGCCGGGCACCGCAACGACGGGCACGCTGAGCGTCGCGCCATCGGCCATGTCTTCGCGCATGGTGAGGTAGAGCACGCGCTTGCCGATCGCGCGGCCGGGCAGGCGCACCGCGAAGCGACGCCGACCATCGGCCGGATCGGCCACGACAAGCCGGTCGCGGCAATTGACGAGCTCCCAGCCCTCGGGCCCGAGCAGCGGCATCGAAACCTCCAGCGAGCCGGTCGGCCCGATGCGCGCCGGGAGCGTGAACGCCAGCTCGACCACCGGCGCGTCAGTCACGTCGTACTCGAGCCGGATCGCGGTCGTGAGTTGCTCGTCGAGCGAGACCATCACCACGGCCGTGGCCTTGAGGCGCGCAGCTCGCGGGCTGATCACGGCGTTGGCCACCGCGGCGGCCGAGTCGGCCCGCAGGGCAACGGCAAGATCCGGATGATCGACCTGCAGCGCGCGCAACACGTCGAGCTCGATCGACGAGAAGCGCTCGCGATCCACGAGGCTCGCGCTTTCGACATGCACCGCGATGTGCTTGCCGGCCGCGATGCCCTGATAGAGCCGAGTGTCGCGCGCATTGAGCGGACGCACCACCGGCACCGCCAACACGCGGCCGTCGTCGGCGCCATTGCCGCCACTACCGAGATTTTCCAGCGACTGTTGCTTGAGCAACGACACCGTGAACGTGGCCACCGGGCCAGCGTCGTCGCGCCCGTTGGCCGGGGCGGGACCATCGGCGGCCGCCAGGCGCAGGCGCAGATCGAACAGGATGCGCTGGCCGCGACCCTCGCCCAGCGGCGAGAGGATGAACCAGTCATAAGTGCCGTCGGCAAGCGACGACGTGACCGTCGAGACCTGGAAGCCCGGCGGAAGCTCGGCCGAGAGCTGCCACGCCTGGCCGCGCACGACTTCGTAGTCGACCGCGGCCGTGACCTCCTGCAGCAGGTCGCCGATCGCCCACAGGCTGCGCACGGTGGCATCGACCACGGTGGGCACCGGCGCGAGTTGCACCGACGCGCCGGGCAACTCGCCCCACGCGGCGTACGCCCATGCGCGCAGGCCGTGCGCGGTGGCCTCGCCGGCAATCCGTGCCGGCACCGCTGTTTCCTCGAAGCCCGCGTCGGGCCGGACAACGGCGGTCCACTCGCTGGCCACGGTGAGCGCCATCGTGCCTTGCTGGCGGCGCATCGGCGAGGCGAAGCGCACGCGAGGCAGGATCACCGCCGCGGCGTCGGCCTGCGTGGCCGTGGGCGGCAGATCGTTGCTGAGTACGACGCGCACGTCGGCCGACTGACCATCGGCAATCGGCTCGGCGAAGGCGACATCGAGCAGCCGCTGGTCGTTCTCGCTGCGCAGTTGCCAGTGCCGCAGCCGCGCGGCCGTGACGTCCTTGAGCGTGCCGCCGGCTGGCAGCGCAAGCGTGAGCTGCGCGAGCGGGGCCTGCGCGACATCGACGTGCGCAATGAACTCGCTGGTCAGCGAGCCGGGGCGCAGGTCGTGCCAGGCGCTGAGCGAACCGACAAGCTGGGCCTCGCGGTCGGGCGTGGCGTCGGTCTTCGGTGCGAGCACGACGTCGAACGTCTGGCGACCGCCGAACGCGGCGAGCATGGCGTTCTCCTCGGCGCGCAGCGGCACGTTGGAAGTCACCACGTCGAGTCGCGCGGCCTGCTGCAGGCGCACCGTGGCCACCGACGCGTACGCGCTGGTAGCCAGGCTGATGCGACGCGCGCCGGTGTCACCGGGCAGCAACCCGGCCGGTGCGCGACCGCCGATGATCAGCGTGTGGCGGCCCTGGCCGCGCAACGCGACGGTGAGTTGCTGGCCGCCGGACGACCCGCGTCCGCGGGCGGGCAATTCCTTCACCACGGCCACGGCGGGCACGTCAACGGTGGTGCCGTCGGGCTTCGTCTGCTGCACGACCACGCGGTCAATCGCCAGTGGCGTGAGGCGCACGCTCCATTCGGTCCAGCCGCCGTCGCCCGGTTGCAGCACGTCGAGCACCGCGCGAACCTCCCACGCGACGTGGTCGGGACTGGCGTTCTGCTCGTTGAACAGCGGCGTCGCGAGGTAGTCGATGCTCGCGGCGATCATGCCGCGCGGCGGCGTGTGCCGGCCGTTGGCGGCGGCCGCGAGCTGCATGTCGCGGTACTTCTTGTAGTCGAGCACGACGCCCTTCGGGTTGCGCTTGAGCAGCGTCTCCCATTCGGATTGCGGCACAAGCACCACGGTGGGCGGCGCCGGCGCGGGCGGATCCTGGGCGCGCAGCAACTGCGGCAGGGCCAGCAGCGCGAACACGACCAGCAGCGACACGCGGGATGCGGTGAGTCGGATCGTCGTCATGGTGATCACTCCTTCTTCCCGCTGCTGCTGCCGCCGGTCTTCTTCGTCTTCTTCTTCGCGCGCGGCGACTTCTTCTTCTTCGCGGACGGCTTGCCGCCGTCGTCGTCGCTGGGCTCCTCGGCAGCGGCACCCGCGTCGTCGTCGCCGCTGTCGTCGTCGTCGTCGCCTTCGTCGCTGTCGTCGTCGTCGCTGTCGCTGTCACCCGTGGGGGCGTCGTCCGCCTGCTCGTCTTCGTCCACCGGCTCCATTCCCGCCGGGGGCAACGAGGCCTGCAATCCGCCCTCCGCACCGGCCGCAACGGCACTGGCACCAGCGAGCGCCACCGACGGCAGGTCGGCCTTCTGACGCCCGTGTGCGGCGGTCAGCATGGCCAGCCGAACGATGTGCGCCACCAGCGCCAGCATCGCGCCAGCGAACCCGGCCATCGCATACGGCCGCGACGTGTCGGCGGCGGCAAACAGCAGCAGCACCACGCCGGTGAAGATCACGAAGCCGGTCGGCTCGACATACTTGCCGAGCAGCATCGGCGCGAACCAGCTGAACGCCAGCAGGCCCACGAACAGCACCACGAGCAGGCCGTTGCGCCACGTGTCGCTGGTGTACTGCAGCTTCACCGGCATCGCACCGACGCGCCGGCTGAACGACACGCGCGTCGCGTCGGTCTGCGCACGCGCGCGCGACGGCTCGGGCATCGGCGACCAGTCGACCATCACCTGGTGCTGCGGCTCGAAGTCGTACGCCGGGTCATCCGACGACCAGTTGAACCGGCCCGGCAACGAGAAGTTCCACGTCGTCTCGTTGATCGGCGCATCGCCCAGCGATGGCACGGGCACGTTGACGGTGCCGGTCATGCCGAGCTGCGAATCGGCCGGGCCCACGGCCAGCGTGTAGTCGATCGCGCGCTTCTGCATCACGTCGCTCTCGGCCGCGTCGAGCGGAATCAGGATCTGCTCGGGCTTGTCGCCGACGCGGTACGCGATGTCGGTCGAGCCCTTGCGCACGCGCACCTGCGACGCGCCGGCCGGCAACTCCACCGCGAGCGACTGCAGGCCGCGCGCCTGGAACTCCACCAGCGCGGTGACGCGCGCGCGGTACTCGGCATTGACGTCCACGTCGAGGTGCAGGCGGTGCACCACCACGGCGTAGAGCTGGCTGAACTCGCGCCGCATGATCATCATCGAGATGGTGTGCGGGTGCGCCTGATAGCGCCACGCCAGCGCCGGCGTCTCGGCCGCCAGGGTGCTGCCCGAACGCGACGCCGACTCGGCCAGCGCACTCGCCACGCGCTGCATCACCGCGACCATCTGCGGGTCGGTCGGGTCGATCGGCGAGCACGCCTCGGTCTTCGCGCCGCCGATGTGGATCGTGCTGCGCTTGGCGATCAGGTAGCTGCCGAACTCGGCCGCGACCTCCTGCGGCTGCACCACCGGGAACGCGAGCGGCTCCTGCTTGTTGGGCTGCAACGACTTGAGGCTCTCCTGCCACGAGAGCGACAGCACCCACTGGCCGCGTTGCTTCTCGTTGGTCTTCACCACGTACAGCTCCTTGTCGTCCGCCGCGGGCGTCGGCTGGCTGGCCAGCGCGCGCGCATCAAACGTCGGCGCCTTGTCGGCCTTCACGCGCACACGGAACGTGTCCACCCCGGCGAACTGGATCGTGTAGATCAGCAGCGTGCGCCGCTCGATGCCTTCGTCGGTGACCTGCACGTAGTGGATCACCTCGACGCTGACCTGCGCGTCCTTCAGCGAGAGGCGCAGTTGCCCGGCCACCGGAATCAGCGGCGCGGCCGCGTCGCCATTGGTGCCGGCCGCGATGAACTGCATCGCCAGCACGAGCGGCTGCTCGCCGGCCGGTGCGCCACCGCGTTCGAACGTCTGCGCCACTCCGAGCGGCTGCAGGCCGGTCAGGGTACCGGTCTCGACGTTGACGGTGTCCTTCGCGCCGACGCCGTAGTGGCCGCGCTCCTGCAGCACGCCGGGCACGCGGATCACGGGCAGGTCAACGACCACCGGCTTGCCGTCCTTCTGTCGCGGCAGGCCGTTCTCGAGGCCCAGCGCGCGTTGCAGCGCCAGGTTGATGGTGGCGGTGCCGCGAGTCAGTGCGCGCAACTCCACATTGAGCGTGCGGCGCGCCGGCAGCGGGCCGTCGGGGCCGTCGGGGTCGTCCTGGCTCTCGCGCCAGGCCTTGACCACGCTGTCGAGCGGGCCGACCTCGAGCACGGTGTAGCCCTCGGGCAGCACGAACGAGATCGCGAAGATGCCGGCCTTCTCGACCTTCACCTCGGCGATTGCGCGCAGCGTCAGTTGCGTCTCGTCAATCTCGAGGCGGTGGTTGAGCCACACGCTGATCTGCGGCTGCTTGCGCGTGACCGTCACCGGCAGCGCGACCTCGTTGGCATTGAGGAACTGGAACGCCAGCGTGCTGGTCTTGCCGCCGCCCGCGGCCTGGCAGAACTCCGGCAACTCGCGCCACGTGGCCGGCGAGAGACCCTTCGACTCGCCGACCGCGAGGTCGAGCGCGTCATCGGCAAACACCGCGATGTAGCCGCGGTCGAGCGTGACGCCGACCACGCGGAACAGCGGCAGGCTGTGCGCAGCCGCGATGTCGGGCACCACGCGCTGCACCGTGATCGCGAAGCGATACTCGGCGGCCGGCGCGCGCAACTTCACGCGCAGGCGCTGCGAGTCGGGCGTGGCACCGGGCACGCGCGAGAAGCTCTGCCAGTCGCCGCTGTCGGGCGTGCGCAGGTTGTAGTCCTTCGGCAGCTCGACCAGCACCTCATCGAACGTGCCCTGGATCGCCGACAGGCTGATCTGCGACGAGAGCGTGATCACGCCCTCCGCCAGCGTGCACACCGTGGCCTGGCTGGCCGAGACGACGGCTTCCTGCTCCTTGCGCGTGACCTCGGTCTTCCACGACACCGCCAGCGTGTCGCCGTTGCCGAGGAACGTCTTGATGCCGGTGCGCTGGCCATCGCTGGTGCCGGGCTCCACCGCGGCGATGCGCGGCGAGACCTCGACTACGAGGCTCGGCTGATCCACCGAGAAGTTCAGCTGCGCGACCGCCGCTCGCGGCACGCCGAAGCCCACGGTGCGCCAGTCGGCGCGGTTCGCGTCGGGCCGCACCGGCACCTCGAACACCAGCTTGAGCGTCTTGTCGCTGACCTGCGGCTGGCCGTCGGCCGCCTTCGGCAGGTCGAGCAGCAACTCGTAGCCCTGCCCGTGCGCGGCCAGCAGCGCGAGCTGGCCGTCCACCGTCGCCTCGCGGCAGGCAATGTCCTTGCCGAACGGCAGCGGCACGCTGATCCAGCCGGCGACAAACGTGCGCAGCTTGAGCGTGGCCGTGAAGCGCGCGGTGTCGCCGGTGACCTGCCCGTCGTACTCCACCGAGTGGATCAGCGCGGCCGTGTCGGGCCGGCGGTCGGGCGCGGTCGCGGTCGCCTTCTTCCACAGCGCCTCGAACTCGGCGTAGGGCAGGAACACGCCGTCGGGCTTGTCGAGCGCCTGCTGCAGATCCTTGTACGGCACGTAGATCACGCGCTTGTCGGGCTGCGCCGGCGGGTCCGGATCCTGGGCCGAGACCTGCGGATAGATCAGCGGCAGCAACAGGGCTGCACACAACACCATAAGGAGGCTGCGGAACAGGTGACGCGTCGGCATGTCAGCGCGCTTTCGTCGAGACCGGGTCGGTACCGCAAGGTACCGCACAAGGCGTAATGGCGAAGTATCCGTTGTGTAAACGTGCGGTGGGCCCGCGTGGACGAGACATTCGGCCCGACGTTTGACGCGGCTGCCGCTCCCGGCGTTTCGGGAGATTTGCGACCGATGCCTTGCTGGCGATCCGGCCGGGGGCTTATGGTGTTGTCCCGCAACTGCGCGATCGGCACAGGCACCACCATGTTTGTCCGCACCTCCACAATCCTTGCGGCCGCGTCGTTGGTGGCCATCACGGCGGTCTGTTCGTGGGCGGTGTTCGACAAGCCCGGTGCGCCGGCGGCGGTGGACGATGCGGACGCATCGGGGCCGGGTGCCACGCGCAAGGCATCGCGCACGACGACAAACGAAGCCGCCAGCGCGCCGGACACTGCCGACCCGGCTGCGGCGTCGTCGTCGTCGGTCGAAGCGCGGCTCGCCCGGCTCGAAGCCGACATGCAGGCGATGATGCTGGCAATCGAGGCCCGCGACCGCGAGATCGCCGCGTTGCGTGGCAACGCCGACGCGCAGGCGGCCGAGGGTGACAGCAACGCCGAGTTCGACGCGCTCGAGTGGGCCGACGACGCCGGCAAGATCAACCCGGCGCAGGTCATCTCCGAACTGCTCAATCTGCGCAAGCAGATGGAGGATCTGCAGGGCTCGGCCACCACCAGCGTGCTGCGCGAGTTCGCGATGCGCCGCATCAACATGAACAACGGCCCCGCGCGCTTCGAGGCGATGCGCGATCTGGCGAAGCTCTCGCAGGAGGGTGACCCGGCCGCGTCGGAAGCCGTGATGAACTACCTGAAGGCCGACGACGCGGGCGTGCGGCGCGATGCCGCGATGGCGCTCGGCCAGTTGCGCAATCCGGAGTGGGGCCCCGCGCTGATCGAGGCGACGTCCGACGGCAACGCGGCGGTGCGCGCCGCCGCGGCGGATGCCCTGGGCCGGTTGCCCGGCGACGTCAGTGGCGACACCTTGATGTCGCTGATCGACGACCGCGACCGTCGCGTGCGGGTCGAGGTGATCCAGGCGCTGGGCGACACCGGCCAGGATCGCGCGTTGCCGCAGCTGTCGGCACTGAGCGTGGGCAAGGATCGTGGCGTCGCGTATCACGCGGCCGTGGCGATGCGGAAGCTCGGCGATCCGTCGGCGGCGCGCGCGATGGCGGCGGAGATCGGCGAGCGCGTCGAGAGCACGAACGTGGGCACCCGCCGCTACGCGGTCGCGCAGCTGGCGCAGTTGCGCGTCGAGGATGCCCGGCCGTTCCTGGAGCAGGCCAAGAGCGACCGCGACTGGAACGTACGCAACACGGCGAACCGCGCGTTGCGCGCGCTCGATCAGCAGCGGCAGTAAGGAATCGACAGCGAGTTGGTTCGGGTCGCGGTCAAGCGCCGCGACGGCGAGGGAGCAGGCCCCGAGGGCCTCGCCTGCGAATCCACTACCGTGCATTCTGACCACGCATTCAGCGAGCGGCGGGTTCGTGATCGTGCGGCCCTCGGGCCCGCTCCCTTGCGGTCGCGGCTCTTGACCGGACCGCTGTCAACGCTGACCGGCAGCCACGACAATCACGTCATCGATGACGGGCCCGGCAGCGCGGACGGAGGCGCCGCCTGGTGGATCACGCGCTGCGGGAACGGGATCTCGATGCCGCGCTTGTCAAACTCCAGCTTCACGCGGCGGCGGAACTCGCGGGCGATCTTCCACTGCGCGCCGGCGATCACCTTGATGTGCACGCGGTAGTTGATCGAGTTGTCGCCGAAGCTCTCGATGCCGGGCACCTCGAATTCGAGCAACTCGCGGCCATGCGCATGATCGGCCTTGAGCCCGGCGCAGACCTCCTGGAGGCAGGCGATGACCTCGTCGGGATGATTGCTGTAGGCGGTGCCGATCTCGAGGCGGGCGCGCGCCCAGCTCTTGGTCTGGTTGGTGACCAGCTCGATCTGCCCGTTGGGGATGTAGTGCACCTTGCCTTCGATGTCGCGGATGATCGTGAGCCGCAGCGTGATGCGCTCGATCGTGCCGGTGATGCCGTTGATCGTCACGACGTCGTGCAGGTTGTACTGGTTCTCGAGCAGGATGAAGAAGCCGGCGAAGAAGTCGCGCACCAGCGGCTGCGCGCCGAAGGCGATCGCGAGGCCGAAGATACCGGCCGAGGCAATCAGCGGCGTGACGTCCACGCTGATCGCCTTGAGCATGTAGATCGCGGCGAGCACGAACACGATGATCGTCCACGCGGCCCTGAACACATGGAACAGCGTCTGGGCGCGCTCCTCGCGCTCGCGGCGGCTGGTGCGGTCGGTTGGGGGTGCGCCGTCGGCGGGCTCGACTGTGACGCGGGCGACCAGCCGGTTGCCGACCAGACTGGCCGCGCGGATCGCGATCCACGCGATGAACGGGATCAGCAGCAGCCACAGCGCATTGCCGCCCGCCGCCCAGTTCAGCTTCTGCACGCGCTCGCGTCGCAACATGCCGATCTCGCCGAGACGGTAGCGATCCATCTCGACGGCGGCCGGGCGATCGGCCACGGGCAGCGCGGCGAGCTGGGCCGGCGTGTGACCGACCAGCCGTTCGATGCGGCGCAGGTGATCGGCGGCGGCCGCGTTGATGCTCGCGATGACATCCTTCAGTCGCCCGATCTCGGCGTCGATCGCGCCGAGCTGCGCCAGCGCCGCGGCGATCTGTTCCTGCCAGCGGCGGTAGCCGGCGACGCGCGCCCACGGGCGGAGCAACGACGCGACCAGCTTGTCCTTCGCGGCCTTCAGCCCGGCGTCGTCGCTGTCGGGCAGCTTCTGCAACTGCGCCGGATCAATGCCCAGCGCCGCCGCCTTCTCCTGTGTGTCCTTGTTGCCGGGCTGGAGAATGAGCTTCACCTTGAGCAATTCGCGCGTCAGTGCCGCTTCGGCCGCTGCGAGGCGCTCGGCCACGCGCTTCGCCACGGCTTCCTGGATCGGGCGCGATGCCTCGGTGAGTTGCTCGATCGCCGTCGTGAAGTTGCTGCGCTGCGTCAGGTTGTCGGTCTTGCGCTCGAGGTCGAGCACGCGCTGGTAGTACTCGGCGAGCAGTCCATCGAGATCCTGCACGGCCGCGCCACCGAAGAACCCGACGAGCTTCTCCCACGTGCCGGTGTCGGCGCTCATGCGCTGGTCGACCTCGTGCGCCAGTTTCTTCGCATCCAGCTCGCTGAGTGTGGCCGGGTCGGGTGTCTCGAAGTTGCGCTCGAGATCCTGCCGCTCGCGCAGCTTCTCGATGATCGAGCTGAGGTTCTTGAAGCGGGCATCCAGCGGCTCGATGAAGCCATCCGTCGAGTTGCCCGCTGCGATTGCGTCGAGGCGCCCGGTGCTGCGGTCGATCTGCTGCCGGATCGCGTCGGCGCGGGCCTGCAGGGCGTTGACCTGATCGCGTTGCGTCCACGCCTTGACCTGCGCGGGCAGCGTGGCCGAATCGCCGCGCGCGGCGCGGATCTCCAGGGTCGTGGCGCCGGCCCATGCGCGGCGGGCAAGCTCGACCGCGGCCAGCGCTGCCTTGTGTTCCTCGCCGAGCCGCGCGATGCGATCGCGGATGGCGCCGGCCAGCGCGTCAAACTGCTTGTGCCGGTCGCGGAAGTAGCCGAGACGGCGGGCCACCGTCTGGTCGCGCAACTCGAGCATCATGTTGATGCGCATGCCGGTCTGCGCGGTCGGGCCGGAATCGACGACGCCCGCCGGTGTGCCATCGGTCAGTCCGGCGCCGCTGCCGTTGGTCGAGGTGACGGAGCCCTCGGCCGGGGTGACGACGTCGATGCCGGCATCCGAAAGCTGGTTGCCGCGCAGCCACGCGTTGAACTCGTCGCGCTTTGCGGTCTCGTTGAGCACGTTGAGCACCACCGGATCGGGGTCCGCCGCGAGCGCCTTCGCCGCGGCATCCACCACGCCGCCAGCCAGGTTGCTCGCGTCGGCCAGCTCGCGCAATTGCTGCATCGCCGTCTCGATCTTGCCCACTGTCTCCTTGAAGGTGTCGATCAGCTTCGGCGTCTCGACCGACTGCACCTCGCGCACGAACGTGGCCCACGCGGTCTCGCGCTCGACCGCGGCGGCGCGCGCGATCTTGTCCTGCTTGCTCTCCTCGAGTGAGCGAGTCGTCGCCTCGACGCGCGTGGCAACCGACGCCAGGTCGGACGTCACCTGCAGCATGCGCGCGGTGATGTCGGCCAGCGCCGCGCGAGCCGCCTGGATGCGCTGATCCAGCGCGTCGGGGCTGGCTGCCTCGGGCAGCGTTTCGCCGGCGCCCTCGCCCGCCGCAATGCGCTCGCGCGCAAGGCGGGCGATCACGT
>JBFWQT010000020.1:0-31996 GCA_050249295.1 Planctomycetota bacterium
GCAAGGGCAAGGGCAAGGGCAAGGGCAAGGGCAAGGGCAAGGGCAAGGGCAAGGGCAAGGGCAAGGGCAAGGGCAAGGGCAAGGGCAAGGGCAAGGGCCAACGCCAACGGGCGAGGTGACTCGCGTCACCTCGCCCGTTTGCGTTTGCTCACTCGTCGTCGACGGCAATCAGTCCTGCGACTTGATCGTCATCTCGACGCTGTTCTCCTTGCCCTCGCGGGTGAACACCACCTTCACCTTGTCGCCCACCTTGCAGGTGTCGATCGCAGCCTTCAGGCTGTCACGATCCGTCACCTCGTGGCCGGCGAAGCCGGTGATCAGGTCACCGCGCTGCAGACCCGCCAGAGCGGCGGGGCCGTTGGGGGTCACCTGGGTGATCTGCACACCCTTGGCGCCGGCAGCCTGCATCGCGTCGTTCGGGTTCACCACGCGCATGCCAACCCACGGACGGGCAGCCGGAGCGGGCGTCGGGTTCGGCGTACTCGGCTGACCCTGACCCTGGTTGCCCTCGAGGCCGCGGAGGAAGTCCTCGAGCTGGCCGCCGAGCGGGTTCTGGCCGCCACCGTTGGGGTTGTTCGGGTTGGGGTTGTTGCGGCCGCCCATCATCTCGCGGAACTGCTCCATCAGCTGCTGGAGGCGCTCCGGATTCTGGAACAGCTCCTGCATGCGCTCCTGCAGCTGCTGCATGCCTTCGCCGCCGAGCGGGTTCTGGCCGTTGCCGAAGGGGTTGCCCTGGCCGAACGGGTTGCCGCCACCCTGCTCGGGCGTCGGGTCGGGCACGTTACCCTCGTTGAAGGCGCGATCGAGGAAGCCGCGGAGGTCGTTCGGGTCGGCCGACGGCGTGTTGCCGCCGTTGCCATTCGGCGTGGGACGGCCGGCGCCGAGCTTGACCGTGATCGTCTGGCGGGCCGACTCGCGCAGGATCTCGAGCTTGATGCTCTCGCCCGGCTTGTGGGCCGACACGGCGGCGCGCAGCTCTTCGGCGGTGGCGACGTTCTTGCCGTCAGCGCTGAGGATCACGTCGTAGACCTTGAGGCTGCCAGCCGAGGGGCCGCCTTCGACCACCTGGTTGACGAGCACGCCCTGACCGGCGGGGATGTCCAGCAGCGTGCGCATGCCGTCATCGATCGGGCCGGCGGCGACGCCGAGGTACGCACCGCCCGCGACCTGCGGCTGGGCGGGCTGGGCGGGCTGGGCGGGCTGCGACGGCGTGCTGTTGCCGCCGAGAATCTCGTCGAGCTTGCGGGTCAGGTCGTCCTGCAGGCGGTTGAGGCGCTGCTCCATCTCCTTGATGGTCTGGCGCTGGCGGTCGAACTCCTGGTTCATCCGCTCGCGGGCGTCCTGCGCCCACTTCTTCAGGTCGTCGGTCGACTGGGCGTTGGCGGTGTTCATCACGCCGCACATCAGGACTGCCGCACACATGGCGACGACTGCGAGAGTACGCATCGATGGCTCCTCGATTCTGGTGACCACGTCGGGCGAAAAGGCGGGGTTGCGCGCGCTGCCTCTGGATCAGGAGTGAGAAGGCAGGACCGGGGTGCAACCTGTTCAATATGTCTACTACCCGCGCCGCACCCGCGTTTGAAGAACTTCCGCTTCCCGTCCTCCGCGGGTACTCGCCCCCTTGCCTCGGCAGCTCGACGACGACGCTCCTGATCGTGCGGGTGCGCGTTGCAAGCAGCCTGAGCTGCCGTCTCGCGGCGGGTTTCGCCTTTGAATGTGGCTCGGCGAGCGATAAGGTCGGGTCGCCGTTGCCGGCCCTGCCCCTGCCCCTTGTTGCCATGCCGTCGCTCCGCTGCCTTCGTCTGCTGCTTGCCCTGCTGCTGATCTCGTTCGCGCTCGCGGTGCCGGGAATGGCACAGGATGATCCCGGCCAGCCCGGCGACCCCGGCGATCCGGTCGTCCCGCCGCCGGCTTTCGATCCCGAGGTCAAGCCCGACACCTCGTTCACCATCGAGGGCATCAAGGCGATCCTCGCCGAGATCCAGCCGCTGGTTGAGAAGGCGATCGGCAAGCCATTCAAGCAGACCCCGGAGATCAGCATCGCCACGCGCGCCGAAGTCGAGAAGCTGCTGCTCGACGAACTGATCCCGCAGATGAAGGTGCTGCAGCCCGGCGCCGACGAGGCAACCGCGCGCATGATGGCGCGCGCGCAGGCCAGCATGTTCAGCCAGCACCTGCTCGGCAAGTGCACCATGGCCGACGGCCACCTCTACATCATGGTCGAGAACTTCCGCACGATGGCGGAGCTGCTCGACCAGCCGATCGTGAACTCGCGCGACTACCTGCGCACCACGATCATCCACGAGTCGGTGCACGCCCACGACCACCAGCAATACGGCGCGCTCGGCCGGCTGCTCACCGCGAAGTCCACCAGCGAGATCGAGGTGCTCAACGCGCTGATCGAGGGCCACGCGCAGTTCATCACGCGCCGCGTGCTCTCGGCCGAGAAGAACGACGCGCTGTTCGAGACGTGGGAGCAGGGCATCACGGCCATGCCGCCGGGCCTCGACGACTCGCAGAAGATGATGGCGCAGGTGATGTCGGCCGCGCAGGTCTTCGGCTACATCGACGGCCGGCACTTCTTCGAGGGCCTGGCCACCGAAGCGGCCGAGCACCCGGACTTCCAGTCGGACGTGTTCGCGAAGTTGCCGGCCAGCAAGAACGTGATCGCGCGGCCCTACCTCTACTATCACCCCGAGCGTGCGCCGAAGTCGCTGCCGCTCGACGCGGTGTTCGCGGCGATGCGCGCCAGCGTCGGCGAGAAGTGGCAGCACCAGGTGATCGAGCTGCCGTCGGTGCAGTTCCGCCAGGCGTTCGGCGGGCTGATTGACGCGAAGCGCGTCGACGAGGCGATCAAGGCCACGGTGTCGTGCCACGTGCAGGCGATGCTTCCCCCGGAGTCGATGGGCGACAAGCAGGTGATCGCGTCGATCGCCGAGATGGAGAGCGTGGCCGCGGCGCGCAGCTTCTACCAGCTGCAACTCGACCTGCTGAAGGCCAAGGACGAGAAGATGAAGGACACCGAGATCCGCATCAGCAAGGCCGAGTACAAGCCGCTCGGCTCGACCAACGCCGAGCTGCAGACGCTGGCGCGGAAGACGGTGGTGCTCGGCGCGATGGGCCAGGAGATCGACGTCTGCGACGTGGTCCTGACGAAGGGCCGGTTCATGGTCGAGTTCATGGTGATGAGTATCGAGATGGACGACGCGACGGTGCGGAAGCACGTGGATGCGGTGCTCGCCGCGCTGGCCACGGCGGACGAGGCGGCGGCGCGGGATGCGACCCGCACGCCCGGCAGCGAGCGCTGATCGCGGCCGGCTGATACAATCGGCGACACGTTCTGCGGCCGATTCCACCGCGTGCCATGAGCCCGCTGCCAGGTCATCCGCCGGATCCGCGTCGGCGCCGAGCCGATCTGGAAGGTCCGCCCGACCACAATGGTGGCGGCGGCGCGGCTGGCAGCGGCCGGCACGGGGCGGTGTCGCCCGAGCAGGAGGCGGCACACGAGGCCCCGACGATGGACCTCGTGCCCAGCCACCACGACGTTCCGCCGCACTTCGCGCAAAAACTGGGCGAGGCCGCGGCGATCGGCGAGACCGACGTCGACACGACCAACACCCGTCCGGCACCACCGGCGGCACCGGCGGCACCGGCGGCGGCACCGGCGGCGCCAGCAACACCGCCGCCGCCGGCATCCGACACCGCCTCGCTGAAGAGCTCGGTCGCGCTCAGCCCGGCCGACACCAACGCGCACACGCTGCTCGACCTCTCGGGCGGTGACAGCGCCGGCACCGGTCCGGCCGCCACGATGCGCAGCCCGTCCGGCAAGGCGCGCCCGGTCGTGCCCACCGACCTGCCGCCCGCCGGCAAGACCACGCCGCGCCGGCCCGACGAGCCCGATTTCGGCCGCTACACCAACATCCGCCTGCTCAGCGATTCGGGCGGCATGGGCTCGGTGTGGATCGCTCACGACCCGCACCTCGACCGCGACGTGGTGATCAAGGTCATCAAGCCGCAGCTGCTGCGTCGTGCGCCGGCCGGTGCGCGCGTGGTGGTCGAGCGCTTCCTGTCCGAGGCGCAGATCGGTGCGCAGCTCGAGCACCCCGGGATCCTGCCGGTGCACGAGTTCGGCCGCTTCGACGATGGCCGCGTGTACTTCAGCATGAAGTACATCCGCGGTCGCACGCTGAGCGAATACCTGCGCGACGTGCGCCGCGACGAGGACGCCCGGCACCACAGCAGCTCGGCCGGGTTCACGGGGCGCATGGCGGTCGCGCGCGTACTGACCGCCGGCACGCGGTCGCGCCGGGCGAAGCGGATGGCCGGCAAACCGCGCGTGCCGTCGTCGCGCGTGCTGCGCACCGACCTGCTCGAAAAGTTCCTGAAGGTGTGCGAGGCGGTCGGCTTCGCGCACTCGCACGGCGTGATTCACCGCGACATCAAGCCGGCCAACGTGATGATCGGCGAGTTCGGCGAGGTGCTGCTGGCCGACTGGGGCCTCGCCCGGATCATCAGCCATCGTGTGAAGGCCCGCCGTCACGGCATGACCGACCGTATCGTGCGCGAAGCCAGCGACGCGGCCGACGCCGACACGGTGGATCGCCAGCTGGTGGCGGCGCCGCGCACGGCGGTGGCCGGCAGCGAGTCGGATCCCACCGGCACGCCCGGAACGCCGCACACCGTCGGCGGCCCGGCAGCGGCCGACATCCCCACGCTCGACGCCAGCGAAGTGCAGACCGCCACGCCCGGCAAGCCGAGCATCGCGCAGCTCGTCGAATCGGTCCAGCGCGCCACGACCAACCCGTCGCACGGCACGTCGTCGGCCCGCCTGGTGCGCCTCGACATCGACAAGCTGCGCAAGGAGTTCGACCTCGGCGCATCGGACGGTACGAGCCGGTCGGAGCGGACGCGCGCGGGCGCGATGCTCGGCACGCTCGGCTACATGGCGCCCGAGCAGGTGCGCGGCGAGGACCTCGACCATCGCGCCGACATCTACGCGCTGGGCTGCATCCTCTACGAGATGGTCACCCTCTCGCAGGCCTATCCGCAGCGCGAGCAGTTCGAGCTGATCGGCGCGAACGCGCGCGGCCAGGTGCAGCCCGCGGCCGAGCGCGTGCACAACCCGCAGGCGCTGGGCGACCTCACGCACATCCTCCACAAGGCGCTCGCGCCCGACCTCCACCGTCGCTACCAGACCGTGGAAGAGCTGATGGACGACGTGGTGGCCGTGCGCGATTTCCGCAGCACCGGCAGCACCACGCTCTATCGCTACGTGAAGAACACGCTGTGGCGGCACCGCCAGGTGTTGGTCACCGTGATGATCATGATGATGGTCGCCACGGCCGGCGTGTACGCGCTGCTCACGCGCAAGGGCCTTGTCGACATCACCTCCAACCCTGAAGGCGCCGACGTCTACATCAACGACACGTGGGTCGGCGCCACACCGATCCGCCAGTTGCCGATGCGGCCCGGCACCTACGGGTTGCGCATGGAGCTCGAGGGCTACCACGATGCGCTGTCGTCGTTCACTGTGTCGCCGGCGTTCCGTGGCGAGATCGCGCCGCTGTACCTCGGGTCGCGTCGCGGCATGTTGCATGTCTCGAGCAACCCCAGCGGCGCCACCGCTCGCCTGCGCGACGCCAACGGCAACGTGGTCGCGCGGGGCGTCACGCCGTGGCTCTCCGAACGGCTGCTCTCCGGCGAGTACGACCTCGAACTCGAACTGCACGACCACATCGACCGCGACCTGCGGCACCGCGTGTTCATCCCCGAAGGCGGTGAGACGCTCCGCCAGGAGTTCACGTTGCACTCGCTGCTCGGCAGCGTGCGCATCACCTGCAGCGATCCCGCGGCGATCGTCGAGTTCGAGTCAATCGACGGAAGCATCCGCATGCGCCGCCCGGCCGAACCGTTCCTGTCGGGCCTCGTGCCAGCCGGTCGCTACCGCTTCCGCGTGACGGCGCCGGGCATGCTCGACCCCGACGAGGTGCGTCACGTCAACGTGCCCGAGGGCAACGAGGAGGTCGCGCGACACGTCAACCTCGTGCCGGCCACCGGCGGCCTGCTGGTCACGATGTCGCTACCCGATGTGCGCTTCCGACTGATGCAGAGCGCCAGCGGCGAACTGGTCGGCGAGTACGATTCGCCCGAGACGATCGAGAAGCTGCCGCCGGGCAGCTACCGCGTGGTGCTCGCCTCCGACGAGTACCGCCTGGCCGACCCCGACTCGCCCGACAACCCCGACTACGGCCGCGCCACGGTGCAGAGCGGCGGCCTGACCACGCGCCTCGAACTGCGCGTGCTGCGCGTGCTCGGCGAGGTGCACGTACGCAACGACGACTCGATCGCCGGCGCAAGCCTGATGCTCTTCGACGTGGCACGCGGCCCGCAGTGGCACACGCTGCCGGTCGAGAGCGTGCAGGTCCGGCCGGGCCAGTACGACGCGGCAATCTCGCGCACCGGCTACTACCCGCAGATGTTCACGCTCGACGTCGACGCCGAGCACCCGGCCAACCTCCAGGTCACGCTCGAGCCGCTGATCAAGCAGCGCTGGTCGGTGGAGGTACCGCACAAGGCGCGCGCGCCGCTGCGCCAGGTCCTGCTCTCGGCCGGCGGCGATATGGACGGCGACGGCGCGCCCGAGGTGCTGCTGCTCGAGGACGACACGCTGCTCGTCTGGTCGCCATTGCGCCGCGAGTTCGTGTGGTCGAGCATCACGCTCAAGCAGGGCGTGATGGGCGTGCCGCTGGTGCGCGTCTTCGACATCGACCAGGACGGCAACGACGACCTGCTGATCGGCGTGGACGACCAGGTGCAGTGCTACCGCGGGCCGACCGGGCAACTGGCGTTCGTCCGCGACTCGCGCGAACGCGAGACCGTGCGCGGTGTGTGGGCCGTCGACGGGCCGCCCGCGAAGGACGACACATCCGGCGCACCCGGCCCGCCCGTGATCCTCATCGCCACCAACAAGTCGCTGATCTGCCACGCCGGCATGACGGTGCCGGCCGAGTGGTCGGTGCGTCTGCCCGAGATGCCGGCCGGCACGGCGCCGCAGCTGTTCGTGCTCAACTCCGCCAGCCATCCGTGGGTCGCGGCAATCGCCTGCCCCGGCTCCGGCACGCTGTTGTTCGATACGGCCGGCAAGCTGCTCGACTACTGCCGCGACCTCGAGGTCTGTCTCGGCGTCGGCCGTCGTGTGTTCTTCCAGCGCACTGACGCGCCGGGCTACGAGGGCACCGGCCTGCACACCTGCAGCACCGACGAGTTCATGGCGGGCGCGTACCGCCAGACCACGGCGATTGCCACCGGCATGGTCGTGTCCGCGCAGATCGTCACCGGCCGCGTCGTGGTCGCGTTGCGCACCGGCGACAAGACCGGCCGCGCGATGGCCGGCGAGACCGACGACCTGCGTGGCATCACGCTGCCCGCCGCACCGCGCGCGATGGCCGCGGTGCGACAGGGGCTCGGCACCGGCATCGCCGTCATTGACACCACCGACGGCCGGAGAACGTTCATCGATCCCGAGACCCGGATGCTCGTCGGCTCCGAGCCCGCGCCCGACCGCGGCGACGGTGCGATGCGCGGCGTGCCCGGCACCGGCTTGCCGTTCGACTTCGATGCCGACGGGTCGAGCGAACTGATCTGGCTCGAACACGACCGCTTCGAAGTACTCGACCTGGATCGCAGCGGCCTGCGCGCGTCACTGGAGATGCGCCCGCTGCAGGTCTG
Organism: Planctomycetota bacterium; assembly: GCA_050249295.1. Lineage (GTDB taxonomy): Bacteria > Planctomycetota > UBA8742 > SKZP01 > SKZP01 > JBFWQT01. The sequence goes on from JBFWQT010000020.1 coordinate 7,732, forward strand.
GGTCGTCGACGATGGCGATCCCGACGGCGCGGTGTGGGTGATGGCCGACGCCAACCACCTGGCGGCGATCCGCACCACCGGCCGCCTGGCGGGCAGCTGGACGATTACGGCCGGCACGCAGTTGCTGGTGCAGGATGGCTGGTTCGGATTCATCGACCCGGCGACACGCACACACACGCCGCTGTTCGAGGCTGCCTCGGCGCGTCGACTCACGTCGATCGAGCGCGGCCCGGAGGCTGCTACCGGCGGTACCGATCTCGTGCTGACCCGCACCGGCCTGCTCGAGACCACGAAGACCGGCATCGCCGTCGAGCGCCGCCTCGGCTGGCCCGGCCTGCACGCGCAGGCGTGGGTCACCGACGACGCGATCGCCACGCTCGACGAAAAGGGCATATGGCGCCTCTGCCTGCCACCGCCGCGCACGGCGCGCACGGGGGCACGCCTGCTCGCCTGGTGCGTCACCGAGATCAAGGCCGGTCGCACGGCGGCCGTGGGTCCGCAGCTCGATACGCTGCTGAAGCTGCTGCCCGAAAGCGCCGACGCGCGCTGGTGCGCCGGCATGGTGGCCGCGTCGGAGGGCCACACCGACGACGCCGAGGGCCACTGGAAGGAGGCGGTGCGGCTCAACCCCGGGCTGATCCGTGCGCGCTTCAGCCTCGCGCACTCCCGCGCGTCGCGCGACAACTGGGACGGCGTGCGCGAGTTGCTCGAGCCGGTGCTGATTGCGCGCTACCAGTACGCGCTGACCGTCTGGTACCTGCTGGACGACGCGATGCGCACGCGCAACGCCGAGCGTGCGCGCCGCTTCTACGAGCTGTTCCGCACTGCCGACGTCTCGATTGACCCGGAGTTTGACCGGCTGCGTGACCCCAAGCGCAACGCCCGCTGGGCCGAGATCCAGTTCTGGATCTGGCGGTACATGAAGTGACGGACGCCACGCGAACGCTGACCGCGGCCAGGCTTCAAAGCAAGCCGCGCGCATCGACGGCGACCTCGGCGGGCGGTGCGTCGTGGCATCCGCGCGCACCCGCTGACGGCGCGGGTTGCGACGGATCAGCCCGCCGTGCAGAATCATCCGACAGCGATCCGTCGCAACCTGCACTGGCGGCCGTTCCATGGCACCGATCGTTCACACCGACAGCGCGCCGGCATTCCCGGATGGCGTGTTCCCCGACACGCCGTGGTCGGACTTGCACACGCCGGCCAGCGACACGCGGCGGCGCGAGATGCTCACCGAGCTGTGCCAGGCCTACTGGCGGCCGGTGTTCTCGCTGGTGCGCGCGCGCGGCGCACGGCTCGACGATGCCCTCGATCTCACGCAGGAGTTCTTCTGCTCGCTGCTCAACGGCGAGGGCCAGTTCCTCGATCGCTACGACGCCGGCCGCGGGCGATTCCGTACGTTCCTCAAGGGTGCGGTGCGCAAGTTCCTCGCGCAGGACTATCGCGATCGCAAGCGCGACAAGCGCGGCGGCTCTGCGATCATCATCTCGCTCGATGCCCTCGGTGATGCCGGGTCGGACGACGCCGACATGCCGGGCCACGGCGAGACGCCCGAAGACCTGTTCGATCGTCGCTGGGCCGAGACGGTGATGGCGCACGCGCTCGAACGCCTGCAGACCGAGCTGACCGCGGCCGGCAAGGTGACCACGTTCCACATCTTTGTCGCGTACGACCTGGAGCGCGCGGGCGGCGCGAACGTGCGCTACGAGGACATTGCCGCAGAGTTCGGCCTGTCGCGCGACGACGTGAAGAACCAGCTGACGCGCGCGCGCAGCCAGTTGCGCCAGATCCTGTTGTCGATTGTCTCGCGCACCGCCGCCACCAGCGACGACGCGGTGCAGGAGTGCGACGACCTGTTCTCGGGCGTGATGCGGGAGGACGAAGGATGACGGAGGAGCCGCGCTCGCCGCGCGCATTGCGACTCTCGGCCGGGCAGATCCGCAACGCGCTGTCGGCAGTGCGCAGCAATCAGGGGCGTGCCGCGGTGGAGCTGGCCGTCGCACGCGGATGGCTGACCGACGAGCAGGCGCGCGGCCTGGATGATGTGCGCGCCGAAGCGCTGGTGCAGCGCGGGTTGATCACGGCGGCGCAGGCTGGCGACCTGGTGCGCGAGTTGCAGCTGCGGGATGCGACCGCGCTGCAGGCGTCGCGCGGCGTGAGCATTCCGCCGGCCGTGCTCGAGGCGCAGGGTGATCCGTCGCGCTGCCTGCGGCAGTTCGTGCTGCTCGAGCAGGTCGGGCGCGGTGGCATGGGCGTGGTGTGGCGCGCGTGGGATCGCGAGCTGCAGCGCCAGGTGGCGGTGAAGGTCGCGCGCGGCGCGCACGGCGAGAGCATCCAGCGGATGATGACCGAGGCGCGGCTCGCGGCCGGGCTGTCGCACCCGGGCATCGTCAACGTCTACGCGGCCGGTCGTGATGGCGAGACGAGCTTCATCGCGATGGCGTTTGTCGATGGTGCGCCGCCGTTGGCGCGCAGCCTGTCGGCCACGCGCGCCGCGGAGATCGTGCGCGACGCGGCGGACGCGGTGGCGCACGCGCACGACCAGGGCGTGATCCATCGCGACATCAAGCCGGGCAACCTGCTGGTCGATGCGAGCAGTGCGCCGCGCGTGTTCGTCACCGACTTCGGTCTCGCGCGCACCGTCAGCGGCGCGCCGGGCACGACGATTCCCGGCACGGTGCTCGGCACGCCGGCGTACATGTCGCCCGAGCAGGCGCGCGGCCTGACCGACCGCATTGACGCGCGCAGCGATGTGTTCTCGCTCGGCGCCACGCTCTACGAGTTGGCCACCGGCCAGCCGCCGTACCCCGGCGAGACCGCCAACGAGGTGCTGGCCGCGGCGATCCGTTGCGAGCCTGTGCGACCGCGCGCTGTGCGTCGTGCGCTGCCGGCCGATCTCGAGGCGATCATCCTCTGTGCGATGGAGCCTGCGCCTGCACGGCGCTACGCGTCGGCGCGCGAGCTGGCCGACGACCTGCAGCGCTTCATCGATCACACGCCAGTGCGCGCGCGCCGGCTCACTCCGCTGGTGCGTGGCGGCAAGTGGCTGCGTCGTCATCCCGCGCTGGCCGGCATGACGGCCGCGCTGCTGATTGGCGTTGTCGTTGCCACGATCATCACCTCCAACCTCTCGGCCGCCGCGGCGCGTGCCAACGCCAATGCCGCCGACGCCGATGCGGCGGCGCGGGCCGCCGCTGAGCGCGCCGAGGCTGAGCGACGCAACGCGCCGTTGCGCGTCACGGCGCACCGCGACGAAGCAGTCGATGCGCTGTACGCCGCCATCAACGATGCCAGGGCGCGCGGCCTCGATCTGCGCCGCTTCGTGCTCGCGCTGCCCGGGCCGCAGGTGCAGGAGTATATCGACGCGCTCGACCGGCTCGATCGCTTCGCCGCGCAGTCCGACGCAGGCGAGGTGACATTCGTGGCGGCCGACTGCTACACGCGCGGCCTGCTGAAGTGGCGGATGCGCGACTTCAACGGCGCGATCGACGACTACACGCGCGCGCTCGATCTCGACCCGCAGCACCACCAGGCCCTGCAATCGCGCGGCACCGCGTGGCTCGACAAGGGCGACACGGCCCGCGCGATTGCCGACCTCACGCGCCTGCTGGAGATGCAGCCGCGCAGCACCACCGCGCTGGTGAATCGTGGGCGTGCGCACCAGGTGGCCGGACGGCCCGACGATGCGCTGGCCGATTTCGATCGTGCGCTCGCGCTCGACCCCGACGACATCAATGCGCTGATTGCGCGCGGCGAGCTGCACATCGCGCAGGGCCGCTTCGATCTGGCCACCACCGACATCCAGCATGCGCACGTCCTGCAGCCGGGCAATGCCACTGTGCTCGGCGATCGCGCCGCGTTGCGGCTGCGAAGCGGTGATGCGGCTGGAGCTTTGGCCGACATCGATGCGGCGCTGGCGGTACACGACGCGGTGGCCGAGCTGCACAACAACCGCGGCAACGCGAACGTGGCGCTCGGACGGGTGGAAGAGGCGATTGCCGACTACACGCGCGCGCTGGAGCTCGACCCGCGCAATGTGATGTTCTGGATCAATCGCGGCGAGGCGCACGTGCGCGCCAACCACGCCGACCTGGCGATGGCCGACTACAACGAGGCGCTGCGCCGCGAGCCGCGCTCGTTCCAGGCGCTGCTCTGCCGCGGCATCCTGCGCCGCCTCACCGGCGACACGGCCGGCTCGATTGTCGATTGCGACGCGGCCATTGCGGTGGATGCCAGCGACTACCGCGCCTGGCTGCACCGCGCGATTGCCACGCAGACGACCGACACCCCGGCCACGATCCACGCATTGCAGCAAGCGGTGCGCACCTGCGACGACCCGGCCGAGCGGGAGCGGCTGGCCGGATTCCTGCGCCAGCTGGGCGCGGCAGTGCCCGACTGATTTTTTCTACCCGACGGCGACCGGACGGCAGACAGGAGGACGGAGCGGGCTCTGCGTGGGGCCCGCCGGCTGTCCCGTTCCTGTCTGGTGCCTCTGATGTTCGCGAACCGCCCCACCCGCCATCTGCTGCTGATTCTCGCGGTGCTCGTCGTCCAGCTGGCCGGCACATCGTGCAAGAACGTAGAGATCATCAATCCGGATGCAAAGCTCTACGACATGGACTTGTCCGTGCCGAAGTCGTCCTCCGCGACGTTCGGCAAGGGTCAGTTCTACGAGGCCCTGTACGGCTACCCGCAGAACCTCGCGCGCGAGAGCTCCACTATCGACCTGGTGGACTTCGAGGTAGTGACAGTGGCGCCGCAACACGGGTCGATCATGCATACGGACGCGTCGCTGACCTACACGCCGACGCCCGGCTATGTGGGCACAGACGAGTTCGTGTTGCGTGTCAGGTTCTCGTCCGGCGCGGTAGCCGACGTCCGCATTCATGTCACGGTCAACTCGACGTTCGACTGCAAGACCGGCGTGTGGACCAACCTCGGCGCGCTCGGCGACGCGGCGCGCGGTGCGATCGAGAAGGTCCGCACGCGCGGCGCAAGCCGGTTCCGGTCCACCGGCAGCGGGCCCGACGACGCCGTGGTCGTCACCGGTGTGCAGAACGCCGACGCGATGCCGATGCAGGTTGGCCCCGGCGTGAACATGGACCTGGCGCCCGGCGCCGACCCGGGCACCGGCACGATCACGCGCAACGACGCCGGCGACTTCACGGCCGACGATTATCGCGTCGGCACGCGCATCTCGATCAGCGGCTCGGGCGCGGGCAACGACACATTCGGCGCGATTGTCAACGTCATCACGGTGGCCGCCACGCAGTTGGTGGTCGATGCCGCACTGGCCGTCGAGAACTCGTCGGCGATCGCGCTGACCGGCACAGGCGGCGAGCCGAGCACGTTCTTCCAGACCTTCGACAGCGTCAATGGCCTCTCGTCGGCGACGTTCCATCTGATCACGCCGGCCGAGGCGCTGCAGTCGTACGAGGCGCAGGTGTCGGACGCACCGGCGGCGGACGACATGGACATCTTCCGTGTCGGCGGCGCCGGCGCGTGGATTTCCGACCCGGTCGCGGGGCCGCGCGTGTGCACCGAGATGCTGCCGATCGAGGAGCTGTTCGCGTATGCGGGCACGGTGGACACCGACTTCCCGCGCGTGTTCGTGCCGTCGGATGCGCGCGTGACCGGCACGCGCGTAGGTCCGGCCGGGCAGTCGCTGTTCGCGTTCTACCAGCGCAAGGACACCGAGCCGACCGACCCGTCCGACCTGTTCATCCGCACGCGCGCCAACCCGACCGACATGTTCTCGGCGGCCACGCGCGTATTCGACATCAACCCGGCCACCGACACGGTGCTGATCGCCAACACGCGCTTCTCCGGCCCCGATGCGGCATGGGCGCTGGCGCTCGTCAACACGCCGGGCGGCCTGCAGTCGTGGATGCGCGTGTTCGCCAACGGCACGTGGGGCGCACTGAAGATCGTCGCGGGATCGGCCACGATGAGCACCAGCAGCGACGGGACGACGATGGCCGTGCGCACCAACCCGCTCGACAGCTCGATCGTCGAGTCGTCGTACTACACGCCCGGCAACGACACCTGGGTGGATCTCACCGCCATCGACGCCAGCTCGGCGGTCTCGCAGACGCTGTTCCTGCCGACGCTGTTCGACCATCCGGTGCGCGGCCTGGACCTGCCGTTCAACCACAACGGCTTCGACCGCTCGCGGCTGATCGTGCGCTGCTCCAACCAGACCGTGCGCGAGACCACGTTCGATGCCGTGATGATGGCGTGGACGACGGACGTGCAGATCTACGACTCGACGATGGGCGCAGGCGGCTCGTTGATCGGCCTGAACGTATTCCCGTCGCGCTTCAACGATCACAGCATGTTCATCACACAGGACGACGGAGCCGGCGACAACCAGCTCTGGCACCAGCGACTCGACCCCTCCACCGGCATGTGGAGCACGCCGGTGCGCGTGGACGACACGGCCGTCAGCGGCGTCGGCGTGGTGCAGTTCTCCAGTCTCTACGGCGAGTCGCGCAACGGCGACGGCATCCTCACGTTCACCGACAACAACGGCCAGACGCTGTTCGGCTCGTTCTTCGACGGCGCGACCAACATGTTCAGCTCGCCGCAGGCGCTTTCCACCAATCCGGTGCAGGAACACGACCAGGTGGCGGACAACAACGGCGACGGCGTGGTGGTCTGGCGCGAGAACGACGGTGCCGGCACCGATTCGGTTCATGCCGTGCTCGGCCTCGCCGATGTGTGGCAGTCGCCGACGATGCTCAAGCAGGTGGCGGGCACGATCACGTTCAACATGGACGTGGACATCAACTATCGCGCCGGCAAGGCCGCATCGAGCGGCAGCTTCACCACGACCGTCACGCTCACCAGCGGCGGCGCACACGAAGTGCACGTCCTTCACGATTGAACCACACCCCATGACCTCCATGACGCGCACCACACGAACCAGCCTGTTGCTCCAGGCACTTGTGATCAGCGCCGCACTCTGTGCCGGGTGCGGTACTGCCGAGTCCACAACGGGCAAGCTCTTCGGCGCGACGTTCGACCTGTCGGTCGGCAAGTCGTCGTCCGTCACGATCACGTCCGCGCAACTGCTCGCCACGCTGGATGCCAACGGCAACAACGGGTTCGGCGGTGCGACGAGCCTGACACTCGAGTCCGTCATACTGGCGCCCGCAAACGGCAGTCTCAGCAGCCTGATATTCGAAGGCGGCATGATCACCTACACGCCGACGCCCGGATTTGTCGGAACCGATGAGTTCAAGCTGCACGCCGGGTCGGGTGAGGATGGCTTCGACATCACGTTCCACGTCACCGTCAACTCGTCGATCGACTGCAAGACCGGCACGTGGACCAACCTCGGCGCGATCGGCGATGCAGCGCGCGGCGCGATCGAGAAGATCCGCGCGGTGGCCACCAGCGCGATGCGCGCGGCCGGCAGCGGACCCGACGACGGCGTGATTGTGGCCGGTGTGCAGCACGACGATGTCACCCCGGCCACCGTCGGCCCGGCCGTGAACATGGATCTCGCGCCGGGTATCGATCCGGGCACCGGCATGATCACGCGCAACGACGCGGGCGACTTTGTGGCCGACGACTATCACCCGGGCACGCGCGTCTCGATCAGCGGCTCGGGCGCGGGCAACGACACGTTCGGCGCGATCGTCAACGTGATCAGCGCCACCGCCAACGCACTGGTCGTCGATACCGACCTGACCACCGAGAACTCGTCGGCGATCACGCTGTCCGGCATGGGCGGCGCGCCGGCCACGTTCTACCAGGTGTGGAACAGCAGCGACGGACTGCAGCTGGCCGACACGCACACGATCTCGCCGGAGGAAGCGCTGGCATCGTTCGAGGCAACGATCTCCGACGCCGATCCGTCGCTGTCGAGCGTGGCCTTCCGTGTGCTGGGCGGCGGCGAGTGGATTCCGCAGTCCGGAATGTCGAGCGTGACCGTCGCGAACCTGGCCGCGTCGCAGGCGCTGCCCACCTACACCGGCGGCGACATCGATGCCGACGTTCCGCGCGTGATGCTGCCCGCCGATGCCCGCCCCACAGCCACCCGGCTGGGCTTTGCCAACCAGACGGCGTACGCGTTCTACCAGCGGATGAGCACCGAGCCGACCGATCCGTCGGACCTGTTCATCCGCATGCTGGACGACACGACCGACACCTTTGGTGCCGCCACGCGCATCTTCGACATCAACCCGGCTACCGACACGGTGCTGATCGCCAACGCGCGATTCGCCAACACCGCGGCGTGGGCGCTGGCGCTGGTCAACACGCCGGGCGGCCTGCAGTCGTGGATCCGGCCGTACCACAACGGCACGTGGGGCGCGCCGCACATCGTGGCCGGCGCGACCGCCGTGGTCGCCAGCACGACCGGCCATGTGATGGCGATCCGCACCAACCCGCTCGACAACACGCGCGTCGAGTCGTCGTGGTACCAGCCCGGCACCGACACCTGGACCGACCTCACCGCGCTCGACTACACGTCGGCAGTGTCGTTCACGCAGTACGTGCCGACGTTCTTCGATCACCCGGTGCGCGGCCTCGATCTGCCGGTCAACCACGGCCGGTTCGACGACTCACGGCTGATCGTGCGCTGCAGCGATGGCGCGATCCGCGAGTCGGTGTTCGACGCGACGGCGATGAGCTGGAGCGACAGCGAGATCTACAACTCGTCGATGGGGGCCGGCGGGGCGATCGTCTCGACAGACGTGTTCCCTGAGCGCTACGGCAACGTGCACCTGTTCATCCAGCAGGACGATGGCGCCGGCGACAACCAGCTGTGGCATCAACGCTACGACAAGGCCGGCAACACGTGGAGCACGCCGATCCGCGTGGACGACACCGCCACGTCGGGAGCCGGTGGCGTGCAGTTCTCCAACCTGTTTGGCCAGGCGCCGGACGGCAGCGGCACGCTGATCTTCAGCGACAACAACGGGCAGACGCTGTTCGGCTCGTTCTACGACGGCATGGCCGGCACGTTCAGCACGCCGATGGCGCTGAACACCGATCCGCTGGTGGAGGCGAAGCTGGTGGGCGACAACAAGGCCGACGCGCTGGTGGTGTTCAAGGAGGACAACGGCGCGGGCACGCAACGGCTCGTGTCGGTCAGCGGCCTCGCGGGTGTGTGGCAGGCGCCGGTGACGATCAAGCAGGTAGCGGGCACGATCGACAGCTGGTCGCTGGACGTGGACATGTGCTTCCGCCCCGGCCCGCCGGTGCCCGTCGGCAGCTTCACCGCGGCGATCGCGCTGAGCAGCGGCGGCATGCACGAGGTGTGGGCGCTGCACGATTGATCACGGTTGATCATGTCAGTGGGCGATCGAGCATCAGTTCTTCGTACGCGCGGATCTTCTCGATCAGGCCGGTGACGTGCTGGTTGCCGTTGCGCTGGTTGAACTTCTCCACTACCACCGCCAGCTCACGCTCGAACCACGCGACCGCCTGCGTGTACGGATCGTCGCCGTCGTCGGCGCTCAACTGCGCGCGGACCGCGTCGGGCAACACCAGGCGCAGGCCACTCGACGCGCCGCAGCGCTGCGTGAGGCGCAGGGCGAGCGACGCACCGCACCACATGTACATGCGCGACGCCGGGTTGCTGCTCGCCATTGCCAGCGGCAGATGCCGGCCGAGCATGCGGATCGCCCCGGCAAAATCGCGCCTGAGCGTGAGGAACATGATGTGGTACGCGGCATGTGCCAGGAAGCGCGGGTTCATGCCCATCTGCTGGCAGGCCAGCCGCTGGTGGTGCAGCGCCTCCCCGGCCCGGCGCTCTCGCAGCAGCAACAGCAGCGCCTTGCGCGCGAAGTACGGGTACGCGTCGGCGGCTGCGCGCGGGTTGCGCAGCCACGGCTCGAGCAACTTCAGCCCGGCCGCGTCCTGGCCTGTCGCGAAGAGATACTCGGCCTCGAAGTACGCCTCCCATGCGCGCGTGTCGGCGAACATATCGTACGCGCTCTGGTTGGCCAGGTCGTGGTAGCGCTCGCCGACGTCGCGGCGGCCCATGAAGAACTGGCCGATCATCGCCACCTGGTAGACCGACCGCGGGCTGGCGCCGTGCTGCTCATAGCGCGCGATCGAATCCTCGACCAGCGTGTCGTACTGGCTGACCGCGACCTCGTGGTACGCGCTCATCCACGAGATCGCGAGCTTGCACTGCCAGAGCAGCCGGTCGCGGTCGAGCCAGTCCGGCGGTTCCTCCTGCTTGTCGAGCATCGCGAGACACCAGCTGATCGCCACGAACAGCCGGTCGGGAATGCCGCCGGAGAAGGCCGCATCGATCAGGTACTGGCGCGACTCGAACTGCCGCTGGAAGTGTTGCTGGGTGTCGGCCACGCGCACCGCGCGCTCGGCCAGCGCTACCTTGCCGGGTCCGTCGTCGAGTTCCTCGGCCTCGATCAGCAGCTTCTGGTACTCGTCCATCGTGGTGGTGTCCGGATGTTGCCAGGAGCCGCGACCGCAAGGCGCGACCCACGAGTCTACCTCGCGGTCACTCAGGCGGACTCACGCTGTCCGGCCGCTCCACGTGCCCGGCCAACCATTGATACAACTCGCTCGTGCGATCGGCAGCGGCGCCCCAGCTGAACTCCGACTCCACATATGCGCGGCCGCGCTCGCCCATCGCTCGCCGTTCGTCGTCGCCCAGCGCAATCAGTTCGCGCAGCGCGGCGGTCAGCGGCTCGACGCCATGATCAATCCAGCGCCCGCACTGCTCGCGATCGATCGCCGCCCACGGCGCACCACGCGTGGTGATCACCGGCAGGCCGCAGCGCATCGCCTCGGCGATGGCGAGGCCGAAGCTCTCGTTGGCGGTGGGCAGCACGAACAGCGCGGCCGTGCGGTACACGTCCCACTTCGCGTCGTCGTCGAGCGGCGAGATCAACTCGACCCGGTCGCCAATGCCGTGCGCCGCGATCGCCTGCCGCAGGCGCTGCCCGTGGCCGCCGGAGTCGACGCCAGCGATCACCAGCTTCCAGGCGGGGGGCGGGTTCACACGCGCGAATGCGTCGATCAGATCGAGCGGCCGCTTGCCCGGATGGAGCCGCGAGAGGAACAGGATGCGCCGCGTGTGGTCGCCCTCGGCAACAACGGTGTCGTGCGTTGCGGCTGGCGGGCGATCGACGCCGTTCGGCACCATCGCCAGCGGCACGCGCGTGAACCCGGACGCACGCGTGCCCTCGGCCTCGGCCGGCGACGTGGCGTGCAGCAGTTGCACGCGCCGCAGATCGCGCCATTGGTAAAGCAGCCCGGCGATGCGCTTCTTGAGCCACTTCTGCCGCAGCGACCACGGCATCAACATGCTGTGCGTGGTGACCATCACCGGAAGCCCCGCGCGTCGCGCCGCCACGCAGGCCGCGTGGATCTCGGGCCGCCAGATGCCGTGGATGTGGGCGACGCCTCCGGGGTGTTGCCGCGCCCACCCGCGCACCGCCTCGCGCAGCGCCGACGCAACGAGCCGTGCGAACCGGCCGGTCGCGCGCGGCACGAGTTGCGTCGTCAGGCCCGGCGTGTCGGGCGGCAGTCGCGTGTCGTCGTGCGCCACCGCCAGCAGGTGCACCCGTGTGCCGGCCTGCGCCAGGGCCATTGAAATGCCGCGCACCGCATGGAACAGCCCGCCGTCGGCCGGGATCAACCGGTCCACGATCATCAGGATCGGCGGCGTGTCGCGTGGATCTCGCTCGGTCATCTCATCGCCGGAGTGCGGTTGCGCCGCCCCACTACCATTACACCGGCTGAATAGTCGTCGGAACTTCCGCGCACCAACCTAGAATGCTCGCGCAACGCACCGCACCACCGACGCGATGACCCACCCGCCGACGCCCACACCCTGGTCTTCACATGCCGTGGTCTGGCTGGCGGCGGCCGCGCTGGCACTGGCGCCGGTGTCGATCTTCGCGGTGCAGATCGCGTGTCTGTTGCTGGTGATCGTCGCGCTGCCGCACATCCCGCGGCGCATCTGGCGCAGCGAACGCGCCCTGCTGATCGCTATCGGCCTCGTCGCGGCCGCATGGCTGCTCTCGTGGAGCATGTCGCCGGTCGGGCCGCGCGCGTTCTACGAGGCCAAGGACCTCTGGGCCGTGTTGCTGCTGCCGGCCGTCATCGCTGTGCGGCATCTGCTCTGGCCGCGACGGCACATGCTGATGATGGCGCTTGCGCTCGGCCTGGTGGTCGCCCTCGCGTGGAGTTGCGTGCAACTCGCCACCGGCCGCGACTACATCCGCGGGGTGTCGCTCCAGGCCGAATGGGGCGCGAACTGGCGGCCAACCGGTTTCTACCACTCGGCGATGACCTTCGGCGGCATGAGTGCGCTGTGCATCTGCGCGTTCGGCGCGTTCACGTTCGCGCCGGGCGTGGGCCTGCGCCAGCGCGCCCTGCACGGCCTCGCGCTGGTCGCCGCAGTCGCCGCGCTGATCATCAGCGGCTCGCGCTCGTACCAGATCGCCCTGCCGATCCTCGTGGTCGTGTGGGGCGTGAGTCGCGGCCGCAAGGGGCTGATCGCGGCGTGGAGTGCGCTCGTCGTCGGCACCACAGTGGTGGTAATGGCCGGTCCGGCGATGCTCGGTATGGGCCGCTTCGAGATGCCCGCCCTGCAGTACACGCCCGACCCGCAGGCGCCGACGGTCTTCTCGATCACCACGCCGCCGACGCAGGACGAGCGCATCCCGCTGTGGACGGTCGGTCTCGAATGCATCAACGATCACCCGTGGACCGGCACCGGCAAGGGCCCCGCGGGCTACAACGCGACGATCGAACCGTACATCGAGCAGTTCCACGATCGCACCGGCGTGAAACTGCTGCGCAACCACCTGCACAACAACTACCTGCAGGTGCTCGTCGAGACCGGCGTGATCGGCCTGTTCGCGGTCGGCACGCTGGTGCTCGTGCTGCTCTGGCGCTGGACCAATTCGTGGCGCGTGCGCGCGCGTGCGCAGGCTCCGGCGCCGACCGTCGTCGCCGGCGTGGTCGTCGTGCTGCTCGTGTCGGGCCTGTTCGAATACAGCGTCGGCGACCTCGAACTGTTCCTGCTCGGCTCGCTGCTGCTCGGGCTGTGCCACCCGCCGCCGCGCGTGAATGTGCCGCTCTCGACGGCCGAGCGGCTCTGGTATTCGTGGCGTCGCTTCGGCACGCGCGGCGTGCTGAGGCGGCTGCTGCACAACGCACGCGGCGGCCCGGCCGTCGCGCATGCCGCGGTGGCGGCGCCGATCGGCGACGACGACACGCTCAACAATACGCTGCGCGCGAGCCTCGCCGGCTTCCTCTCCAACCCCGATGCGCGGCTGCGCTTCCCGCCGGTGGCCGCCGATGCTGCGCCGCGCGTGTCGATCATCATTCCGACCTGCAACACCGACTACCACCTGCTGCAGGTGCTGCAGAGCGTGGCCGCACACACCAGCGATGTGTCGTACGAGGTGGTCGTCGTCGATGACGCCTCGGCCGATCGCACGCCCGAACTGACGCAGCGCGTCGAGCACATGCAGCTGGTGCGCCACGACGTGAACCGCGAGTTCGTGGTCAGCTGCAACGACGGTGCGGCGGTCGCACGCGGCGAGCTGCTGTTGCTGCTCAACTCGGATACGACCGTGACGCCGGGCTGGCTGAGCAGCCTGGTGCGCCGCCTCGACAGCGACCCCGCGACAGTCGGTGCGGTGTGCAGCAAGCTGGTGTGGCCGGACGGCCGCCTGCAACAGGCTGGCAGCATTGTGTGGAACGACGGCGGCACGTTCGCCGTGGGCAGCGGCGGCGACCCGCTCGCGGCCGAGTACGGCGAGGTGCGCGACGTGGACTTCGGCGCGGCCGCGTGCCTGCTGGTGCGGCGCGACCTGTACATGCAGCTCGGCGGATTCGACACGGCCTACGCGCCGGCCTACTACGAGGATGTGGACCTGTGCTTCCGCCTGCGTGAGCTGGGCTTCCGCACGCTGTACGAGCCGCGCAGCACCGTGATCCACCATGAGATCGGCAGTCGCGACGCAGGCTCGGCGGCGCGGCATTGCATGCGCAATCAGGTGCGGTTTGTGGCGCGACACGCGGCCGCGCTGAAGGCGCAACAGCCGTACGGCAACGTCGCGGCGGCGCGCGACCGGCGGGGGCCGGGGCAAGGTCAGGACCAATGAAGATCATCGACGCGGTGCCATTGTCGTCCGCCATGCCCGACGTGCAGCGCCTGCGCTACGCGCGGTTCGCCGACGAACGCGGCTACTTCACCGAGACCGCGCGGCCGGAGCAGATTGCCGCGCTGCCCGGCTTCGAGAATTTCCATATCGCGCAGATCAATGAGAGCCGATCGGTCGCCGGTGTCGCGCGCGGCCTGCACATCCAGTGGAGCCCGTTCATGGGCAAGCTCGTGCGCGTCGTCGACGGCCACCTGATCGACATCGCGTGCGACCTGCGCAAGGGTTCGCCCACCTTCGGCCGTGTCGTCGCGTGCGAACTGCGGCACGACCGCGAGGACAGCGAACCCGGCGAGTGGGTCTGGCTGCCGCCCGGTTTCGGCCACGGCGTGCTGTTCCCCACCGTCGCGTCGCGCATCGAGTACCTCTGCACGTCGGCCTGGAGCCCGGCCACCGAGGCCTGCATCGCGCTGGCCAGCAGCGAACTCGACTGGTCGCTGGTCGCGACCGACCTGGCCGCGCGCGCGAAGTCCGCGATCGCCGGCGCCAGCTTCAGCGACAAGGATCGCGTCGCGCCAACGCTGGCCGCATGGCTGGATGACCCGCGATCGGACCAGGTGCGCTGGTCGCCGGGCAGCCCGTGGTCGTGCGCCTGACTGTCCGCCGCAATCAGACAGTCGGGCGAGCCGGTTCGTTCACGCCAATCTCATTCTCATCGCGCGCTTGCGATCCGGCCGCGCACTCACCACGATGGGCGGATGCTGAAGGCCGATCTCCATACCCACACCACCTGGTCCGACGGCGCACTCGCGCCGCGGGAGCTGTTGCGCCGGGCCAACGAGAAGCTGCTGACCCACATCGCGATCTGCGATCACGACACCGTGGCCGCGCTCGACTCGTTGCGGCCCCGCGATGTGCCGATGGATGTGACGCTCGTGCCCGGCGTGGAGGTCAGCGCATGGCTGGCCGATCGCGAGGTGCACATCCTCGGCCTCGGCGTCGACATCCGCCATCCGCGACTCCGCCGCACGCTCGGCAACCTGCTGGAACACCGCCAGAAGCGCATGGGCGCGATGTTCGATCTGCTGGTGCGCAACGGCGCGTTCAGGCGGCTCGACGATGATGCCCGCGAGGCGTTGCGCAGCGAACTGGTCGAGCGGCCCGACCACAATGACGACCCCCGGGGCGATCCGGTCGGCGCCGCCGCGTGCCGGCTGCATCTGGTCTCGGCGATGCTGCGCCACGGCGTCGCGTCGTCGATTCCCGAGGCGTTCGATCGCTGGATCGGCGATGGCCGCCCGGCGTTCGTCCCGTCGTATCGCTACGCCGGCGACGAGGCGATTGCGATGCTGCGCGAGGCCGGCGGTGTGCCGGTGCTGGCGCATCCGGGTTCGTACCGCGAACAGTGTCGTGCCGCGATCCGCGCGGCCGCCGCGGCCGGCATCGGTGGCATCGAGCTGGTGCATCCGCGACACAACGCGGCGAAGCGCAAGGTGATCCTCGAGACCTCGACCGCCGTGAAGCTCGACCTCTTCACCGGCGGCAGCGACTACCACAACGATGCGTCGCATCACGCGTGGCGCTTCGGCAACACGTTCAGCCCGCCCGAGCACCTCGACGCGCTGTTCGACCAGATGGCCTGCCGGCGCTTCGAGCCGGCCGAGGCGACCGCGAGCGAGTAGTCACGACGAACCGCGACGAACCGCCGGGCACCGCGGCGCTTGCAAGTTGCGCACCCGCAGGGCTACTCTCCGCCGGGTGCCCCGATCAACCGTTCCCCGCGACCGAGCTACTGTGGCCGACAGCCCCACGCCGTTGCCCGCCCCCGCGCGCACATCCAATCTCCTGGTCATCTGGCTGGCCATCGTCCTGGTCGCCGCGCTGGCCTTCGGAGCCGGGTGGCTCACCGCCGACGGCCCGCAGTTCGACGGCGCCGAGTGGGCGTTGCAGCCCGACGTGCCCGACTACGGCCTCTCCGGCGCCGGCCCTGGCGACTGGAGCGCGGCCGACTCCGGATGGAACAGCTGGTCGTTCACGCAGGCTCTGTCCCTGGCTACCGATCCGCACGACGCGTTTGCGCTCGACGCGCGCGTCATCTTCTCGCTCGCGGTGATGCTCATCGGCCTGCTGGCCGCGCTGATCTGCGTGCGCCAACACGCCGCAACCACCGAACGTGCATTCGTCGCCGCGTTGTTCGTCGGTGTGGTCGCGGCACTCTCGGCCGGGCATCCACTCAACTGGTTGCCGGCGTCGAGGCTGCCGACCGTGGTTGGCTGGGCCGTGGCAATGGTGTGGTTCGCTCTGGCCACGCGTGCGGGGTTGCATCGCGTGTGGCGCAACCTGGCACCACTCACCCTTGCTGTCGCATTGCTGATTGAACCGGCCGCGTGCGTGTTCGTGCTCGCCGCGTTCGTGTGGCGCCGCGTGTTCCCCCCCGCTCCGGCCGCCCCCAACGAGCCTGCCGCGCCCGCTCTCAGGCGCGACTTCGTTCGCCTCACCGAAGTCGCGCTGGCACTTGTTGCGCTCATGCTGCTGGTCGTGCCGCACATCGTCCAATCGGCGCCGCTGGTCAGCCCGGCCATGCTTTCACCGCTGTGGCTGGCGGTGGGCAGCGGATCGCTGGCCCTGCTGGCGCTGATCGCCGTAGTCGGGCTGCGCGCCCCCGCGCCCGACTGGCGACGCACGATCGGCGGCATCGCGCTGATCACGGCCGGCTGTGCACTCGCAGGCTGGCTGGATGTGCGCGGCGCGCGCGACACGTGGTGGTGGTCGTGCCTCGCGCTGATCATCGCGGCCATGGTGCTCGGCCGGCACGCGCTGACGGCGTCGTCGTCGCCTCGCAGCAGCAAGGTGGCGCTGCTCGTGGTGGGCATCTTTGCGGCCGGGCTGGCCGTCGATCAGACGCTGGTGTGGCCGAAGGTGGTCGCGCCAGACGGGCCGTGGTTCCGCGCGCGCGCGCTGGCCGACTCGTTGCGCAACGCGCGCGACGTGGCGCCCGACTACCCGCGCGCCTGCGCCGCGTACCGCCGCGTGATCGCGCAGGCCGACACCCTGGCCGAACGCTACCACCAGTCCGATTCGCTGGCCGCGCTGAACGATGCCGTACAGCTGCCGCGCGTGTACCTTGCCGCGGCGGAAGCCGAGCTCGGCCTGGCACGTCAGGCGAAGCGCATCATCGATGGCCGCCGCGGTCGCAACCTGCCGGTGCGCGTGCAGCTTCCCGACGACTACCCGGTGAGCGACGAGGTCACGGTGCCGCTCGCCGATGCGCAGTCGATGGTGGATGTGCAGCAGGTGCCGTGGCTCGACTTCTACCGGTCACGCGTGGCGGCGTTCCGCACGGCGCTGCAGCGCGCGACGAACGCGATTGCCGCGATGCCGCCGGCCGGGTGGCCGCACCACTTCGATGCGCGGCTCGCGCAGCGTCAGCTGCAGGTGATGGCCGCGAGCCTGCTGGAGCTGGCGCCCGCCGATGCCGACGATGGCCTGGTGGATGGCTGCATCGCGCTGGCCCGCGCTGCGTTCGGCGATGCGGCGGGTGCGGCGTTGCCGTTGACAATCGCCGCGCGGCCGCCGGCGCCCGGCAGTGAAGACGACGGTGACGTCCATGAGCAGATTGCGCCCGCGCAACCGCCGCCGCCGATCCGCCAGCTCGACACCAACAAGTACCTCGCGTGGCTCGCGCGCACGCTCGACGACGCGATGGCCACCACGCCCGAGCCGGGCCTCACCGCCGACGTTGCGCGCGTGTTCTGGCATGGCGGCGCGGTGGACGCGGCGCTGGGCCTGCTCGCGCACCCGGCCGGTCGGGCGGACGCCGCCGCGCAGCAGTTCACGCAGGCGGCGATCCTGTTCGACACCTTCAACCGCGAACTGGCCAGCGCGAAGTCGGCCGCCGACGAGACCGCCGCGCGTGCCGCGTGGACGCAGTCGGTGGCGATCGTCGATGCGCTGCTCGCCACACCGCCGGTGTCGCGCCGGCTGGCACTCGATGCGCGCCGCCTGCACGCGATGCAGGTGCACTTCGGCCCGGACGAGGCCTCGCGCAACGCCGTGCTCGCCAGCTACCAGCGGCTGCTCGCGCCGGACGGCTACAACCCGCCGATGCGCCAGATGCGCGTCGCGCCGGTCGCCACCACGAGCGGCACGCAGCGCGACTACGATATCGTGCCGTGCAGCGGCGAGCCCGACGTGAGCTTCCTCGCGGGCACGCTGTTCCTCGGGCGCAAGGCGATCAAGGAGGCGACAATCGCGTTTGCCGACGAACTGCAGCGCGATCCGCGCCACACGCTGGCGCGCTACCAGCTCGGCCACCTGCAGTACCTCACGGCGCGCGCGCAGTACGAACTGCTCGTCGACGAGTACACCAGCAACTACAAGGCGCTGCCCCGCGAGCGGCAGCGGCCCGAAGTGGAAACGCTGCGCCGCGCTGATGGCCGGCCGATGGTGCCGCTGTGGGCACTCGAGGAAGCGTTCGGTGCCAACGACGGCTTCATGCGCCGCATCACCGACGTCACCAACCTGAGCGCGCTGGCGTGGGACACCGACCCGTCCAACAGTGACATCCGCGAGCTGTGGAGCACGCTCAACTACTTCCGGGGCGACGCCAACCGCGCACTCGACAAGATCGACCTCGCCGAGAACTACCTGCGCACGGCCTACACCGCGTGGCCCGACAACCCGGTCGACATCAACGGCGTGCGCATCGGCGACAAGCTCGGCCACTTCTACGCCGAGGTCTGGAAGCAGCTGGTCAGCGATCCGAACGAGAAGCCCGAGGCGGTGTACGACCTGCTGAGCCGCGCGCTGCGCATCAGCAAGTACGTGCGCGACCAGCTGTGGGACTTCGCCAAGGGGATCATCATCGAGAACCCGGACTGGACCAGCGGGCGCCTGCATCCGTTCTATTCGATTGCCGCCGAGCTGTACCCCGACTGGGCGCCAGCGCAGCACTGGCTCGCGAAGTACCACCAGGAGTGCGCCCTGCTCACGCCGGCGCAACTGGCCGAGCTGGCGAAGACCCGCGGCATCGTGCTGGACCCGGCCGCCGAGTGGAAGGCCGCCGAGACGCACCTGCTGGCCGCGCTGGAGTCGATGCGCAAGTCGCAGCCGGGCAGCGACGAGTGGGCCACGGTGCTGCTGGAAACCGCGCAGTTCTATGTAGCGCGCGGCGCAACGCTGCAGGCGCAGGCGCGGCTGCTGCGCAACACGTCCGGCGCGGAAGGCCAGCAGCTCGCGCTGCGGCAACAGGCGTGGGCCACCTACGAGAAGGCGCGCGAGCGTGTCGGCGAGTTCCTGCGCTTCTCCAACGTCACGCGCGAAGTCGGCGTCCAGACCGACGCAATCATCGCGCACGAGCGCTACCGCCTGGCTGCGCAGATGAAGATGCCGGGCTACAACGACCTGCTGCTTGACGCCGTACACGCGTACCAGCGGTCGCTCACGCCGGGCGTGCCCGACGCCAACATGGAGGCGCTGCGCGGCCTGATGACGCGTCACTTCCAGCACCTGCGAGAGGCTAAAGCGCCGATCGACCAGCAGGCTGCGTGGCTCGACGACATCGAGAAGTGGCTGCCACCGCCGCCGTCGTCGTGGCTGCTGATGATGCGTGCGCGACTGCAGGCCGAGCAGGAGATGCGCGAGATCCAGCCGCTGATCGACGCCGGCAAGCTCGCCGAGGCGCGCGCCGCGGTCGAATCGCTGCTGATCCGTTCGCCGCACCACACCGGCCTGGAAATGATCTGCGGCGAGCTCTGCGAGCAGCTCGGCGACCTGGTGGCCGCCAACGGCCACTACCAGCTCGCGTCGCGCGGCACGCCGTCGCAGCTGATGGCGCTGTGGCGCTCCGCGCGGATCGACCTGCAACGGCCTGACGGGCGCGTGATCGCCGCACCCGTGCTGCGCGAGTTCATCCGTCGCGCCGAGAAGGAACTCCCCGCAGGCCCCGCCGACCCCGACGACCCGACCGCCACACCGGCCGACGCCGAGCTGGCTGCAGCACTGAAGGCGGCACGCGAGGCGCTGGGCAACGTGGACACGCGCGCGGCACAGCTGGCCGAGGATGCGCGCACGATGTTCGACTCCGGCCTGGACTACGCACGCGCCGAGGAGTTGATGCGCGAGGCTCTCGCGCGCGACCGCGAGCAGCCCGAGTGGCTGTTCACCCACGGCGAGATTCTTGAAGCGCTGGGCCGCAAGGACGATGCCGAGGCGCAGTTCGCGGCCGCGGCCGGGCACGGGCACCTGCTGGCGCTCTACAGTCTGGCGATGATCTGGTCGCTCGACATCCCGCGCACCGGCGCGGCGATCGACGGCCTGCGCGAGTTCCGTCGCGCCGTGGACAGCCGCGTGGATGCCGGCAAGCCGGTGGATGTGCGCGCGAAGGTCACGTACCGACTCGCCGAGTCGTCGGAGGCCGACATCGTGCGTGCGGCCATGGAGGCCGGCGACAAGGGCATGAAGGCGGTCGCCGAGCAGCGCTGGGCCGACGCGGTGCCGCTGCTCGAGCATCTCTTCTATGCGAACTACGGCTGCGCCGGTCGCTCGCATGGCTACGAGCCGCTGCTGACGGCGCTGTCGAAGCTCGGTCGCACGGCCGATCTGGTGGTGTGGGCGCAGCGCGCGATCCGCGGCGACCTGACCGACTCGCGCAAGCCGGGCTACCACCTGCTGCTCGCGCGCACGCTGCTCGCGCTGCCGGCGCCGTTGCCCACCATGCCGCGGCTCGCGCCCTTCGTCAGTCCGGCCGTCACGCAGCGCCGCTGGGCGATGCACAGCCTCGATGTGGTGATCAAGCAGTGGCCAGCCAGCGCCGAGGCCGCGACCGCGAAGGACATCATCGAACAGCAGAAGCGGATCCCTCACGACGACTGATCCAATGCAATCACGGTCGTCGCCAACACGCACCGGAGACGCACAGATAGTCAGTCGTCGAGCTTCTGGTGGAAGCGCCAGAAGCCATTCACGGTCGTGGCGAGGTCGCGCGAGACGAGTTGGCTCGGGTGGTCGCGGTACCACCAGCGCGGGAAGCACGCCTGGTACGACTCCGTGGCGAAGCGCCAGTCGAGCAGCGCGACGAAGCCGATGTCGGTGTCAGTGCGGATCACGCGGCCGGCCGTCTGGATCACGCGCGTCATGCCGGGGTAGAGGTAGGCGAAGTCAAAGCCGCGGCCCTCGCCTTCCTGCGCTTCAAAGTACTTCTGCTTGAGCTCCTGCCACAGGCCGATGCGCGGCAGGCCGGGGCCGACGACGAACACACCGATGCACGCGTCGCCGGGGTAGTCGACGCCCTCGGTGAAGATGCCGCCCTGCACGACGAGCATGATGCGCGGCACGTCCGGCGTGTAGCCGAGCGGCGCGAGGAACTCCTCGCGCGCGTGCTCGCTCATCGATGGCGCCTGCACGACGAGGCACTCGCTGGCGCGCTCCGGGCCGAGTTCGTGCGCCATCACCTCGGCCACGTTGCGCATGAACGAGTACGACGGGAACGCCGCGAGGTAGTTGCCGGGGCGGACGCCGGCCGTGGAGAGGATGCGACGGGCGATGCGCTCGACGTTCTGCTCGCGCTGCTTGTAGATCGTGGTCACGCTGCGATCGACGATCACCGCGAGGTTCTCGCGCGGGAACGGCGAGTCGAGCTCGAGCACGTCGGTGCGCGACGCGGGGAAGCCGAGTACGCGCTGGTAGTAGGGCATCGGGCTCAGCGTGCCCGACAGCGCGGCGACGGAATGGAAGTCGCGCAGGTTGCGCGCGATCTGCCGCGACGGGTCGGCGCAATGCACGCGCAGGCCGATGCTCGAGCCGATGCCGCGCCGTTCGCGGTCGCGCCGTTCGTCAGGTGAGAGCGGCCTGTTGTCGGGCCGTGAGAAGTCGCTGGTCTCGGGTTCGCCGCGCACGACGAGGTGCGTGAACTCGGCGCCCGTGAGCTGCACCGCGTTGTCGAAGCGCAGCAGCGAGTACGCGAAGTCGAGCTGCGGGTCGTCGGCCTGCACCTTGCGCCGCGCGCGTCGCCACATCAGGTAGTTGGTCAGCATCTCCTCGACGCGCGACCGCCAGCCCTCGAACTTCTCGCGATCGAACTCGCCGCGCGTGCCGCTGAGGGTGGGCACCGACGGCAGCAGCGAGCCTTCCTCGCCGATCTGGCCGACCATGTTCGCCACGTGCTCGATGTGCTCGGCCACTTCGCCGGCCAGGTCGTGCCAGTCGCCGCCGATCTCGGCGGGCAGCTTGTAGCTGAGGTCCATCACGCGCAGCGCGGTGGCCTGCCACAGTGCCGGCGAGTACCAGTCACAGCCGCGGTCGTAGAGCGCGTGCGCCTCGTCCACCACCAGCCGCGGCTTGCGCACGATCGCGCCCTCGGCGTTGGCCTCGTCGCCGAAGTAGCGCTTCAGCGCGACCTGCGGATCGAAGACATAGTTGTAGTCGCCGACGATCACGTCGGCGCTCAACGAGAGATCGAGGCCGAGCTCGAACGGGCAGACCTCGGCGTGCCGGCCCGCGCGCAGCAACTGCTCCGGCGTGACCACACTCGCGCCCGCCAGTTCCTCGCCGCCGTCGTCGTCGGCGTACACGCGCTTGCCCTCGGCGTCGTTCTGGCGTTCGCCCCACAGGCGGTCGGGCAGTCCAGCGCTGATCATCTTGTGCGTGTAGTCGCGCGCAAACGGGCAGAGGTCGGGGTGGCAGGCGACGACATCGTTGAGGCACATCTTCGTCTTGGCGCGCAACGCCACCACGCGCACCGCGTGACCGGCCGCCTGCCAGCGCGCGGCCGTCTTCATCACCAGCTGGTGCTGCGTGTTCTTCGGCGTCACGTAGAACAGCTGCGCGCCGCCGGCCAGCGCGTTGCGGCCCATCGCAAACAGCGCGGCCGAGGTCTTGCCGATGCCGGTCGGCGCATTGGCCAGCAGGTGCCGGCCCTCGTCAGCCGCGTGCACCATCGCGTCCACCAGCCGGTCCTGGTTCGGCCGGAACGAATCGAACGGGAACGGCAGTGTCTCGGCCAGCGCCACGCGCCGCGCGATGTCGCGCTCCTCGGCACGGATGCGCTCGATGATCATCCGCACGCGCGCGTGGATCAGGTTCTCGACGGTGAACCGCGTGGTGTCCACCTCGTGCCGCCACTGCTTGCCGTCGAGCAGGCTGACCAGCGTGACCGCGGCCCGGATGCGCGGCGCCGGCGGCGGATCCTGTTCGCGCAGCATCAGGCAGTAGATCGCGGCCTGCTCCTCGAACACCTCGAGCCGCGCCGGCGGCAGCTGATCGAGCTGATCGCCAGGCAGCACGACCGATTTGATCTCCTCGATGATCATCGTGTGGCCGTCGTTCCACGCGCCGTCGATGCGGCCCTGCACGTGCACCGCCACGCCATCCACGCGGCCGTCCCACGTGACGTGGATCTCCGAGCGGTAGGTGTCAAAGATGTCGAGCTGCTTCGCCTGATGCGTCTCGTGCGCCTGGCGGCCGAGCTGTTGGCGCGCGCGGCCCATGCCGGGCAGCATGCCGAAGCGCTCCTCGATGGTCTCGAGCAGCAGGTCGCGCACCGCGCAGGTGAGGCGCCTGGCGTCGGCATCGTAGCGAACGGTCATGAAATGGGCCGGCCTGGCGAGGGGAATCAGCGGGCGACGCCACAGGATGCCTTGTGCGGGCCGCGCTTGCACGGGTGAGAGACACGGCACCGATTCGCGGGCTGAACGCCGGCACGTCCCGGTGATAAGGTAACGCGCCGAATCGACCCGACCGCCGACCGTCGTTCGTCGTCGCCGCCATGAGCACGAGCACCACTGGCACCACCACCGGCAGCACTGGCACCGCCGCCACCCCCGGCCGCGTCGTCAATCGCGTGCTGGTGATCGACGACGAGCCGAATCACGCCGAGATCACCGCCGAAATCCTCGAGCGCGACGGCCACACCTGCAAGGTCGTCACCACCGGCCAGGCCGGCCTGCGGCAGCTGCGGGAGGCCCGTTGGGACCTGATCATCACCGACCTGAAGATGAAGGACGTGGACGGGATGCAGATCCTCGACACGTCGCGCGAGTTGCTGCCCGACGCCGAGGTGATTCTCGTCACCGCGCACGGCACCGTGGACGCGGCCGTGAAGGCGATGGAGCGCGGCGCGTTCTCGTTCATCACCAAGCCGGTGAACATGGACGAACTGCGCAGCA
>JBFWQT010000021.1:0-31509 GCA_050249295.1 Planctomycetota bacterium
CTCGGTGGCCTGCCGAAGGTCGAGTTGTTGCGCTCCGTGTCGAAGTTCGGGCTGTCGCAGGTAGTGCTGATCTTCCAGGACGGGACCGACATCTACTTCGCGCGCCAGGTAGTCAACGAACGACTCGGCAGTGTCGAATTGCCGCTCGGGATCACGCCGCCGTCGCTGGGGCCGGTCTCCACGGGAATGGGCGAGGTGTTCCACTACATCGTCACCGCAAAGGGCGATGACATCACGCAGGCGCGCACGATTCACGACTGGATGATCAAGCCCAAGGTGCGCACCGTGCCGGGCACCGCCGAGATCAACTCGTGGGGCGGCTACCAGAAGCAGTATCAGGTGCGCATCGACCCCGAGCGGCTGATCCAGCACGAGGTCACCTTCGATCAGGTCGTCGCGGCCGTGCGGGAGAACAACCGCAACGTCGGCGGCGGCAGCATCAGCGGTGGCGGCACGATGCTGCTGGTTCACGGCATCGGGCGCACGGTGAATGCCGAGCAGATCCGCAACATAGTCATCACCGCTCGGGACGGCGTGCCGATCCGCGTGCGCGATGTCGCCGAAGTCGGCATCGGCCACGAAATCCGTCGCGGTGCGGTGACGGCTGACGGCAAGGGCGAGGCGGTACTTGGCCTCGGCTTCATGCTGATGGGCGAAAAGACCCACGAAGTGACGTGGGGCCTCAAGGACGGCTGGAAGAGCTGAAGCCCGGGCTACCCGCCAACGTCAACGTCGAGACGGTCTACGACCGCACGGAACTGATCGACCACGTCATTCACACCGTGCGCAACAACCTGTTGGAAGGCGGGCTGTTCGTCATCGCGGTGCTGTTCGCCTTCCTCGGCAACATGCGCGGCGCGGCGATTGTGGCGCTGGCAATCCCGTTGGCGATGATGGCCGCTTTCAGCGGAATGCTGCGCTTCGGCATCGCGGCCTCGCTGCTGAGTCTCGGGGCCATCGACTTCGGAATGGTCGTCGATAGCTCGGTGGTGATGGTCGAGAACTGCGTGCGGAAGCTGGGCCATCCGGCCCCGGGCAAGACGAAGTTGCAGATCGTGCGCGACGCCGCCGTCGAGGTGCGCAAGCCGACGCTGTTCGGCGAGTTGATCATCATGATCGTCTACCTGCCGATCCTCACACTGGAGGGCGTCGAGGGCCGGCTGTTCCGGCCAATGGCACTGACGGTCATCTTCGCGCTCCTCGGCTCGCTGGTCCTTTCAATGACGCTGATGCCGGTTCTGGCCAGCTACATCCTGCCCAAGCGGGTGAAGGAGGGGCAGCCGCTGCTGATGCGCCTCGCGCAGGCGATCAATATGCCGGTACTGCGCTGGTGCATGCGCCACAAGACAACGGTGCTCGTGTTCGCGCTCTGCCTGCTCATTGTTGCCTTCGGCATTGTGGCGCCCAACCTCGGCTCCGAGTTTGTGCCGCGGTTATCCGAGGGGGCGGTCGCGATCAACATCGTGCGGCTGGCCGGCACCGACCTGAGCGAGTCGGTCCGCGCGAACACGCAAATGGAACGCGCGTTGTTGCGCGAGTTCCCCGACGAAGTGGCGCATGTCTGGTCGCGCACCGGAACTGCCGAGGTCGCCACCGATCCGATGGGCGTCGAGCTGACCGACGTGTTCATCAGCCTCAAACCGCGCCATGAATGGAAACGTGCGGAGACCCAACAGGAATTGACAGGCAAGTTCGTCGAACTGCTGCGCGACATGCCCGGTCAGCGCAACGCATTCACCCAGCCGATCGAGATGCGCACCAACGAGATGATCTCGGGCGTGCGCACCGACGTCGGCGTGAAGCTGTTCGGCGATGACTTCGACACACTGGTGGTAAAGGCCGGGGAGATCGAAGACGTGCTGAAGCGCGTGCGCGGCGCCGCCGACGTGTCGGTTGAACAGGTCACTGGCCAGCCCGTGCTGCAGGTGCGCATCAACCAGGACGCAATCGCGCGCTACGGCGTGCCGGCCAGCGCAGTGCTGGATCTCGTCGAGTCGGTCGGTTCGTTGCCGCTGGGAGACGTCTACGAAGACCAGCTGCGGTTCCCGATCGTCGTCCGCCTGCCGGAGAAGTACCGCCGCGACGCGGCATCCATTGGCTCGATGCTGATTGCCACACCGTCGGATGGTCACATCGAGTTGTCGCGGCTGGCGGATGTCGAAGTAGTCGAAGGTCCGTCCACCATCACCCGCGAATGGGGCCAACGCCGCATCACCATCACCTGCAACGTGCGCGGCCGCGACCTCGGCTCGTTCGTTGCCGAGGCGCAACGCGCGGTCAATCAGGACGTCAGCATGCCCGGTGGTCGCTACCACGTGGAGTGGGGCGGCCAGTTCGAGCAGATGCAGCGCGCGCAGCGGCGCCTCATGATCGTCGTGCCGGTGGCGTTCGTGCTGATCTTCGGGTTGCTGTTCCTTACCTACAACAGCGTGCTCGACGCCGTCCGGGTGTTCGCCAGCGTGCCGTTCGCTTGGGTCGGCGGCATCTGCGCGCTCTGGATTCGCGGCATGCCGTTCTCCATTTCCGCCGCCATCGGCTTCATCGCACTCTCCGGTGTCGCGGTGCTAGACGACATGATCCTTGTCTCGGCGGTCCGGCAACAACGCAAACGCGGCCTCCCACTCAACGCGGCGGTCGAAGCGGCCGCCCGGATGCGATTGCGACCGGTGATGATGACCGCGCTGGTGGCAAGCCTGGGCTTTGTGCCGATGGCATTCAACACCGGCATGGGTGCCGAAGTGCAGCGCCCGCTTGCGACCGTCGTGATCGGCGGCGTCATCTGCACACTGTTCATGTCGCTGTTCGTGCTGCGGGTCGTCTACGTCGTGTTCCAGTCGGCAGTGGAACGCCGACGTTCGGAACCGGCTGCGCCCGAGCCCGCGCCAAACGCCAACGCCGCCGACGCGGCACCGGATCGTCCGTCGTCCCCGGTCCACTATGGACCCACCACCTGACCCATGGAACCCAAGGAGAAGCCTGATATGAGAATGATTGCGACCACCCTGACTGGATCGGCGTTGGCACTCGCCCTGCTATTGCTGATCGGTTGCGGCGCCAAGCCCGCGCCCGGCAGCAACGACAATTCCGCGAGCGACAACAAGGCCGCAACGGCCAACGACGCAAGCGAATGGTGGTGTATCGAGCACGCCGTGCCCGAACACCTCTGCGGCGTGTGTAACGCGGCGTACGGTGCCGAATGCAAGAAGAAGAGCGACTGGTGCGAGGAGCACGGCATGCCCGATTCGCAGTGTTTCGCGCACCACCCGGAGTTGCAGGAGAAATTCGCGATGATGTACCGCAACCGGTACGGCGCCGAGCCGCCGGCGGTGCAGAAGGAAGATGACGAACATCACGATGATCATGATCATTGATCCTTCACCCGAAACGGCTGGCAGGGCGTGCGCAGGCGCGCGCTCTGCCGGCCGGCGGGCGTAACCGTCGTTGGAGGCGTTCAGTGCTGATCCGCATCTTGCCGTTGTTGGTGGCAATCACCGCGTTGGCCGGCTTCGCTGCCGGTTGTTCATCAACGCCGGAGATCCACCTGGACGGTCCGTTCCTGCTGGCGCCGGACGTCCACCGGTCGCCCGCCGAAGCAGCCTCAGACCCGGGCGCGGCATCCTCAGTCGATGGCCCCCTGACCGTCCCGGCTCTGCTCGAACTGGCACGTGTGCACCACCCCGCCCTGCGTGCCACTGCTGCTCGCCTGGACGCCACGCGTCATCTCGCGCTTCAAGCCGGGCTGTGGCCGAATCCGCGCGCCGAGTTCGAACTGGACGACGCACCGCTTGACGGGAAGTTTTTCGCCGATGCGGCGTACGCCTTCCGGTTATCGCAGGAACTCCCGCTGAGCGGTCGCCTCGGTGCCGCCCACGAAGCCGCTGCAGCGGAGGCGCGCGTGGCAGCCGACCAGTTGCTGATCGTGTCGGCAGAAGTCTTCGACAACGTGATGCGTCAGGTGATCGAGGTGCTGACCGCGTGCGACCGCCTTTCCATCACAACGCAGAACCGCGCGGACGCGCAGCGAATCCTGGAACTGATCATCAGCCTGGTCGATGCCGGCACGATCCCCGGTGCGCAGGCGGCCCGCGCCCGCGGGGCGCTCGGCCGCGCCGTCAACCAACTCGAAGACGCCAACCGGCAGCTGGTCGAGGCTCGCGCCGGTCTGGCGGACGCCATCGGCTTCGATGCCGCGCAACTTCCCGTTCTTGCCGACGACCTCTCACTACCCGAAACCAACGCGCCGCCCGCGCTCGCCGAAATGGTTGAACACGCGGTAGGCCCCGCTGGAGCAAACGCCTGGTTGATCGTCGCGCGCAGCCGCATCAACGCCAGCCACGAGCAGGTAAACGCCGCGTCGGCTGCCGGCGGCACCGACCTCGACGTCACGGCCGGGATTCGCTACGCGGGTGACGCCGACTCCGCACAGGTGCAGCTCGGCTTCTCGATTCCGCTCCGATTCATCGACCACAACCAGGGCGCCACCGATGCGGCGCGCGCCCGCGAGGCCGCGGCGGTCGCCGACGAACGCGCCGCCATCAACCACGCAATCAGCCGTATCCACCAGGCGCACGCCGCTCTCGAATCGCACCGCCGCCAACTCGCCGTCTGGCGCGACGACATCCTGCCGGCGGATCGCGAAACCGTTGCCGGCGCCGAAGCCAGCGTCCGAGTGGCTGCGCTCTCGGCTCTCGAACTGGTGGACGCCCAGAACACGCTCTACGACGATCGGCTCGGCGAACTCGAGACCCGCCGCCAGGTGTGGCTGGCTGCCCTCGACCTGCAGATCCAGACCGGTGACCCCGGCTACTTCAACCCGTTCCAGCTCCCGTTTGACTCCCCGTGATCCAGACCTCCACTGACTCGACTACGCGCACGACCGCGATGAACTTCCGGGTGCAGGGCATGTGCTGCTCATCGGAAGCTCACATGCTGCGCAAGGCGGTCGAGCCGCTCGTGGACGACATCGACCGCGTGGTGTGCGACGTGGTCGGTGCGCGCCTGCTGTTGCCCAATGTTCGCAGCGGCGTCGAGCCCAACGCGATCATCCGCGCCGTCCGCAGCGTCGGCCTGGATGCGGAGCACGAATCAGCGGATCGCCCCGCGCCACGTTCGCCCGACACCACCGACCCGGCGGCTCGCCGTGCAGTCCGCCTGGCAGCGGTCAGCGGCGCGTTGTTCGTCATTGGCCTGGTGATTCACCTGCTCGCGCCGTCGGCGTTCCTGCCGTCGCGCATCGTGTTTGGCCTGGGCATCCTTGCCGGGCTTGCGCTTGCGGCCCCCAAGGCGTGGGGCGCGCTGCGTCAATTGCGGCCCGACATGAACTTGCTGATGACGATCGCTGTTGCCGGAGCGATTGCACTGGGCGACTGGATCGAGGCCGGAACAGTGGCCTTCCTGTTTGCCGTCGCGCTGGCGCTGGAGGCGTGGAGCACCAACCGCGCGCGGCGAGCCGTTGCCGCATTGATGACGCTCACGCCACAAACCGCACGGGTCGAGCAGCACGGGGCAGAGGTCATGATACCGGTCGAGTCGATTCCGGTTGGATCGACTGTCATCGTGCTACCCGGCGAACGCATCCCATTGGATGGCGAACTGCTTGCCGGCATCGGCCACGTCAATCAGGCTCCAATCACCGGTGAGAGCCTGCCCGTGCTGCGCGAACCGGGTGACCCGGTCTTTGCCGCCACGATCAACGGCGAAGCGGCGCTGCACCTTCGCACCACGTGCGCGGCTAACGACACGACGCTGGCCCGCACGATGCGCATCGTGCAGGACGCCCAGACGCAGCGCGCCGCGGTTGATCGCTGGGTGGACCGCTTTGCCCGCATCTACACGCCGGTGGTCATGCTGATCGCGCTGGTGGTGGCGTTCCTGCCGCCGCTCGTGCTCGCGGCCGATCTCGCGATCTGGGTTTACCGTGCGCTGATCCTGCTGGTCATCGCCTGCCCCTGCGCCCTGGTGATCTCCACGCCTGTGACGATCGTCGCCGCGATGGCCTCTGCCGTACGCAACGGCGTGCTGATCAAGGGCGGCATGTTCCTGGAGCAGGCTGCTCGCCTTCGCGCGATGGCGTTCGACAAGACCGGCACGCTCACCCGCGGCGAACCCGTAGTGTCCGCCGTTCAGACGCTGCTCGGCACCGAGGACGATGCACTCGCGCTTGCCGCCGCGCTCGGCGCCCGCAGTGAGCACCCGCTCGCACAGGCGATCCATCAGCACGCAATCGAGCGCGGCATCTCCTCATCGCCGGCCACCGATGTCACCGCCGTACCCGGCCGCGGCGTCACCGGCCGCGTGGCCGACCGTGAGGTCTGGCTCGGGTCATCGCGCTTCGCCGCCGAGCAACATGCGCTCAGCGACGATCTGCAGACACGGATTGCGAGTGTTGTGGCCGACGGCCGTACGGTGGTTGTTGTGGGACACGGTGACCAGCCTGTCGCGGTGATCGCACTCGGCGACCTGCCGCGTCCCGAAGCAACCGCCGCCATCGCCGTACTGCATTCCGAAGGCATTGAAGTGGCCCTGCTCACTGGCGATCACGCATCGGCCGCGAACGCCATTGCCGAACGCGTCGGCATCAGCGACGTACGCGCCGACCTGCTCCCAGCCGACAAGGTGGCCGCCGTTGAGGACCTCGTCACCCGCCACGGCACCGTCGCGATGATTGGTGACGGCGTCAACGACGCCCCCGCAATGGCCCGCGCCACCCTCGGCATCGCAATGGGCGCCGCCGGTACCGATGCCGCCATCGAGACCGCCGACATCGCCTTGATGACCGACAACCTCGATCGTCTTCCCTGGCTCGTTCGCCACTCCCGCCGCGCCCTGCGCACAGTCCGACAGAACATCGCCCTGGCCCTCGGCCTCAAACTTCTCGTTGCCTCCGCGACCTTCTTCGGCTTCGTCGCCCTGTGGGCCGCCATTGCCGCCGACGTCGGCGCCTCCCTTCTCGTCGTCCTCAATGGCCTCCGCCTGCTGCGGCTCTCGCCACAAGAAGCGGCGGCAGATCTCCCGGAATCCTGAGGCTGACCGCCCCGTCATCAGACTAAAGTAGCAGGCAGTGCCTGACGCCATCGCCTGCACTACGCGCTGAGTGCTTCCTCGATCGTGCGGGCAAGGTCCGCGATGCGATAGGGTTTGCGCACGAATGCCTTCAGACTCGGGTGATCGAAACGTGGGTCGCCATCCTGGTTGGTGTACCCGGAACACAGCAGAACCGGGATGCGGGGGTTGATGGCCATCATTTGCTCGAATGCCCCGGCACCGCCCAGCCTTGGCATCGTCAGGTCCAACATCACCAGCCGAAGCGACTCATGGTGTTGGCGAAAGGCGTCTACCGCCTCGACCCCGTCTTCGCAGGTTATCACCGAGAAGCCGAGGCGCTCCACCATGCGACTGCACACGGTCCTTGCAGATGTGTTGTCATCGACGATCAGCACCAGACCACTTCCCCGCCACCTGGTTTCCTCGACCGGACGTGATTCGGGGTGCGCGGTGGATGCGTCAGGCGACAGGAACACGCGGAACACACTACCGCTGCCGGGTCGGCTGGTGATTCGCACGCCTGCGGCGTGGGCCCGGAGTATGCCCAGTACCGCGGCAAGGCCGAGGCCACGACCGGTGAACTTGGTTGTGAAGAATGGATCGAAGATGTTGGCCTTTGTCTCCGGCGCCATGCCGCATCCATCATCCGCCACTTCAAACCAAACAAACGGTCCGGCCTGCAGTCCTTCGTGGAAGTCCATATCCGCGATGTCTGCCTCGGTCAGCCGGGACGTGCCGCTGCTGATGCAAACCTCTCCGGGCGCGTCACCGATCGCATCACTGGCGTTGGTGACCAGATTCATCATCACTTGCCGCAACTGGGACGAATCGCCCTGAACCTTCGGCAGATCGTTGGCCAGGTTGAATGAGACCGTCGCGTTGCGCGATATCGCGCTCTTCAGCAGGTGTGTGACTTCGGCGATGAGCACATTGAGATCGAGCGAA
Organism: Planctomycetota bacterium; assembly: GCA_050249295.1. GTDB lineage: Bacteria > Planctomycetota > UBA8742 > SKZP01 > SKZP01 > JBFWQT01. The sequence goes on from JBFWQT010000021.1 coordinate 7,990, forward strand.
CGGACGTCCGTCCGGTCGACGCCGGCATAGGCAAGCATCTGCCGGGTAAGTTCCGCCCCGGCCATGGCGGCGGCTTCAATGTCGCGAAGAAATGCCCGGATCGGCTAACCGGGCGGCAGTTCGTGCTGCGCAAGGCCTGCATTGCCGAGGATGCCGACGAGCAGGTTGTTGAAGTCGTGCGCAATGCCGCCCGCAAGTACGCCCAGGCTCTCCAACTTCTGAGCATGCTGGATTTTCTGTTCCAGCGAGCGGCGTTCGCTGACATCAGTCGCCAGCGCAATTGCCCCTGCATATTGGCCAGAGGCATCGAACAGCGGACTGGTCGCGAGGATGGCCCAGATCGAGTGGCCGGCCTTGTGCACGAACCGGAAGTCATGCCGCTCCGAGATTCCGGCCTGGCGGCGGCGCAGATTCTCCTGCGCGATCAGCTTGCCGTCGTCGTCCATGAAGCTGAACAGTTCACGCCCGACGCATTCGTCGACCGTGTAGCCCAGCATCCGCGCCATCTGCTCGTTTACGAACACCGTCCGGTTGTCTCTGTCGATCTGCCAGATCCCCTCGGCGCAGGACGTGACGATCTGCCGGTACCGCGCCTCGCTTTCGGCCATTGCACGCTCGGCCTGATGCTGCTTGGTGATGTCGATGGCGTACACCGCGACGGCCGTTACTTCGCCCTCGGGCGATCTGGCCGGACTCATGTGGTTCAGGAAGTGCCGCCCGCCGCGAGTATCCTCGAAGACCACACCCTCGCCAGTCGCCAGTATCCGGTGGAACTGCGCTTCCCGGTGTTCCCGCACTTCAGGCGGCAAGACACCGAACAAGTTCTGTCCCAGCACGGCACCTTCTGCCATGCCCAGACTGCGACACATGGCTGCATTGACGGCAACGACCCGCATGTCCGCCGACAGCAGCATTGCAGGCTCGGTCAAGGCATCCATGAACGCCTTGACCGACGACGACGTCTCGTTGCCCATCGCCTGCTCCGTGCGGCTATATCTACAGAAGCGTGTGTTCCACTGGTCAGATTCTACACTCCAGATGGTCGTGTGAGAACGCCGGCGGCGTGGAAGATGTCCACAAGGTCAGGGCGGTGAACCGCAGCGTCACCTGCCGGAAACTCTGCGAGCTGGCCGCTCAACCGCCAAGGGCGCTGGTCTGCTCGGCGTGAGGCAGGTCGAGAAATGCGTTGAGGTGGCGGATCATGCCGATCATCCACAGCAGCGTGCCGGTGCCAATCATGGACAGGCCGACGATGACCCAGCGTGATAGCGGAGCGGTTTCGCCAGCGTTCAGAGCGACGGTATCGGGCACGGTGGAAAGGGCACCGAAGCAGTAGATGAAGATGCCGAGCACGGCGATGCAGAAGCCGGAGATCACCAGTCGGCGACCCTTGTGGACACGTTCGACTGGCAGCTCTTCGACAGCGGCGTTCTCGGCGGCGTAGCTGTAGGGGGTATTGATGGCACCGGCGGTAGCTTCGGAAACGCTCATGGGATTCTCCTGTCAGGATTCGGGCTCCGGTCGGAGACCGTGGGTTCGGCGGTGGCCCGCCAGGAACGGATTGCCAGCAACACGACGTGCAGCATCCGGCCAGCCATTCCAAGGAACGTGAGCAGCCACGCGACCAGCGCGATGACCACGAACGCCCTGGAAATGACACTCAGGAACGGGGCGCCGAGTGCATCGGCCAGGCGCAGCGTGCAAACGCTGTACATGCCCAGCGGGAACACCAGGCCCCAGTAAAGCGGGTCGTAACGGAACGCAAAGCGACGGACGTAGTGGCGCCACACAAACAGGATCACCAGCATCGGGATCCACCACGTAGCAGTCGCCCAGTACATGACCGTCAGGCCGCGGATGAACGGCAACATGCTCATCAGAATCGGCGAATGCGGGGCGACCTGGATCAGCCCCGCCCCCGCCAGCGTGGAGATCGCCACGGCGCCCATGTTGATCCACCACGGCGGCATCAGGTCCGACGGCGAGAAGCGGAAGAACATGTAGCGGTAGAAGATCAGAGAAATCATCCAGATGTAGAGCATCCCGCCGCACAGCCAGAAGCTGAGCAGCAGGAACCCGGTGACATCCGGGTCGGCCGCCAGCACCGGCCACAGGACGCAGCCGAGCACGCAGACGGATTGCGTCGCCACGACGCCCAGCAGCCACCCACCGTTGATGCCTTCGGCCAGGGTCGGCTTGTTGTTGCCAACGCAGAGCAGCACAAACACCGTGTAGGTGAACAGCAGCCACAGCCCGAGGCAGAGCCACCACAGCACCAGGCCGACCGTGATGTAGCCGGTCAACATGGTGACTTGCACGCCGACAACTCCCGTGGCCGCCACGCAGGTAAAAAAACCGGGGCCGCGCTGGTGGTTGCCGGCGTCGGCCATCAGCCGTGCGGGAAACAGGAGCGCACGGGTGAGCATCATGCCCCACAGGATCACGTAGCCCGGGAGGTTGATGCAGAGCAGCAGCCAGGCGAACTCACGCAGCCCCGAGAGGTGGCAGGCGATCGACACGATGCCGGTGGCCATCGCCATCGCGAAGTAGGCCGGGTGCAGGTCGGCCAGCCGATCATGCACGTGGCGGCGCAGCGCCTGACGGGGCGACACGCCGGACGGCTTTGACGGGTGGGCACCCGGCGACTGCGGCGCGACGACGGAAGGCGCGGCCGGCGCAGCCGACGAGTCCGGAACCTGTAATTGGAGCTCGCTCGTGTTCATGCCGGAAGTATGCGCCAGCACGATCGCGCGCGGTATCGGTGTCGGTCCGAAACGCGCGAAGTATTTGCGGTAATCGTGTGTCGGTGTTTGTCCTACGCCGCGGGGTCAGGTCACCAGACCGTGCCGGATTGCGTACTGCATCAACTGGGCGTTGGTCTCCAGCATCATCTTGTCCAGGATCCGCGCGCGGTAGGTGCTCACGGTCTTCACGCTGAGGTTCAGATCGGCTGCGATCTCCGACACGGAGCGAGCGGACGCCAGCGCCAGGAAGACCTCGTATTCCCGTTCCGACAAGGCCTCGTGCGGCACCTCGGGCAGGTCCGCCGCCATGTGGTCGGCGATCAACTCGGCCACGCTCTCGTTGATGTACCGGCGGCCATCCAGCACCACACGAACGGCATGCAGCAGTTCGTCCGCCGCACGCTCCTTCGTCAGATAGCCAGCCGCACCGTTGCGCAACGCGCGGATCACGAACTGGCGTTCACCGTACATGCTCAACACCAGCACCGGCATCGACGGGTACGCCTTGCGGATATCAGGCAACACACCCAGGCTGCTCTGGCCGCCCATCGAGATGTCCAGAATCAGCAGGTTGAACCGCGTGCCGGACAGGCAGGTCATCAGTTCGTCGCAACTGCCGACTTCCTGCACCTCCACGTCGGCGAACTCGTCCTCCAGTAACCGGCGCAGGCCGGAGCGGAGGATGGCGTGGTCATCCGCGAGCAGAAAGCGCATCCGCATCCTCCTGGTGTGGTGTCCGGGGCACCCGCGCAAGGACCATCGTGCCACCGCTCGGCTGCGGCTGGATATCCAGAGTTCCGCCAACCAGTGCCGCACGCTCGCGCATCCCCAGAATGCCGATCGAACGCGATGCGTCCACCACGGCCGGGTCAATGCCGACGCCGTCGTCGCGGATCGTCAACAGAAACCCGTCGTCCTCGGCCGCGAGTTGCAACCGGATCGTTTTCGCGGCTGCGTGGCGCACCACGTTGGTCATCGCTTCCTGGGCGATGCGGAACAGCGTGATAGAAACCAGCCAGTCCACCGGTTCTTCCACCTCCGCCAGGTCAGCCTCGACGCCGATTCCGGCCCGCTCCTGGATCTCTCGCGCCTGCCATTCCAGAGCGGCTGTGAGGCCCAGTCGATCGAGCACAGTCGGTCGTAGTTCGGACGACACGCGGCGCACGAAATCCACCGCGCCGTCAATGCGCGCGCACATGTCTGTGGTGGCCGGTGCCAGTGTGGCGTTCAACTGGTCGCCGCCCCCATCGCGGATGCAGCGCCGACACAGACTGGAAATGTCGATCTTGAGGCTGGTCAGCACCTGACCAATTTCATCGTGAAGTTCGCGCGCAATCCGCGCGCCTTCGGTCTCCCGCGCCATCTGCAGGTGCGCGGTCAAGGCGCGCAAACCACTCTTCGCGGCCGTCAGCTCACGATGCCGCGCCGTCAGGGTATCGGCCATGCTGTTGAATGCGTCGGCCAACTCGTGCAGCTCGCCGCTCGCATGGACGACCGTCGCTCGCGCCGAGAGATCGCCAGCACCGAAGCGCCGCGCCGCGTTCGACAGGGAACGGACCGTACGGACGATCGAAACCTCGGCGGCCACCAGCACCGACAGCAGGGTCACCAGCGTCAGCAGTGCCAGGCCGCCCAGCGTACGGAAGAACACCTGGCTCGATTCGCCCTGGAGGCGTTCGTACGGGAGGCCTGCCACAACAGAGACCCCGGGCACACCTTGCATCGGTGCGGACACGAACAGCCGTTGCTGTTGATCGGATCCCAAGCGGATGATGCGCGCCGCTCGTTGGTCGGACATCGCCAGGAGGCCGGGGATCACCTCACCACCGCCGGTCGCGCCATCGACGGTGCCACTGCGCGCGAGAACCCGGCCGACGCGATCCGCAATGATCAGTGAGTAGTCGATCGGCAACTCCACCTGCGATGCGAGTTCATCCAGCCAGCGCAGGTCAATCGCGATGAAGACCACGCCGAACAGTGTGCCATCGGGTGCGCGTGCGGCCTTCGCCTGATGAAGCACCGGCCGGTTGACGATCGGTCCGATTACGTACGCGCCCGTCTCGACCTCTGTTGAGTTGATGGCGCGAACGAATGCGGGGTTGTCGGTCATCAACTGGTCGTGGTCCAGCGGATGCGCGCTGCGCACGACACGGCCATCGGCATCGAGGATGAAGATGTTGGCGAACTGCGGCGAGCCGACCAGCAGGCCGGGCAGGAACTCCGGCGTGTCAAACATCAACGTACGGCCGGTCGCGGTCTCCAGCATCCCGGCCAGAAGCGCGGCCATCCGGCGCGCGCCGCCGATCTGATGGGCGTGCTCCCGCGACGCCAACCCTGCCAGGTGCCGGGCATCGTCCTCCATTCGCTTCATGGTGGACCGGCGTTCATTGTCGGCAACCCAGAAGGTGAGCAGCAACGCCGGCAACGTGGAGAGACACACCAGCAGCACCAGACGACCGCGCAAAGTGGCTACCAAGGGGAAGAACCGCTTCATTGCATCTCCGGATGGCGGGCAGGACGGGTGCCCGCACAGCGATCCTATTCTCGCGGAAACCCGTCCGCAACGAAGCGTGCGCAACTTACGTCGCGGCGATTCAGACCGACGTCCGGCACGGCTGATCTGCTGTGCTATTGCATCACCAGGCGGCGGCACCTTGACCAGCGTCTGGTAAGTGGTTACTTACAAAGGCTACTTGCCAAGGCATACCCGGTCCCGACAGGGCTACACCCGGAGAGTGAGTTGGCCAGGCCAAAGCCCAGACCCGCACTACGTCCACGACACCCCGAACGCATTTGCTGGGGCTGTGATCGCTACTGTCCAGCCGGTGACCTGGCCTGTGGCAACGGCACCATCCGCACCCCCCACCCGATCGAGTTGTTCGGGGAAGACTGGCTGGAGTGGAGCGAGAACCGTAACCGGAGCGATTCGGAACCCGGTTCGGACCCATCCGCGGCGATCGGACCGTAGCAGTGAAGCCGCCACCGAACGCGACCAGGCTGAAGCAGCGGGGGCCTGTGTTCGGTCTGTGGCGAGAATGTATGTTGCCTGTCCACCCAACCCGCTCACCAACCGAGGACCGCATGAATACCGGGATCAAAGAAGAGCATCGCACGGCCATAGCTGAGGGGCTGTCGCACTTGCTGGCCGACACCTACTCGCTGTACCTGAAGTCCCACAACTTCCACTGGAATGTCACGGGTCCGATGTTCCGCGAGTTGCATCTCATGTTCGAGGAGCACTACACCGAGTTGGCGATGGCCGTGGATGAGATCGCAGAACGCATCCGTGCCTTGGGGGCACCGGCCCCGGGTTCGTTCTCGCAGTTTGCCAAACTGTCCAGCGTACCCGAGGCAGATGGTGTGCCGGCCGCGCTCGACATGGTCAAGGAACTCGCTGACGGCCATGAGACCGTTGCGCGCAACGCGCGGGCGTTGATGACAACCGCCAGCGAGGCGCACGACTCGGCAACCGAAGGAGTGCTGTCCGAGCGTATTGTGGTTCACGAGAAGACCGCCTGGATGCTGCGCGCCACCATCGCGAAGTAGCGTTCAGCGGAACAGTCAGTAGAGAGCGCAACGCATGCCCGGCAGCGGCCTGTGCGCCGACAGTCTGGCCACCTGACCCGTCGCCATTCGGCATCACTCAGCACGGCGACCCCCGGAGATCAGGACCACGATGGAACAGCCCCAGATGCCGAAGAGTGGTTGGAAGCGCCTGGTCCCGCGATTCCTTGCTGTTGTGAAGGTTGCCCTGCTCGTTGCGCTGGCCGGGGCAGTTGTCTACTGGCTGAAGTTCGTCCCCGTTGCGGTTGAGCGGCACGCGGTTTCGGCTGGTGAAGTGGTCGTCGAGGTGATGGGCACGGGCACACTGGATGCCCACACAAAGGCCGTGGTCAGCACCAAGATCCCCGGACGCCTGGCCACGGTGGAGGTGGATCAAGGAGACCTCGTCGTGGCGGGGCAGGTTCTGGCAAGGCTGGATGACCAGGATCTCAAGCGCGAGGTCGAAATCGAGGAAGCCAATGTGGCCGCACGCATGGCGGGTGTGGTGCGTTTGCAGGCCGATGTGCTCCATGCCCGGGCCAATCTGGATCTTGCGGACGCGGTCGAGAAGAGGAGGCAGAAGCTGCTCGCCGCGAAGTCCATCCCGCAGGAAGAGTATGACCAGGCAGTCGAGGGCCTGGCCGTCGCGCGTGCCGGTCAGTCCCGTGCGGATGCAGCCGTCATTGAAGGTCTCAAACAGCAGGCCGCCGCCGAGAAGATGCTCGAGTTCCGCAAAGCCCGGCTTCAGGATGCCGTCATCCGGGCACCGTTCGATGGGGTCGTGACGCGGCGTGACCGCAACGCTGGCGACGTGGTGGTTCCGGGAAGTTCGATCCTCTCCCTGGTGTCGACTGTCGAGATGTGGGTGGGGGCGTGGGTAGACGAGACGCAGGTGGCCCGTTTGAAGCCGGGGCAACCCGCACGAGTGGTGTTTCGTTCGGAACCCGACCAGCCGGTTGCTGGCAAGGTGGTCCGGTTGGGTCGGGAGACGGACCGCGAGACCCGCGAGACCCCTGTGGACGTTGCGCCGGAGAAGTTGCCCACCAACTGGTCCGTTGGCCAGCGCGCCGAAGTCTACATTGAAGCGGCACGCAAGCAGGCCGACGTGGTGGTGCCCGTTCGGTTCCTCTTCTGGCGCAACGGCCAGTCTGGCGTGTTCGTCGACGTGGACGGTCGTGCCCGATGGCAGCTGGTCACATTGGGTATGCAAGGCGCGGAGGTTGCCGAGATCACGGAAGGGCTGTCCAGCGGCGACGTGGTTGTTGCGCCGACCGGCAGCACCCCATTGGCAGATGGCCAGAGGGTGGGGCCGTGAATCTTGCAGCCAAGGACATCCGGCACAGCCTGGGACGCTTCTCACTGACCGCGGCGGGCATCGGCATGTTGCTGATGATCGTGATGGGCATGGGCGGCATCTATCGCGGCATCATCGGCGATGCCACGCTGCTGATCGACAAGCTGGATGCCGATCTCTGGGTGGTGCAGCGGGATACCCGCGGTCCATTTGCCGAGGCGTCACGGGTGCCGGCCAACCTGCCGGAGCGTGTCGCGTCGGTTGCCGGCGTCGCACAGGTGCGCCGATTCGTCTACCACACCATCCAGCGAGTGCGTGATGGCAGGCCACTGCGGATCGCTGTGCTGGGCCTGGATTGGCCGGTTGACCGTGGCGAGTGGCTTCCGCTGATGTCGGGACGGCCGTTGTCTCAGAGTCACTACGAGATAATTGCGGACCGGACACTGGGTCTCGATCTGCACGAGCGGCTGGCGATCGGGAATGACGTCTACACCGTGGTGGGTCTGACCAGCGGGATGATCGATTCGGGCGGCAACGGGCTGGCGTTTTTCACGGCTCCTGACGCCCAGGCCGTTCAGTTCAGTCTGCCGGGCGAAGCCATCCGTCTTGAGCGAGCAGCGCGGCGCGACAGGGCGGACCAGATCGACCTGAGCCGGACGCAGCCCCCCTTGCTGGAACGCGCTGAAGGTACGTCGTCAACGATTCCGGCGCTGGCGCCACCCGCACTGGGCGCCGTGCTGGTGCATGTGAAGCCCGGCGTCGATCCCGCCGAGGTTGCCGCCACGCTGGCTGGTTGGGCAGACGTGACTGTTCATACGCAGGAAGATGAGCGCCAACTGATGCTGGCTGGCCCGGTCGAAAAGGCACGGATCCAGATCGGTCTGTTCCGCGTGCTGCTGACGATCATCTCGACCATCATCATGGCGCTGATCCTGTACACGTTGACGCTGGACAAGCTCCACGCGATCGCGCTCCTGAAACTGATCGGCGCCCCGAACCGGGTGATCCTCGGCATGATCCTGCAGCAAGCCCTGCTACTTGGCGGGCTCGGATACGGGATCGCATGGGGGTTCGGCCAGTGGGTGTTCCCCCGTTTCCCGCGACGCGTCATTCTGATGCAGGAGGACATGATCCAGCTCGCCGTCATTGTCCTGCTGATTTCAGTGCTCTCCTCAGTATTGGGGATCTGGAAAGCCATGCGCGTCCAGCCCAACGAAGCGTTGTCGTCCTGAGGTTCCCATGACCGACGTACCCGCAATCGAAGCGCAGGAGCTGACGAAGATCTACGGCAGCGGCAACACCGAAGTCGTCGGCATGCGCGACGTTTCGCTGACTGTACGCCGCGGTGAAGTCGTCGCCCTGCTCGGTCCGAGCGGCTCAGGCAAGTCCACGTTGCTCACGGCCATCGGCCTGATCAATCCGCCAACCGCCGGCCGCATTGTCATCGGCGGTCAACTGGTGATGGATGGCTCACGCGCCCTGGTCAACCTGCGCACGTTCCGCCGCACGCACATCGGCTTCGTGTTCCAGAAGTCGAACCTCATCCCGTTCCTCAACGCCAGGGAGAACGTGCAGATCGCGATGGAACTCAATGGTCAGTCGTCCCGGGCGGCCCGGAAGCGGGCGATGGAACTGCTCGACTACCTGGGCGTCGGTGACCGTGCCAACCACGCTCCGGCCATGCTTTCCGGCGGGCAGCAGCAGCGAGTGGCCGTGGCCCGTGCCCTGGCAAACAAGCCCCAGGTGATCCTGGCAGATGAACCCACTGCCGCGCTGGACAGCCATCACGGTCGCCAGGTGATGGAGCTGTTCCGCCAGGTGGCTCACGAGCAGAGCGGCGGCGTCATCGTCGTGACCCACGATCAGCGCTCACTGGATGTGTTCGACACGACGTTCGAGATGGAAGACGGACTGCTGTCCCACAACCCGACGCCATCGCACGGGCCGGTGAGCTCCAGCACCTGATCGGCTCGTCCTGCGCCAACAGGGGTGGCCTGGACAGATGCGCCGTCAGGAGGCATTCGTGTTCGCGCGTCGAACAAACGGCGTGCATCCGCAACGACGCTGCTGCCACTACGGGGTGTTGCGACGCACCCACGGCGTTGAGATATAGCTCGTGGCAGGATCCGGATGGCAATCACCATGACGCACGAGCCTGTCGAGGCCACCTCCACCACTGACGGTCTCCCCGTTGCGCCCTCGCTGGCATCGGCCCTGCGCACAGTCGAACTGCCGATGCGAACAGCGCGCATGGACCGGCGTTCCCTGCGCGCCTGCTTCCTCGCAGTTGTGCTCGGCATGGTGGCGGTCGGCGCTGCCGAACTGCTGGTTCATCTGATCTCGTTTGTCACCCGGGTGTGCTTCTTCGGCGAGATCTCGTTCAAACCGGTCGCGCTGATCGACCAACCGATCGCGGTGTGGATGATCGGGATTCCGGTTGTCGGGGGACTGATCGTCGGTCTGATGGCGCGCTATGGCTCCCGCGCTATCCGCGGCCACGGGATTCCCGAGGCGATGGAGCAGGTGCTCACCAACCAGAGCAAGATCCCCCCTCGGCTCACGTTTCTCAAGCCATTGTCGTCGGCTGTTGCAATCGGCACCGGGGGCCCATTCGGTGCTGAAGGGCCGATTATTGCCACCGGCGGCGCACTTGGCTCCCTGATCGGTCAGATTCTCAGCACGACCGCAGGCGAGCGGAAGACACTACTGGCGGCAGGAGCAGCGGCTGGAATGGCGGCTACGTTCGGCAGTCCGGTGGCAGCTACGTTGCTCGCGGTCGAACTGCTGCTGTTCGAGCTTCGTGCGGTGTCGCTCATCCCCGTTGCACTTGCAGCCTGTACCGCAGCTGCCGGCCGGGCCATGATCGACGGCGGCATCCATCCGTTCTTTGTCATGTCTGTGCCGGCACAACCGACCGGTGCTGCGATTGCTGCCTACGTGGCGCTGGGAGCTCTGATCGGCGTCGCGGCAGTGGGGGTCACTCGCGCCGTCTATTTCGTCGAAGATGCCTTCGAGCGCTTGCCAATTCACTGGATGTGGTGGCCAGCCATCGGCGGCATCGCCGTTGGCGTGGTCGGGTTCATCGAGCCGCGCACGCTCGGCGTCGGCTACCGGAATATCAGCGATGCCATGTCCACGGAGCCGATTACGTCGCTGTTGCTCTGGCTCTGTGTGCTCAAGTTCACGTCGTGGTGCATATCGCTTGGCAGCGGCACCTCCGGCGGAACACTTGCGCCACTATTCACCATTGGTGGCGCACTCGGGGCGATCCTGGGCGTGTTGGCGGCGCACTGGTTTCCCGGCGCCGGGATTGACCCGGCAGTGGCAGCACTGGTGGGAATGGCGGCAATGTTTGCCGGGGCGTCCCGCGCCTTGCTGGCGTCAGTGGTGTTCGCGTTCGAGACCACCCTGCAACCACTTGGATTGCTGCCACTGTTGGGGGGCTGCACAGCCGCCTACCTCGCATCCACACTGCTGATGCGCACCACAATCATGACCGAGAAGATCGAGCGGCGCGGGATCCGTGTGCCGGACGAGTACTCCGCCGACTTTCTCTCCACTGTTGCGGTGCGCGACTCTGCAAGTCGACCGGTGGTCACCCGGCTCGCCGATCAGACGGTCGCGGAAGTCCAACGCTGGCTCTCCAGCAACGAACCCGGTAGCCAGCATCAAGGCTTCCCGGTGCTCGACTCGAATGGCGTTCTGAAGGGAGTCCTCACACGTCGAGATCTGCTGGCTCCCGGCGTTACGCCGGATACCCGGATTGGCGACCTCATCCATCGGCCCCCCGTTCTGATCTACGATGACTGCAGCCTGCGCGAGGCGGCCGATCACATGGTGCGCCACACAGTAGGCCGGCTGCCAGTTGTGACACGCGATGCGCCGTTCCAGATTGCAGGCATTATCTCCCGTAGTGATCTGTTGGCGGCACACGGGCGCCGCCTGGAAGATGCCCATCAGCCGCAGCGGTTCATCCGGCTGCGCATGCCGTGGCGCCAGGCAACCAATGCTCCAGCCGCCCGGGACGAGGACTCGGCCAACGCCCCACCCGAGGACGCCCATTCACCGCGTGCGTGAGCGGCGCGCGACAATGACCGACTCGACGCGTGTCAACACGGACGCGGCCGTTCTCAGCCTACACGGTACAGCAAACGCAACAACAGCAGGTTGATTGCGAAGCAACCCAGGCTGACGAACGCGGCGGGCCATACGACGGCGTGGTCTCCGCCCAGCCAGGCGTTCATGGTGGCCGTCAGCAGCCACAGCTGCATGATCACCAGAATCAGGACCAGGCAGCAGATGCCGTAGATCATGGTCAGACGCTGCTGGCGTGAGGCTATGCGAGGCATGATGCGGCCGATCATCAGTCAGACGGTGCGGAGTTCGATGCCGACAGCCCAGATCACTCCGTCGCGAACCTCCAGGCGGATGCCAGGCAGCGGGCGGCGCGGCGGACCGGCGAGCGGACGGCCGGTGTGAATGTCGAACGAGCCGTGGTGGCACGGGCAGAGCAGCTTGCCGGATTCGGTGTCGGGGATCACGGCGCACGACAGGTGAGTGCAGCGCTGATCGTACGCCACCAGCGTGTCGGCGTCCGGCCGCAGCAACAGGCACGGCCGATCCGCCGTCGGATACTCGAAGTGATGTGCGCCGCCGACGGGCAGGTCGTCCAGCGGCAGGATGGCCTTCTCGGGCTCGGGGCCGGAACTGCCGCTGCTGCCGGCGATCCAGAACTGGCCAACCGTGAACGCCATGCTGGTCAGCACCAGGAACTTCGTGAAGTCGCGGCGCGACACGTAGTCTTCCTGCGGCACATCAATCGGGAAGTCCTGGCGCCACGCTGGCTGCTCACTCATCGGGCGCCCGTCCGGCGCGGTCGTCCGATGGTCCTGGCCAGTTGGATCCGTGCGATCGGGCATATCAAGCTCCCTGGTCAGGCAGGCGGAAGTCTGGATCATCCAGCAGATCATCGAGCGAGTTGATGTTGCCGGTTGGGCGTCCATCACCGCTCGACACCGCAATCGGGTCGTCGCGGTCGTCGGCCGGCACCATCATGTGCACCTTGGTGTTCACCGTTTGCCGGCCGAACGTGAACGAGTTGATCGGCTGCGATTTTGGCCGCAGCTCGCGCACCTCATCGCGAGTAGCGAACAGCAGCGCGCCGCTCGGGCATACGGACGCGCACATCGGCTTGAGCCCGATGCTGGTGCGGTCGTAGCACATGTCGCATTTCATCATCAGTTCGATCTCGACGCGCATCTTGGGCACGCCGAACGGGCACGCCAGCACGCAGTTGTTGCAGGCGATGCACCGCGCCTTGCGCGCACTCTGCACCACGCCGTCGGCCGTCTTCTTGATGGCATCGGCGGGGCACACCTCGGCGCAGGTGGGGCTCTCGCAATGCATGCAGATCACCGGCGCGGTCTGCACGGAGTGCGAGCGATCGACATACTCGAGGTGAATCATCGACGTGCCCTTGTGCGTGTCGCATTCGCTGCACGCCTGCACGCACGCCTGGCAACCGATACATCGGGCGGGGTCCACAACGAACAGGGCATTGTCAGGTACCGGCATGACACCTCTCCGGGCGGTTCACTGTTGAGGTTCCAGGGTCGTGCTGTACGACGGTGCAGCAGGCGCCTTCCGCAGGCGCACGGCGCAGGCCTTGAACTCCGGGATACGTGAAATCGGGTCCTGGGCGGCGTTCGTCAGCCGATTGGCGCTCTTGTCGCCAGCCCAGTGATACGGGATGAAAACGGTGTCCGGCCGGATGCTGGTGACCACCTTGGCCCGCAGCGTCAGTGCGCCGCGGCGTGACTCGATGATCGTCCAGTCGCCGTCGGCGATGTTCAGCTGGCTGGCCAACCGCGGATGCATTTCCACGTACGGCTCCGGGCACTGATCGACCAGCGGCCCGATCCGGCGCGTCTGCGTGCCCGACAGGAACTGGCTGACGACGCGGCCGGTCGTGAGAATCACCGGGTAGTCGTTGTCCACATCCTCGGCAGGCAACTGATGTTTCACCACGTTGAAGCGCGCCTTGCCATCGGCGAAGTAGAACGGGCCAGCGCCGTTGGCCACCGGGTTGTACGAGCCCGGCTCGAACAGCCTCGGTGTGCCGGGGTGCGGCGGCTCGCCGGGCTTGACCGACGGGCACGGCCAGAAGATGCCGTTCTCGGCGTCCAGGCGGTCCCACGTCATGCCGGAGTAGTCGGCCAGACCGCCTTCCGTTGCGCGTCGCAACTCTTCGAAGATGGCGTTGGCCGACTGGAACTGCATGCCATGCGGCCGGCCAAGTGCCGCGGCCAGGTCCTGGATGATCTGCCAGTCCGGGCGCGCGTCGCCCGGTGCAGTGATGGCTTGCCGGATGCGCACCACGCGCCCCTCGGCGGTCGTCACGATGCCTTCGTCTTCTTCCTGCAGCGAACCCGGCAGCACCACATCAGCGTGCCGCGCCGTTTCGTTCATGAAGAAGTCGATCGCGGTGTAGTGCTCGAGTTTGTCCAGCGCGCCGGCAATGAAGTCGCTGTTCGGCAGACTGATCTTCGGGTTGAAGCAGATGCTGATCAGTCCCTTGATCTCGCCCGAGTCCACCTTGCGGAAGATCTCGTAGGCGTCCACGCCCTTGCCAGGCAAGTCGTCGGCCTCGACTCCCCAGATGCCGGCAATGAACTCGCGATGCGCCGGATTCGTGATGTCGCGCATGCCGGGCAGCTGGTCGCACTTCTGGCCGTGCTCCCGCCCGCCCTGGCCGTTGGCCTGCCCGGTGATTGTGGCGTACCCACAGCCCTCGCGGCCGATGCGACCACTGGCCAGCACGATGTTGATGGCGCCGAGCACGTTCTGCACGCCGTGCGACGAATGCTCGATGCCGCGCGCGTGCATCAAGAAGCTGGACGAGGTGGTGCCCCACATTTCCGCGGCCTGCTCGATCAGGCGCGAGGCGATGCCGGTGACGGTGGCCGTTCGCTGCGGCGTCCACTCGGCGACTTCTTCCGATACCGCCTCGAAGCCAACGGTGTGCTGCTTGATGAAGTCGTGATCCAGCCAGTCGTTGCGGATCATCAGGTGCAGCACGCCGTTGAACAGCGCGGAGTCGCGACCGGGGCGGATCGGCAGGAACAGGTCGGCGTTGCGTGCGATCGGCGTGATCCGCGGATCCACCACGATCAGCCTGGCGCCATGCTCGCGGGCTTGCCAGATGTAGTCGGTGGTGATCGGTGCGCACTCGGCGACGTTGGCGCCGCTGACCCAGATCATCTGCGACTTCAGGATGTCGGCCCACGAGTTGGCGGCGCGATCCACCCCGAACGCCAGCTTGTTGCCGGCACCCGCGCTGACCATGCACAACCGGCCGTTGTAGTCGATGTTGGCGGTGCGCAGACAAACACGCGCGAACTTGCCGATCAGGTAGGCCTTCTCGGTGGTCAGGCTCGCGCCGGTGAGAATCGCGACGGAGTCCGGCCCGTGTTGCTCCTGCAGGCGTTTGATCGCGCCCGCCGTCTCCTGCACCGCCGCGGCATAGTTGATCGGGCGGAACCCACCGGGTGCAGCCGTGTCGCGTTTGTGGGCCTGCAGCAGTCGGTCCGGATGGCTGCCTTGGAGGTAGCGCTTCACGCCCTTCGGGCAGAGCTTGCCCTTGTTAAATGGGAAGTCGTACCAGGGCTCGAAGCCGATGACCTCGTTGTCCTTGACCTTCAGGCCGATGCCACACTGCTGGCCACAGAAGCAGCAGTGCGTGTTCACAATGCGGTCCGGCTCGACGTTGCTACGAAGGCGCTGACCGGCAGAAACCGCAACGTGTGGCCCGAATGCAGCGGCCATCTGTTCGGTACTGGCAGGAAGCTCAGCCATGTTGATGCTCGGGGTGATCTGCACTGTCCGTGTGCTGCCAACGCTGGCCCTGGGCCAGCACCAGCAACGACCGCCGACACGCCGGACAGACCTGCTGCCAGTGTGTCGCGTCATCCAACGCGGGGGAGGGCGATTCCAGTTCGTAGCGATAGCCGAGTTGGCGCTCCACCTTGATCAGGTCGTCGATCTGTTGTTGCGGCGCGTACGGCTTGTGACACCGCGTGCAATTGGCCTGGTGCGCGACTCCGACATCCTTGTAGAAGCTGACGCCCAATTGCGCCGGCCGTTGGATGATGTGAAACAGCTTTCCGAAGGGCATCCAGAGCAGGAACAGGATCACGACGAGCGCATGCAGAATGGCGAGGAAGTCGTACGCGTAGCCCTTCATCCAGGTGTAGCTGGCGGTCAGCATCAACCCGGTGACGCTGATGGCGAACAGCAGGATCAACGGCAGGAAGTCTTCGCCGAAAGCCTGCAACGCGGCCGCACCGTGGTCAGCAAGTCGGCGGTGGGCAGCCAGCGTCACGCCGGCAATCACCAGAAAGGCCGACCAGACCAGCCCGTGGAACAGGATGAACGCGAACCAGGATTCAACGCCGAAGCTGATCGTTGGAATCCCGACGACCACTATTCGGTAGGCGTGCTGGACGTCGGATGGCGTCTCGAAGTGCAGCCAGCCGAAGACCAGCGGGAAGGTGATGCCGAACGCCATGATGCAGCCCCACATGATCAGCATGTGGGCGGCACCCCGCTGGCGGCCTCGTCGGAAGATGTGGCGATTGAGCGCGAAGTTGAACACGAGCCGGGATAGCAGGGCGCGGCCGTTGCTCAGCAGACGCCCGGGCTGCAGGAATGCAGCCCAGCCACGCACCCAGTACAGACGCGTGGGAGGACGCTGCAGCCACATGGCATGCCGCCAGGTGATGCCGAACGCTGCAAACAGTGTGGCGAATGTGTAGCCAACCAACGCCGCATCAAAGTCCGCCAGGCTGCGTGATCCAGCCGCAATGGCGCCGGCGAGTAGTGCCGTGACGGCCAGCGCCCATGTGCCGGCCAGAATGCGTTCGCGCGTCATGGTGTTCGTCTTGCGTGCCGGAGTGAGCACATCGGAAGCCTACAAGTGGCGCCGGTGCGCCACAACCGGCTGACGCACCAGAACTTTTTGCAGTATCACCGAAGCGGGTGAAGCTCTCGCTTGGCCGTGGCGAGGTTCTCGGGATCGAACCGCACCAGGCAGAGCTCAGGGCCGTCGTGTGCTGCACCGAACAGATGCGTGCGTCCGATCCTGTCTTGCCAGGATCCGGTGAGGCGCGCGGACTCGTGAACATGACCGTGAAGAGTCAGCAGGGGCTGTCGGGCCTTGATGAAGCGCTCCACCGCAATGCTGCCGACGTGCACGTCCAGCGGGGCATGGTCCACCATCTGGCCATCTAGCGCGGCCCGGTCCAGCGCCGTGCGATAGGGCGGCGTGTGAAACAGGCAGATTGCGTCGCGCACGTCATCCTGGCCGACGAGTCGCTTGAGGTCTTCCGCAATTGTTCCGTACCGTGCCTCACTCTCGGACACCGGAACCGACCGTCTTCCCTCCTCGGGAGACACACACCCCGGGTCCACGAAGCGTGAGACGTCGTACCGTTCCCAGTCTTTCAACAGGAATGGCGTTGGCGGCACGCAGGAATACCCGTAGACCGCATGCCTCCCGAAACTCGCACGCCGGTCATGCGCGTAGGTCCAGACACCGCGAGTTGCCAACTCGATGACTGCGGCTTCCATAAAGCGGCCGTCATCGTTGCCTAGGATCACAAAGATCCGGGGATACCGGGTGCCCAGCTTCGTGCGCATCCGGCCGAGTTCGGCGCCGAGAAAGCCGTTCAGGAAGTCGTGATGTCGCGGCTCGCCAGCGGACGGCGGGATCAGGGGGGACGGAAGCAGATCGCCGCCGAGAAACAGTGCCGCCGGAGGATCAGCGGCCACTATCTCGAACAGCTTCTCGTATCGGTCGATGTGGCCGTGAAGGTCAGTTGCGAAGAGGCATGGAATCACGGATCCACTTTCGTCTCAGACCGGATGAGTCAATCCATCGGCAACCCGGACTTCAGCACACCGCAGACCCACTATTCCGGCAGGAGTGGACGGGCCGCATCAGTGATGGCGTCGATCTTCACGGCAAAGCTACTCCGGCGGGCAATGTCGTCGTCCGTAACGATGTGCACATCAAGCAACCACTCCGTCTGATAGCCGGTCCGCAGGTAGTTCATCTGGGCCAGGGCCCGACTCCACCCATTGAGCCACAGGTCGAGTTCGGTGTGTTGTTTCTCGTCACCGCGGAAGTGCACCAGAACGTCGATGTCGCTGCCGGGACCAGCGGTTCCGTTTTCTGTGCTGCCGAACACATAGAACTGCTGCACGCCGAAGCGCTCCCGATCCAGCGCGGCGGCGATTCGCTCCACCATGAACTCGCGCCACCGCCAGTGTTCCTCGGATACCGGCTCAGCCGTACCGACTTCGAGTTCTTGCCCCCGGGTCGACCGCCAGGCGTCAGCGAACACACCGACGGCCTCACCGAGGTCGCCATTCATCAGCACGTGCAGCATCTTGCCATCGGTTGCCCGGGCGACATCAACTACCCGAACGACCTCCTCCAGGTCCGCAAACTCCGGCAGCAACTGCGGGAGGAGGTTCTCCGTCCGCGTCAGGAAGATCTTGTCGAATACGATCTCGTCTTCATCCGGGTACAGCGGCAGGTACCGGATGCCGGCCTCGACAAGGTCCTGAAAGAAGTGCGTTCCGAATGAAAGGTCGGGCGAGTAACCCCCTCGTTTTAGCGCGATCTCGGACAGAACGGCGGTGTTGTTGATGTCCGAATACGTCACCGACACCCCGAGCTTGATGTCTCCGCGGCTTCCCCACCGCCCGGGACCCATCAGCATGAACTGTCGTTTGGGCAGGGTCTGATTCAGCCGGCCCACGGCCCGGCCGACCCGGAGCAACGTGTCGCGATCGTGAAGCTCGTCATAGCCCTCCGGGTCCACGTAGACGATGTGCGTCAGGTTTGCAGCACGCCCGTTGGAGATGTGGCGCTTCGCAGTGAAGAGCACACTCTTGCGTGGCAGGTTGCGCGGGATCGGTGCGGGAGCCGCCTCGGGTGCGTAGCTCTGCGCGCGACACTGAAGCAGGTACAGGTCCTCTCCGTCCGCTGCGAACTCGAGATCAACCGGGTATCCGAGCTTCTCTTCCAGGACTTCCAGCAGGGCTCGGATGCGAGGCACGAACGGCGTGTCCGCAATCAACCCTTCAAAGGTGACCACGTACGCACCTGATGCGTAGTCCGCGCCGAGCGCCATCGGGCGGCTCAGCTGTCCATCCTTCCATCGAGACACGACACGATGGACGTCCGGGTAGTCCCTGCCGACTTCCCGGAGAAACTCCTCGAATTCCACTGTCTCGAATTGGCCGGTCCGCAGGTTGATCACGTCGGCCTTGCCGGGCGAGTAGCGGGCAGTCTCGTCGGGCGTGACGTTGACGCGAAGTCCGGGCTGGCCCGGCGCCACCATCACCGGGTAGTCGTTGCTCAAGCGGTCGACCGCCCGCGTTCCAAGACCCGGAACGATTCGCACGAGCCCGTCTGAGCGCTGTATTCGTGGCGACCACCGGAACTCATTCCGGCTGAACGCAACGCCGGAATACGACGGCAGGAACCAGTCGCCCACGCGACGCCCCACCACTTCCTGGATCATGATCCCCATCTCTTCGTGAACATCCAGCAGGCCGCGCTCCGCCCGATACTCGATTGGATCTGGTCCGAAGATCGAGGCGTATACCTCGGCGATGGCTTCCTGTAGCGCGCCCAGCCTCTCGCGCTTTGTTCCCTGATTGGCCAGGAACAGGCTCTTGTACTTGCCTGAAAACGCTGCGCCCGTGCCGTCCTCAAGCAGGCTGGAACTGCGCACAATCAGCGGACGATCCTCGAATTCGTCCAGCGCCATCGAAAGGCCCTTTGTGAGCTCTTTCGGAAACTGCGAGTTCTTGAACAGCTGAACGATGTGCGGGTAGTCCTGCCGGATCTGGTCAACACGCATGTACTTGCGGTTGTAGAGGCCTTCCAGTTCGTTCGACCGGATGAACTCCAGAATGGCGTCGGAACTCACGTACCACGTGTTCGGGGTGCGGATACCCCGAAGGACTTCCATGGACTCCGCAGCGACATTCACGATCTTCGACGCGACAAACAGCCCGGCGCTCTTCCCGCCGAGTTTGCCCCTCCCCCCGGACGGTGCAACGATGCGATGGACGAGTTCCTCGAGATCAGCGACCGTTACGTGGTGTTTCGCGGTGTTGAGGAAGTCGAGCCGTTCCAGGAAGAACCGTCTGAGCAGCGAAACGCGCAACTGGGACTGCACTGCCTGAGTCAGTTGCGACTCATCGACCATCGACTGTTTGTACCTGGCGAGCGCGCCGGTGATTGCCTCCA
The DNA here is from genome assembly GCA_050249295.1 of Planctomycetota bacterium. Classification (GTDB taxonomy): domain Bacteria; phylum Planctomycetota; class UBA8742; order SKZP01; family SKZP01; genus JBFWQT01. The sequence continues at coordinate 27,896 of JBFWQT010000021.1, forward strand.
GCGGACTGTCCGTGCGTTCCAGCAGGGCCGCCAGGTTCCCGACCTTGTCCTCGTTGATCCACTGCTGGATGCGCCGGATGATGTTCTGTTCGCTCAGGTTCCGCTCGGCAATGTCAAAGGTCCGCTCGATCAACGCCTCGGTCTGCATCATCTCCCGGCGGGCGACGGGCCGGTTCTCGTAGGTCAGGTCTTCATCCCGGTCGGACCCGGCAGGGGAGAACGCCTGTATCAGCACCTGAGCTTCCTCCACGCCGTGCCAGCACAGGTCGTTGATCATCCGTCGCGCCACTCGCAGCAGCAGCGACCGATCGGTCTGTCGAAGGAAGTCCAGAATCACCGTCCACTCGTGCCGCCCTCTGGCCGGGAAGGCATCGTCCGGCGAATCCCACTCTGGCGCGGTTCGTCCTTGTTGATGCTTCGTCAGGAACTGGCTGACGCGATCCGCCAGTGTGGCCAGCAAGCGACGCTCTTCGGAGAGAAACGGGCCTTCATCCCGGCCTGGTTTCTCGGTGGTGTACGAAACCGAAAGCTCGCCGATTGCGTTGTCTCCCTCGAGTAGCGGCGCGCTCAGAACCCATGCGCTGGGAGCGTAGCCGGGAGACTCGAAGACTTGCTCCTTGTAGACAATCCGCGCCTGGCAGACCTCCGGGTACTGCCATCCCGGCGGAATCACATCGGCGACGCCCTGCAGGGTTTCGTCGATACTGGTTCCTCTGCGACCCAGAATGTCGTCGACCTGGTAGAGGCAGGTCAGTTCCTTGGCTCGCTCTTGCAGGGCTGCAAGCATCTCGTCCAGCGGTCGTTCGGCAGGCATCGCGTGGTCTCAGGCAGTTGAGTGGGTCAGCGGATCAGGCGTCGGTCGACTAGACCCAGCCGCGTTCCCGACAGGCCTCTGCGACCCGTGTGATGGCAATGACGTACGCCGCGTCCCGCATCGAGAGCTTCTCGCGGTCGGCCAATTCCTGAACGGCGATGAATGCTGCCGTCATCTTGACGTCGAGCTTGCCGAGCACCTCGTCCTTGCCCCAGTAGTAGTTCATGTTGCCCTGAACCTGCTCGAAGTAGCTGGCAGTCACTCCGCCTGCGTTTGCAAGGAAGTCGGGCAGAATGAAGACCTGACGCTCGCGGAGAACCTCGTTCGCCTCGGGCGTCGTGGGGCCGTTCGCTCCTTCCGCGAGAATCTTCACGCGCTTGTGAATGGTCCCGACGTTGTCTCCATGAATCTGGTTCTCGAAGGCGGCGGGAATCAGGATGTCCACTTCCTGCGCAAGCCACGCGTCGCCCGGCAATACCTCGTAGCCCAGGTCTGCCGCCTTTGTGCGGTTGATGCCTCCGAACCGGCTTGTAATCGGCAGCAACACATCCAGGTCGATACCGTCCTTCTTGCGGTAGGTGTACGCCTTCTGATCCGTCTGATCCCAGCACGCTACCGCGATCACGGTTCCTCCGAGCTGCTGGTACAGGCGGATCGCATGCTGCGCCACGTTCCCGAAGCCCTGTACGCTTGCCACGGTGTCCACCGCCCGCAGGCCACGCACCTTCAGCGCTTCCCGCACCATGAAGCCCACGCCGTAGCCTGTGGCCTCCGTCCGCCCCATTGAGCCACCCAGCCCGACGGGCTTTCCGGTGATGAAGCCCGGAGCCCGGCTGCCGACGATAGCCTCGTACTCGTCCAGCATCCACAGCATGTGCTGGGAAGACACCATCAGGTCCGGAGCCGGCACGTCGGTGGCTGGCCCGACGTTTCGCACGATCTGACGCACCCACTTCCGGCAGATCTGCTCCTGTTCCCGCGCACTGAGATTGTGGGGATCACAGACCACGCCGCCTTTCGCGCCGCCGAGTGGAATGTCCACCAGTGCGCACTTCCAGGTCATCCACATCGCCAGCGCGCGGATGGTGTCCAACGTCTCTTGCGGGTGAAACCGGATCCCTCCCTTGCCCGGCCCACGCGCATCGTTGTGCTGCACACGAAACCCGCGGAACACGCGGGAAGTTCCGTCATCCATCCGCACCGGAATTGCAAACGAGTACTCGCGGACTGGCTCCCGGAGGAGGTCGCACATCGGCTTGTCGAGACCGATCAGACTGGCTGCCCGATCAAACTGGGCCTGCGCGCTCTGATAGGCGTTGTAGGACTTCGCTCCGGACGTCGATTCAGTTGTCATGGGTCCAGTGTTTCGTGTTCTAACCACCCGGCTGGTCCAGGTAGCGGCGGTGCTGCGACCACGGTTGTCACAGTCCCAGTCGTCCGTCCACGCTACGAATGCGGCCATGCAGCGTCCACTCGCGGTCCGGCCGCACGGTAGCACCGGAGCATAGCGGGTGAGAAAGCGTGAGGCATTCCGCGACGTTGGATGATGTCAGGTCTCACGAGGCCGGCCGCCAGCGGAGTAGAACAGTTCGAGATTCTCAGTCGTCGTTGATCCGATCCGGGCGGCCACGCCGTTGTTCGAGTGCTCGCATCGGCTCTGCCAGAGACTCGATCTGCGCGACCGACACGTGCTGCTCGATCCAGGTGAACAGTTCCGACTCCTCCCAGCGAACATGCGCCGCCAACTGCTCACCGAACGAGCGAGCGGTATCGGGATGCGCCTCGCCGTTCTCGCCCGCCGCCACAGCGGCCAACTGTTGCATTGTGGCTCGCAACTGCCGGTGTTCGGTCACCAGGCGTTGCACCAGTTCGTCATTCTCGACCAGTGGCAGCAGGTACGTTTCCTCTGCCTCGAAGTGGTCGAGTATCTCCGGGATGGCGCGCGCAAATTCCTGCACGGCGGACGCCAGTTCCAGCGGGGAGTCCGAATCGGCGGCCTGCCGAAGTCGGCGTGCCTGAACCAGCGCCCCATGATGGTCGCGGGACAATGGCCTCAATCGCGGGTGTCGGCTCATGCTCTGCACCAATCTGCCGTCGAGGGCGGCGCGATGCCGGGTGAATATTCCGTCGGGCGGTTGCTGCGAACGAGGCTCGACGACCATCGCCGCCGTCATGCAGACGGCGGCGGATCGGACGGTACGAACCCGGATCACCCGCGACTTCGGAGCGATACGGGTATGCCCGGCCAACCCACAGTGTGGCACCCTGGGCCGTCGAATCGGATCAGTCGTCGTCGTGCGTGGCGGGTTGACTGCCCGAGTCGGGTCCGGGCGCGCCGAGATTGCCATCGGGAGCATCGGGCCATGCACGCGCACCATACTTGTGAACCAGCATGCCGCCCGCATGCGCCGTGTTTGCCAATTGAACCAGACTGCCGCAGAACACCAGCAGAAACACCAAACCGACGATCACCGGCACCTTGCCTTCCAGCGGTTTCCGGCGGGCCAGCGGGACTGCAAGCAGCACGGCGAACACGGCCGTCAGCACAGTGAACAGTACCTGCGTGGTCTCCGCCAGTTCTTCGTGCACTTCGATCGCAGCGTGGGGTACCCCTTGGGGTTCGACAACGTCTTCGGCTGCTTCGCCGGTGTTCATGGCGACCCAGACGCTGACTGTGCCAATCGCCATCAGCATCAAGGCAGAGAGCGCGAACGCAATGCGGTGCCTGCGCACTGCCAACGCGACCAACAGGAATAGCGGAACGAGCATCAGCAGGGCGATGGGGAAGTGCACCACCAAT
>JBFWQT010000022.1:0-31165 GCA_050249295.1 Planctomycetota bacterium
CCACGGCTACCAGCGCCGCGATGATGGCCGCGACGAGCAGCACGAGCAGCCAGGTACCAATCGACAGAACCGGCGTGGCGAAGGCGGCCGCGGGCGCGTAACGGGGAGCACTCATGGTGGGGGCCTCGGGTAGCGGCGTTGGCGGTTGATCGTGGCCGGATGGTACCGCGCGAGTGATGCCGTGCAACACGAACACGGTCAGGCGCGGCCGTGGAACTCCACGCGCAGTCCGGACGGATCGAATGCGACGAACCATGCGTGGTCGTCGCCCATGTCCATCGGCTCGTCCGCTTCGAGGCGCACGTCGGCAGCCTTCAGGCGGTCGAACACGGCGCGCACCGATGCAACCTCGAACGCGAACGTCGTGCGGGCCGGCTTGCCGTCGTTCCAGTCCGCCGGTGGCGGGGTGTTGCCGCCGATCAGCATCATGCCGGTGCGCTCGTCGTCGCTGCCGGTGCCGAGGTGGATCAGCGCAGCCTTCGGACCCATCGGCGTGATGTCGGCAAGGCCGAGCGTGTCGCGGTAGAAGGCCAGCGAGGCCTCGAAGTCGACGGCGTACACCGAGATCATCTTGACGCCGGTGATGACTGGAGACGCGTCGGTCATCGGAACGCTCCACTGAACTGATGGTGAGGACCGGCCATTGTACGACCGCGGCCCGCACACACCATGGTGCATGCGGGCCGCGTAGCGTCGTCTCACAGGTCGCTGACCGGATGGATCAGCGGTTGTCGGCGTCCTTGACGACGATGATCGCCTCGGCGCTGTTGGCGGAGACGCCAAGCCGATCTTCATGCCTCAGCGGCTATCGCCCTCAGCCGATCAACGACTTGCCCGATGCCGAGTGGGAAGCGTTCGGCGAGTTCATCGATCCGTTTGCTGCTGATCAGGCTGTCAAACGCAGCGTCGACTTGCGCGGTACGAGGCGGCCGCCGATCAGCGCCAGGTCCGTACACAGTGACCTTCATGCGCTTCTTCTCTGTTCGTTGTTTGTTCACATCGGGGTGCGCGACGCTGTACTGGCGCCACTTCATCTCGTCCCAATCGGGACAGAGCAGCCATGCCTCGATGGCGGGAATGGAAACGCCGATCACAAACCGGAGCGCCTTGTCGCTCATCGCCCGCGGCGGCGCGTTGGCCAGTCCGCGCCGCACCTGCGTCGCGAGCTGGCACCAGAGCGAGTCGCCTGCAACCTGCTGGGCGCAGTCGTCTGCCGTGAGTTCAACCAGGTTTGCTCCCGCCGGCGGGATCGCATCCTGATCCAGGTCGGCCACCACGAGCAGCGCGTCGGCGTCGGTCTCCAGGTGAATCTGCTTGGCGACCAATGTTGCGTGGGTCAACACACCCGATCGGCTGCTCACCCGTTCAGGCAGCTTGTGGTCGACGAATGTGACCTGGTCGCCAAGCATGTATTCGAGAATGCGCCGGATGATCAACCCGTCGTGTCGCGGCGATTCGCAAGCGATGGCCAGGCGCAGCGTCATTGCGGCACGCCACCCAGCACGCCCGAGTACCAGGCCTCGCCAAGGTGCGAGTCGCGCACCAGGAACTCGTAGTTGGGGATGTCCACCAGCCGTTTGAAGCTGACGTCGAGTCCGTCCTTGCTGGCGACGACGACCTCTTCCGGGTGATCTCGATACAGATCCAGCAGGTACGGACAGTGCGTGGTCGCGATTACCTGGACCGGCGGACGGGTCTCGCCGAATGCCTCAGGATGGGTGAGGCGATAAAGTGCCTGCTGCACATCCTTGAGCAGCCTCGGGTGGATGCCGCGATCGGGTTCTTCGAGGCAGAGCACGGATGGAGGCTCCGGCAGCCACACAATGGTGAGCAACGCCAATGCCAGCACCGTGCCTTCCGAAAGGTAGGTCGCGTCAATTGTATGGCCGCCCGTAGTACGCAACGCGAACCCCTTCTCGGAACTGTCCGTGGACGGGAGCAGGATCCGGTCATACTCCGGCAACCAGCGTGTCAACTCGTCCTGCAGGCCGTCAAACCGCTCCGGGAACTCACCCCGCAGGTAGTCGAGGATTGCCGGCAGATTCTCGCCGTATGCGCCCAGGGCGGGCCGTCGCGCGAGCTTGGACGGGCGAACAAGCACCCGTGCGTCGAGGTGATGGAGCCTAATGCCGCTCAGGATTCCAAACGTCTGACCCTGCGGCTTTGGTATGACCGACGGCGTTGCGGTATTCGCGGCCCATTTCATGATCGTCGGCGGGTGTCGAATCGACAGCTCCACGGCAACATCCTGCGAAAGACCGCCTGCGTGGGCCACCGCACTGTGCGCGGGGACGAGATTCGCGCGACCAGTCTGCAATCGCCCAACATACTCCAGCGCCAACAGCGCTGTGCTCTTGCCGCTGCCGTTCGGGCCGATCAGCAACGTCATGCGCTCCAACGGCAATACGCAGTCGCGCAAGCAGCGGAAGTTCTGGAATCTGATGGAATTGATGCGGGTCATCGGTGTCTCGACTCCGCGGCGCTCGCTCAAAGTGTAGCACGAGCGAATCCGCTGCGATGTTCCGCAGGCTACGACCGCGGCCCGCACACACCATGGTGCATGCGGGCCGCGTAGCGTCGTCTCACAGGTCGCTGTCCGGATGGATCAGCGGTTGTCGGCGTCCTTGACGACGATGATCGCCTCGGCGCTGTTGGCCTTCAGGTCCGGCGCGTACATCGCATACGCCTGGACCGGCAGGGCGTGGAAGCGGCCCGGCGTCTCGCAACGCAGACGGTAGCCGATCTTCACGTAACCCTGCTGCATGCGGCCGACAAAGCTGACCACCATCTCGTCACGGTACTCGGTGTAGACACCGATGCCGCGCTGCCACGAGTAGCCGCTGCGAGCGTTCAGCGCCTCGCAGCAGGCCGGCTTCCAGTCTTCGAAGCACAGATACTCGTAGTCGTTCTTCGCATCGACCCGCAGTTCGACGTCGAGCAGCTGACCGCTGGCCAGCTCCTCGCCGTCCTTCAGCTCGCGGCGATCCCACGTCTGGATCGTGCGGCCGTCGGGCTGCTTCTCGAGCTTCTCGGTCACCACGTAGTACTTGCGCTCGACGCTGATCTCGCTGCCGGCGGCCGTGATGCGCTCGTCGGTGGCGAAGTACTCGAGGTCGGCCGTGAAGTACGCCGCGCCCACGCCCTTGCGCACGAGGCGCAGCGTGTGGGCACCCGGCGTGACCTCGTCGGCCGTGAGGAAGATGTCGCCGTCGAGGGCGAACATCGTCTCGGGCGTGACCGGCACGCTGCGCAACACCTTGCCGTCGAGCTCCACGTCGAGCACGTACTCGGCGTTGAGCTCCTTGTGCAGCTTCGCGTGCTCGGCCAGCGCGACGATCGCGAAGGCCGTGGCGCGCGTGCTGTGCCAGCGGTTGCCCTTGCGGTTGTTGACGAGCCACTTGACGATGCGGTGCGTCAGCGCGTCGTCCGGCTTGACGGCGTTCAGCGCGCGGATCGCCCAGGCATTCTGCTCGATGCGATCGTTGTGCCAGTACCACCAGCCGCTCTCGCCCGGCTGGCCGAACCAGCTGGTGGCGTTGCTGTCGTCCTCGTGGATGTAGCCGATGAGGTTGCGGTACACGACCTGCGACTCGTCGGTGCGCTCCAGCCAGTGCAGCGTCATCAGCAGCAGCGAGCGGGTGTAGACGCTGAGGTGCTCACGCTTGTCGTAGACCTTGCTGACGTACGCGCCGAGCTCCTTGCGGATGTTCGCGTTGAGCACGCCGTCGTGGTGCGCCATCGCGAGTACGTGCGAGATGTAGGCGGCGCGGTGCAGGTCCTCGACCTTGCTGAAGTTGGCCGACAGGAACGCGAGGCCGCGGGCCAGTACGTTCTCGTCGATCTTCACCTCGGCCTGACGGGCCACCAGCAGGCCCTGCAGCACGTACGCCGTCATGTAGATGTCGGAGTTGCCACCCTTCCACCAGCCGAAGCCACCATCGGCCATCTGGAAGTCGTAGATGCGGGCGAGGCCCACCGCGATGATGTCGTTGAGGCGGGCCTGGTTGAACACCGCACTGCTGCGATACTCGACCTGGGCCTCGACGGGCCATGCCGACAGGTTGATGTTGTTGCGGCGCTTCGCCACGTCCTCCAGGTTCACACCCAGATCGGCCAGCGTCTTGCGCACCGCGACGGCCGGCATGAAGCGGCTCATCGTCTGCTCGACGCACCCGTACGGGTAGTCGATCAGGTACGGCAGCGCGTCGAGCGCCGTGTTGACCACCGACGGCGTGACACTGACGCGCAGCTTCGTGCGCGTGGCGTCGATGCCGGCCGGCAGCGTGAACGACACCTCGGCCTCGCTCTGCGGATTGCCCGCATCGATGCGGCCGGTGACGATGTGGTGCTTGGTCGCGCCGTGGATGTACGCCGGGAAGGTCATCTCCTGGGCGTCCGACTCGACGTCGGTGAGCGCGTCCATGCGGACCTTCGCGATGCCGGCCTTGACGACCTTGACGCGCCAGTCGACGCGGTCGCGACCGTGGGCGGGCAGGCGCAGCGTGACCTCGGCCGTGCCGCCGGGCAGCAGTTCGAGCTGCTCGGAGATGGCGAGCTTCACGCGGACGTCCTTCGCGACCTTCAGGTCGTTCTGCACGACGGCGGTCAGCACGACCTCGTCGGTCTCGACAAAGAAGCGCGGGGCCTGCAGGCGCACCTTCACGTTCTTGGTGGTGCGCAGCGAGATCGTGGCGTAGCCCATGCGGCTCTGCGAATCCACGATCACGCAGTTCACCTTCCAGCGGGTGAGATTGTCCGGCCACTGCACCTTCGTGCCGACGGTGCCGTCAGCCGAGGTGGTGAGCTGGGCCGCCCACAGCGCGAGATCCTTGAACTCGGTGCGCACGGTGGGGTTGGCCATCGGAGCCGGGCCGCCGCCGGGGCCACCCTGCTGGGCCGGCTGGCCGGCCTTCCCGTCGTGGGCGGCGCCCCCGGAGGGAGCGTCCGGCTCGGCGTTGTGGTCCATCGGCGCGTTCTCGGCATCGGGGCCGCCATCGCCCCAGCTGTTGCCCGGCTGGCCACCCCGACCGCCACCCTCACCGCCGAAGCTGCGCATGCCGCCGCTGAGTTGCTCCTCGAGGCTATCGAGGTTCTTGAACCGCGCCGTGCCGAACAGGGCGCGATTCGCGAAGCCACCCGAGTCGGCGTCGCCGCCACGGGTCGCCGGCTTCATGAACTGCTCGCCATGACGGGCCGACTCCTTGCTGACCGGCTTGTAGCCCATCTCGGGCGCGGGGCCGCTGAGGTTGCGCGAGCGCATCTGCCAGTCGTGGTGGATCCAGCCGCCGTACGACAGGCTCCAGCCCTCGGCGAAGCCGTGGTTCTCGTAGGTGCGGTACTCGTTGGTGTCCGCGCGGTAGCCGCTGCTGTTGAACGTCAGCGAGGTGTAGACGTTCCAGCCCAGGCTGCGACGGCGCTGCCAGTAGTAGGTGCGCGGGTCGGGCGTGTTGTCCGGCGCGATGCTGTAGAGGCTCGCGTCGACCACCGCGATGGCGGCCTCGGCGCCTTCCACCACCTTGCCGTCGTGATCCTTCACGGTCAGCTTGAGGTTGCCCTCGCTGCCCGGCAGGAACTCCTCGGCGTTGGCTTCCACGCTCACGTCGAGCAGCTTCTCGACCGGTAGCACGAACATCTCCATCCGCGCCTGCTGCATCGCACCGTGGCGGATCGCGATGGCGGTGATGAAGTAGTTGGGCTGCAGGCGCTTCGTGATCGGGATGTTGAAGATCAGCGCGGCGCCATTCAGCTGGTGCACCTCGCACGGCGCCTCGTCGGCACCGGTCTCGACGCGGTACAGGATCGTGGTGCCGGGCTCGACGGCGGTCAGCGCCACGCGGGCGGTCTGGCCGACGCTGTGCACGCGCTGGTCAGGCACGATCTGCAGGTCGCTGAAGCGCACGTCCGGCAGCGCATCGCCTTCACCGGCGACGAGCAGGTCGTGCGTGTCGGTGCAGGCCTCGCCGTCCGGATCGGTCGCCTCGAACTTCACGCAGAACTGGCCGGCGCTGTCCATCGTGAAGAACGCGAAGCCGCGGCCTTCCGCGTCGGTCTTCACGTCCAGCGAGGTGAACCACTTCTCGTCGCGCTTGCGCACGCGGATCTCGTTGCCGTCCTTGTCCTTCTCGGTCGTCCAGTAGACGTCGAGACGGCCGATGTGCAGCTTGCCATCGAGCGCAACCGGCTTGCCGGCGGGCGTCTCGGCGTGCAGCTCGAACTCGACCTTGTCGCCGGGCGCATAAAGACCGCGCTTCGTGTCCACAAACACCTCGACAGCGCGCTTCGTCACGAGCACCGAGCCGGCGCCATTGATCACGCGCCGGCTCTCGTCGGTGGCTTCCACCTCGATGCTGTAGCGGTGCTTGTAGTCGGGCCAGTTCTCGGCGGCGTGCGTCGTCGGGAACGTGATGGTGAACTCGCCGTTGGCGTCGCACTCGGTCTCGCCGTTGGCGACCACGTCACGGCCCCAGCCGCGCTCCTGGTCCTCGTAGAGGTACTGGCCGTAGAACCAGTCGTAGTCGCGCTGGAAGCGGAAGCGGTTCCACACGATCTCGTGGTACACGCGCCAGCTGGCCTTCGCGCCGCTGACCGGCTCGCCGCTGTAGTACTTCACCGCCACCTTCGCCTGGCCGTCCTTGCCGAGCTTGATGCGGTCCGAACCCGACTCGATGCTGACCTCGAACTCGGGCTTCTTGTACTCCTCGACGCGGAACGTGAACTGCTGCTCCCAGCCGCGCGAGGCCGGCTGCTTCACGCGTACGCGGTACCAGCCCAGCGTCGGGCGGGCGCCGAGCGTCAGGCTGGCATTGAACGTGCCGACCGGCGACGTGGTGAACGTGCCCGAGCTGACCTTCTGGTTGCGCGGGTCGACGGCTTCCCACTGCAGCTCGCGACCAGCCACGTTGCTGTAGTCGCCGGCGCTGTAGTTGCGGATGATGCCCTTGAAGTGCACATCCTGGCCGGGGCGGTAGACGGGGCGCTCGGTCCAGGTCAGCCAGCGGGTGTGCGGGTTCCAGTCGGAGAACCAGCTGCGCGGGTTGGCGGTGTTGGTCAGCGCCATGTGGCCGTCAGCGCTGACGGCGAATGCCGTGACGCCACGCGTGCGGGCCTGCGGAGGCAGGTTCCCGGGCACGGTCAGCGCGCGACGGCACACGCCGGCATCGTCGCCGGTCATCTGCTGCGTCGTGGTCGCCGTGAACGTCTGCCGGTTGATCCACCAGCTGAAGTACTCCTTGTAGCGCCACTTGCCCTGGTCCATCGGCTCGCCGGTCTCGCGGTCAACCAGCCAGAACACCACGCCGGTCGGCTCGGGGCGCACCACGGCCACGCGGTCGCTGCGCACGTGCAGCGACATGCTCGTGATGTTGCCGGCAGTCGCCGTGACAATGAACGCGCCGAGGCGGTCGGCCTTCACGTTGGCCACGACCTCGCCGTTGGCGTACCACTGGTGCGTGCCGTCGTCCTTCGTGTCCACGCTCCACTTGCCGATCTCCTCGCCACGGAAGCGTTCGACGTAGCCGCCCTTCTGCAGCGAGTCGAGGTTGTCCACGTGCACGGCGGCGTCGGCCAGGAACGCCGCATCGTTCATCAACGCGGCCAGGTCAAACGCGTGCGCGACGTACTGAATCTCCTTCACGTTGCGCGAGTTGACCGAGAACTTCAGCACTTCACCCGGCGCCACCGACGTCTGCGCGCTGGTTTCCATGCGCGGCATCGTGATGCTCTGCTCGACGCCCATCGCGTCCGAGACCCACTTGCTCTTCGGATAGACCTCGCGCAGCTTCTTCAGTTCCTCGAGGCAGCGCACGTACTCGCCGAGCTGGCGGTAGATGGTGGCGATCGTGTACCAGGCCTCCGGCGCGCGGCGCGAATCCGGGTACTTCGTGATCACCTCGCGCAGCACGGGCAGCGGGTTGTCCACCACCGGCAGCGTCGTGCGCACGCGGTCGTCGGCGCCGGGGCCGCCAGGGCCGAAATTGAACTGGCCCATCTGCGCCATGTGGCAGAAGAACATCGCCTTGCGGAAGATCGCCAGGCCGCCATGCAGCACGGTCTCGCGGTCGGCGCCCAGGTTGGCGCTCCGCGCGAACAGCGCCTCGGCCTCGTCGTACAGCTTGATCACCTCGGCCTTGTGCGGCCACGTCGCGACGCGGTCCTGGTACTCCTCGACCTTGCCGTCCGGCAGTTCGACGCGGATCGTCTTCTCTTCCCAGCCGTTCTGCGCGTCGTCGCTCTCGACGAGGCTGGCCAGCTCGAGCTTCAGCTGCGCGAGCAACTCGAGATCGTCGAGCGTCGGCTTCTCGATGCTGGCGAACTTCTCGGTCCACAGTTCATGCGCGCGACGGCCGGCCGCAAACGCGTCCGCCAGGTTCTCGGCGCTGCAGTCGTGGTACGTGGCCTGCTGCACCCAGCGGCCCCAGTACTTCACGTCATCCTTCTCGTAGTAGTAGCTGGGCATCGTGAGCCGCATCAGCATGCGCTGGCGACCGACGATCACCTCGGTGCGCGTGCCCTTGTACTCCTCCATCGTGGCGGACTGCACGGCCAGCGCGTGGTCGAACTCGGCAAGGCGCCAGCTCGACAGCGAGAGGTTGATCGACACGCGCTCGCGGTCGGCCTTCGCGCCCGACTCGAGATACTTGCGGTAGGCGGTCTGGGCCTGCCGCCACGACTTCTCCTCGAACATCTTGTCGCCCTCGGCCAGCATCTCGGCCGGGGTGGGCGGATCCTGCGCGACGAGTCGCGCGATCAGGGATGCGCTGCTGACCAGCAGCAGCAGGGCCAGCAAGCTGACCGCAAGACGACGACGGCGGATGCCTCGTAGCAATGTCATGACGTGAACGGGGTGGATGGTCCGGAGATGCGGCGGTCGGCGAGTGCTGTAGTGGTGTGCAGGTCGCCGCGCGCGCGCAGAGGGATTGGGTTCGACGTTGGGACGCCCGGTGGGGGTGCGTGTTTCGCTGAATCCGGAGATTCGGTCACGCGAAATCGGCGGCGGACGTGATCGTCGGCCGGGTGGCAGGCGGGGTTACGGCCGTGTCACGCCGTTACCCGAAGTACACAATCTGGATGAATTGGCCATTTTGGACACTACGCAATGCCAATTGACAGCGCGAGTTGCGGAGCGGGCCGCTTGTCCCCGCGTGGCACTCCGCTTGCATTGGCTAAAACGGACAACTCAACCATCCTTCAAAGGACCCGCAAATGCGCTACCTCATGCTCCTTCTCGTTCCGATCGTGATCGCCATGGACATCTACCGTCGCGCCGCCGCCGCTCGCGACTGATCGCGCCGCTTCGCAGAATCATCGACCACCGTCGTGCCACACACACACCGTTGCACGACACGCAGTTTGCCCGGCGACTCCTCGAGAGCCGGGCGAGTTTCGTTTCGGCCGCGCGCATGTGGTACATGCAAAAAATGGGCATGCGCATCCTCCAGGTCTGCAGTGAGCCGGTCTTCGCCGGCACCGAGCGGTTCGTCGTGGACACCACGGCGGCGCTGCTGCGTCGCGGCCACGAGGTGTGGATTGCCGGCAAGCGTGACGGCGGGCTGCTCGAACACGCGCGCCGGGTTGGCCTGCCGGTTGCCGCGCCGCCGGCGCTCCGCCCGTGGGACGGCCTGCGCCTCGCGTGGTTTGCGTGGCGCCATCGGGTCGATGTGATCCACGCGCACCTCGGCAAGGCCATCACCGTCGGCTGCGTCGCGGCCACGCTGGCGCGCATTCCGTTGCTCGCGCACGCGCACATTCCCAGCGAGAGCCGGCCCTACAAGCTGTGCGGCCGACGCTGGCCACTGCTGACCTGCAGCGACCACCTCTCGCGCCACTTCCGCGATGTCACCGGCATCCCCGCGTCGCGCGTGCGCACGCTGCACAACTTCTCGCGCATCCATCTCGAGCCCGAGGCCACCAAACCGCGCGACGAACTGGCCGCGGGGCTGCGTCGCGAACTGCAACTGCCTGACCGCGCGCGCCTGCTGACCGTCGCCGGTCGGCCGTACAAGGTGAAGGGCTTCGACCTCGCGGTGCGCGCACTGCCCCACATCCTCGCGGAGCACCCCGACGTGCACCTGCTGATGGCGGGCGGCATGCCGACCGAGGAGTCGCGCGCGTTCGTCGCTCGCCTCGAATCAACCGCCACCGACCTTGGCGTGCGCGACCACATCCACCTGCTCGGCTTCCGCACCGACATCGCGCGCCTGCTGCGTGGCAGCGACGTGGTGATGGCGCCGCCGCGCGCCGAGCCGTTCGGCCTGTCGGTGCTCGAACCGATGCTGCTCGGCACGCCGGTGGTGGCCACGCGCGTCGGCGGCATCCCCGAGATGCTCACCGACGACTCTCTCGGCGAACTCGTCGAGCCGGACAATCCGGATGCGCTCGCGCGCGCCGCCTGCCGCTTGCTCGGCGATGCTGCCCGCTGGTCAGCGGTGTCGGCCGCGGCGGCGGCCAGTGCGCGCGAACGGTTCAGCGAGGAGGCAATCCTGCCGCAGCTCGAGGCGATCTACGCGAGCATGATCCGGTGACCGCTGCCGTGCACCTTATGTTGCTGCCCGGCATGGACGGCACCGGCCGCCTGTTCGAGCCGTTGCGGCGCAGCGTGGAGGCCGATGCCCGATTCACGGCGCAGGTCGTCGTGTATCCGCCTGGCGATCGGCTGGACTACACGGCGTTGCTCGAGCGCGTCCTCGCCGAATGGCCTGCCGACGGCTCGCGCGTGGTGATTGTCGCCGAGTCGTTCTCGGGGCCGATCGGCGTGCGACTGGCGGCGCGCGCGATGCCGGGCCTTGCCGCGCTGGTGCTGGTGGCCAGCTTCGTACGGTCGCCGATCCGGTGGTTGCCCGCGTGGCTTGCCGGCCTGACCGGTCGCGTCGCTTTCGCGTTACCGCCGCCGGCGTGGGCACTGCGTCACTGGCTCACCGGGCACGACGCCGATCGCGAACTGGTTGCCGCGACGCGCGCCGCAGTCCGTACGGTCTCGCCCTCCGTGATGGCTTACCGGGCTGCATGCGCGCTGCGCACCAACGTGGCGGCGGAGTTGCGTGCGTGTCCGGTGCCCGTGCTCGACCTGCGTGGCTCCCGCGATCGCGTCGTTCCGGCGCGTTGCCGGCGCGTCGTGTTGCAGGCACGGCCGGACGCGACCACGGTGTCGCTCGACGCACCGCACTTCGTGCTGCAGCGCCGACCGCTCGCCGCGCTCGACGCGATCCACACATTTGCGACGGGCACCCGCGCCTAGTTGTGAGCGCGCTGAATGATCAGGCCGAGTGGAACTTGCGCCCCTCGCGGACGACGCGGCGGAGCAGCGGATTGGGCCGGTAGCGGTCTTCGCCGTACTCGGCCTGCAGCGCCTCCAGGCGGGCGAGGATCGTGGGCGGGCCGAGTTCGTCGGCCCAGGCGAGCAGGCCCTTCGGGTAGTTCACGCCTTTGGTCATCGCCAGGTCCACGTCGGTGGGCGTGGCCACGCGCAGGAACACCGCGTCGGCCGCCTCGTTGATCAGCATCGCCAGGATGCGATCGACAATCGCCTGCAGGCGTGCCGGATCGGTGTCCGGCTCGGGCTTCGGGGCGCCCTCGGCGTACGAGAAGTAGCCGTGGCCCGACTTGCGGCCCAGACGGCCGGCCTGCACGAGGCGCTTCTGCGTGAACGACGGCTTGAAGCGCGGGTCGTAGAAGAACGCCTCGAACACCGACTCGGTGACCGTGAGGTTGATGTCGTTGCCGATCAGGTCCATCAGCTCGAACGGCCCCATGCGGAAGCCGCCGACCTCGCGCATCGCGTGGTCGATCGTCGCGGCGTCGGCAATGCCCTCCTCGAGGATGCGGATCGCCTCGCCGTAGAACGGCCGCGCGACGCGGTTGACGATGAAGCCCGGCGTGTCCTGCGCGAGCACCGGCACTTTCTTCCAGGCGGTGGCTAGGTCTTTCGTGGCTGCCGTGACGGCGGCCGAGGTGGCCACGCCGGGCACGATCTCGACCAGCGGCATCAGCGCGGCCGGATTGAAGAAGTGCATGCCGACCACGCGCTCGGGCTTGCGGCAAGCGCCGGCGATGGCCGTGATCGCGAGCGACGACGTGTTGGTCGCGAGGATCGCGTCGTTGCCGAGAATCTCCTCGAGGCTGGCGAACACCGACTGCTTGATGCCGAGGTTCTCGATGATCGCCTCGATCACGACGCCGCTGTCGGTCAGCGCCTCGGTGTCGGACGACGTGCGGATGCGGCCGAGAATCGCGTCGCAGGTCGCCTGGTCGATCTTGCCCTTCTCGACGAGCCGCGCGTGCACCTTCTCGAGCGCGCTCTTCGCGCGGGCCAGCACCTCGGCGTTGGAGTCGCACAGCACCACCGGATGCCCGGCCGTGGCCGCAACCTGCGCGATGCCGGAACCCATGGTGCCGGCGCCGAGCACGCCGATGGCGGTGGAAGGTGTGATCGTGATGGCGCTCATGGCGTTGGCGGTGGGCGGGTGAGCGGGTGACAACTCTGCGCGGCGGTATATCAAAAACGCCTGCGCTCAATCGCGCCGCAGCACCTGCGTCAGGCAGCGCACCGAGCCGCGATGCACGAAGATCTTGCGCACTCGCACCTCGTGCACGACGGCGCCGACCGACTCCCACACGGCGCGGCCCCGCGCGTCCCACGGTGGCGTGCCGTACACCGGCATGCAGACGTGCAGCTTGCCGTCGTCCTTGCGCGTTTCGCAGAGCACGTTGTTCCAGGTGATGAACACCTTCGAGTCCTCGCAGGCGAAGATCGGCATGCGCAGCACGTCGTACCCGCGCGCGATCAGCCAGTCGGCCACGTAGTCGCAGCGCTTCTCGAAGTCGGGCGAGAACCGCGCGGGCAACTTCACGGCGCGCAGCATCGCGTCCGCCGCGGCCGGCTGGACGGGGTGGCCGGGGTTGGCCGGGTCGTCGTCGGGGCGCGCGTCGGCGACCAGCACGCGGCCGTCGGGCAGCGGCGAGATGTACATGCCGATGTGGTGCTCGGGCACATCGCCGACCTTCTCGCCGATCAGCTCGACCTTCAGGCCGCTGGTTCGCGTCAGCCATTCCAGCAGGGCGTCGCGCGTCGGGAACACGTCGGGCACATTCTTGCCGAGCAGGTTGCTGTCGCAGAACAGCACGCCGTGCGCGACGACCATGTCGCCGCCATCGAAGCGCAGCTGCACCTCGTCGAGCCGGTACTGCGCAGCGTGGCGGTTGGCCAGCGTCCACGGCACGAACCAGTCGCCGCGGCGTTGCGCCGACGAGTCGTCGGTGGGCGCGGCCGGCACGAGCAGCGAGCAGCGCGGCGTGCCGGTGCGCGGCACGTAGCGGTCGCGCGACCACGTGCTGATCTCGCGCTCCATGATCAGCGGCTCGAAGCGCGCGAGGTCGCCGACGCCGGCGGCGGTCATGCGCTGCCTGAACAGCTCGAACGACGGCGCGTCCTGCACGGCCACGTGCACGTGCGCAGCCGGGCCGAGCGCCTTGAACAGGTCGCTGTAGCTGTCGACGGTGAGGTCGGCTGTCTCGCGCGTGAAGTGAATGTTCATCTCGCCGATCGCGCCGTCCACATCGGACGCAAACGGCCCGTCGGCCTGCGTCGGCCCGTGCGCCCCCTGCGAGGCAGTGCGCGCATACGCGATCGCCAGCGCGGCCGCGAGCGCGACGGCCCAGAAGCCGAGCTCGGCCCGCCGGATGCGGTTGCGGCGGCGCTGCGCAGGAGCGGGATCGGCGACGTGCGAAGCGAAGTCGGTCATCGGATGCTACGGGGTCCATCCGGGGAGCTTTGCGGCCTGCGTGATCCAGCTGGCGAGTTGCTTCTCGTCGATGGTGTCGTTCTCGCGGATGTCCAGGTAGCGGACGTCCTTGCTCTTCGAGTTGCCCGGCGGCGGCGGCTCGAGCGATGCGCCGTTGAAGAACGCGACCTTGAGGTACTTCGTGAAGCAGTGGCAGTTGAGGAACCAGCCCTGGCCGTCGACGCCGTAGAACGGCGAGTTCCATTTCACGGCCTTGCGCACGGCGGGCACGGTGCGGGTGATGAGCGCGTCGAGTCGGCGCGCGATGTTGCGCTTCCAGTCGTCGGGGATGGCCGCGATGTAAGCCTGCACCGGCGCGTCGCCGTCGGCCTTGGCGATCTGCGGATTGCCGCCGGACAGCAACTTCACGCCGGGCTCTTCTACCTTGCCCTTGCCCTTGCCCTTGCCCTTGCCCTTGCCCTTGCCCTTGCCCTTGCCCTTGCCCACCTCCTCGGCCTTCGCCTTCAACGGCATGCGCGCGCGCGAGCCCTTGCTCTTCGGCACTGCGTGCGTGGTGTTGTAGGCAATGGCTTCGCGCAGCAGCGCCTTGAACTTCGTCTGGTTGATCTTGTCGCCCTCTGCAAGATCGATCGCGCGCCACTTACCGCCGTCGAGGCCGTTGTTGAACAGCTTGCCGGGGTCCTTCAGTTGCGCGCCGTGGAAGAACGTGACCTTCACCTTGCCCTTGTGCGGGTTGGCCAGCGCGTACATGCCGTCGTGCGACCACACCGGCGTGCCCATCCATTTCCACTCCTCGACCACGTCGGGGTCCACGTCGTGGATCAGCTTCCGGATCTCGGCCAGGCGCTCGCCGCGCCAGTCGTCGATGCCGGCGATGAACGCGTCGATCATGGCGGATGCGTTCGCAGGAGCGGTCGCGGCCGGCTTCTTCTTGCTGGTCTTCGACGCCGGCTTCTTCTTCGCGGCAGGCTTCTTCTTCGCGGCAGGCTTCTTCCTTGCCTTGGCGGCCATAGCCTTCACTCCACAACTGCGAATCCGTGTTCCGGGCGAGCCGGGGGTGTCAGCCCCCGGAGTCTGGTTCTGGAGTCAGCGCACGACCCGTATCAAGCTGGTCCCGGTATCAGACTCCGGGGGCTTACACCCCCGGCTCGCCCGGAACGGCTCGCACCCGGCACCCTCACACCGGCACGGCCACGTCGTCCAGGATCTCCGCGATGATCTGCTTGCCACTGTCGCCGGCCGAGCGATCAAAACTCGTGCGCTCGATCACGCGGTGCGAGAACACCGGCGCGGCCAGCGACTTGATGTCATCCGGAATCACGTAGTTGCGGCCGTCCACCAGCGCGCGGGCCTGCGCCGCGCGGAACATCGCCAGCGAGCCGCGCGGACTGACACCGGCCACGAGCCGCTCGTGGTTCCGCGTGCGCTCCACGATCGCCAGGATGTAGTCGGCCAGCGACTGCTCGACCTTCACGCTGCGCACCTGCGACTGCAGCTTGACCACGTCGTCGTGATGCACCACATGGCCGAGGTCGGTCAGCGGGTGCTCGAGCTGCTGCGCGTAAAGCACCTTGCGCTCGTCGTCCAGGTCGGGGTAGCCGACGTCGATGCGCAGCAGGAAGCGGTCGAGCTGGCTCTCCGGCAGCGGGTACGTGCCGGCGTACTCAATCGGGTTCTGCGTGGCGATCACCATGAACGGATCGGGCAGCGGATGCGTGCGGCCGTCCACCGACACCTGGAAATCCTGCATCGCCTCGAGCAGTGAGCTCTGCGTGCGCGGCGTGGTGCGGTTCACCTCGTCGGCCAGCACGATGTTCGCGAAGATCGGGCCCGGCTTGAAGCTGAACTCGTGGTTCTGCGGGTTGTAGATGCTCACGCCGAGGATGTCGCTCGGCAGCAGGTCGGGCGTGAACTGCACGCGCTGGAACGAGCAGTCGATGCTCTTGGCCAGCGCCCGCGCGAGCGTGGTCTTGCCCACGCCCGGCACGTCTTCGAGCAGCACGTGGCCGCGCGCGAGCAGGCCGGTGAGCAGTTGCTTGACGACATCGCGCTTGCCGATGATCGCCTTCTCGATGTTGTTGATCAGCGCCTCGATGACGTTCTGGCTCATGCGCGTGCGAGTCTGTTGGCGTGGTCTGCGTTACGTTGGGGCGTGAGGCGCGGGCCTCGTACGGCAACCGGATTGTGAAACGCAGCCGGGCCGTGCGGGATCGAACTATTCTGCCGGGCATTGCGGCGGTGGCAACCGTGATGTGCGGTTGTGCGTCGTGAGGTGCGCGCCGGGCGTGCCCGTCAATCGTTGCGCGCAGGCGCGGTCTGCGGCTGGCCGCCCTGCGGCGGGTGCGATAGCAGGTCACGCACGCGCGCCGCCAGGTCGGTCAGTTGCACCACCACGAACGCCTCGATCCGCACGCCGCCTTCCTTCGAGGCCGGCGTCGGCTCGCCTTCTTCGCGGATCAGCACCGTGGCCGCGACGATCGACCGCCACTCGTCGCCGTACGCGCGCAGCCCGCCGATCGAGCTGTCCACGCCGCGCAGGTTGAGCACCGCCGCGCAGGCCGCCTCGCGCGCGAAGAACAGCGCGTCCTTGCGATTCTCCGCCACGCCGACCACGCGCACGTCGGCCAGCTTCTCCTGCATGCGGTTGATCTCGCCGAGCGTCTCGCCGTACGGCACAAGCTTGTCCGGCAGGTTGTGGCCGGTGCACGACAACACCACGACCAGCGCGGGCGCGGTCAGGGCCAGCACCGCGACGAGTCGCGCCAGCCACGGCCTGACCAGTCGGATCGACGTTCCAGCAGCCATTGCGTTGTCTCCGCATCGTCGCCTGCCACGGGATCGCGGCGCACGATAGTTCATCGCGGCGACGACAGCGAGTCCCCTGTTGCGCCGTCTCCGCCCTCACGGCCCTCACGGCCCGTCACGCTGCCCGGCCCCGGCCACGCATCCACGCGAACGGTCAACTGCAGCTGCTGCGTGCCGCGACGGATGCGGATCGTCACGGTGTCGCCCGCGCGATAGCCCGACAGTGCCGTCACCAGGTTGTCGTGCGAGAGCGTGACCTGGCCGCCGAGGTCGCGGATCACGTCGTCGGGTTGCAGCCCGCTGAGCGCGGCCGGGCCAGCGTCATCCAGCTCCACCACCTGCACGCCGTCGCTGGTCCGCCGCGTGAGCTTGAGGCCGAGCCACGGGCTGCCGGTCACCGGCGCACCCGTGAATGGCGGCAACGCCGCCAGCCAGGCCAGCCAGCGCGCCTCGAGGCAGTCGGCCGGCTCGCCATCGAACACGCGCTCGAGCGCCAGCCAGCCGGACGGATCGCGCTCCGCCATCTCGCAGTACGTCTCATGGTAGCGGCGCAACACGCCCTGCTCGTGCAGCCACAGCGCCATCGCGCGCGACTGCGCGTAGTGCTCCGGCGCGCGCTGCATGTAAGCCGCCGCGTCCATGCGCATGAACTCGAACCACGGCACCAGCTGCCCCTGCGACTGCAGGTACTGCGCCATCACCAGCCGGCTGTTGGGCAGTGGCCGCGGCATGCCGTCGACGATGCCGGCGTTCTCGAACAGCGTCGCCACGCCCTCCAGGAACCAGATGTTCTGCTCGGCCTCGCGACCGTCCAGGTCGGCGAAGTGCATCGCATGCGTGAATTCGTGCATCAGCGGGTAGCCGACATCCTGCGCCACCAGCAGCTTGCGGCCGGGGTGATAGAAGCCGCCGATGCGCGCGTCCGGCACGAAGCGGCGGAAATCCTGGCGCGTCGGCAACACGATCGTGATCCAGCCCTCCGGCCGGAAGTCGAACATCGATCGCCACAGCGACGCAGCTGCGGCACAGAGCTGTTGCACCACCGCGGCCTGGAAGTCCGCCCCTTGCGCCGTCGCGATGATCAGCTGGTGCGTGTGGTCGGCCTGGCACGTGTAGTCGGCGCTGAGCTGCGCGCGCAACGCGCTGATGCGCCGGTCGGCGATGCGGTCGAGCCACTTGTCGCGCTCGGCCAGCAACGCGGCAAACCCGGCGTCGCCACGCAACGTGGTCAGGCACGGATCACGCTGCATCCGGCCGAACTCGACCATGCCGTTGATGGCCGCACGCCGCAACCACTCCACTGCGGCCGCGCGATCGCCGCGGCACGCCGCGATGCGGCCCATCTGGTAGGCCGCATCAGGATGGTCCGGATCGAGTTGCAGCGCGAGCCGGCAGTTCGCATCGGCGGTGTCGAGTTCGCCGTCGTGCAGCGCGCGCTTGCCGCGTTCGATCAGCTCGCGCACCTGGCTCTGCGTGCGGCTCGCATGGCCGTTCGCGTCGTCGTCGCCGGGCGGTGCGCCGCCAGCGTTCTCGTGGAACTGCGCATCGGCGTTGACCACGGCCGCGGCACCCGACGGCAGCGCCCGGGTCTGCGCGCAACCGCACGTCGCCGCGACGAGCACGAGCGCGATGATCGCCAGCCAGTGGCGGCCCCGGAGGAGGGCGCGGTTCGGAGTGTGTCGGATCATGGCGTCCTCGTCGCCGCTCGCAACGCCAGTATACCCGTTCGGCGGTCAGCGTTTCGTCAACGTGTCGACCATCGCCAGAAAACTGTCGTAGCGCCGATCGCTGATCTCGCCGTCTTCCATTGCGGCCACCACCGCGCAGCCGCGCTCCTTGCCGGTGTGGCTGCAGTCGGCAAACTCGCAGTGCGCCGCGGCCGCCTCGATCTCCGGAAAATACTTCCAGGCGTCCTGCGGGCGCAGCTCGTGCAGGCCGAACTCGCGGATGCCCGGCGTGTCCACCACCCAGCCACCCACGGCCAGCGGCAGCAGTTGCACGGCCGTGGTGGTGTGCCGGCCGCGACCGGTCTTGCGGTTGACGTCGCTGACGCGCAACTCGAGGCCGGGCTGCACGGCGTTCAGCAGCGACGACTTGCCGACGCCCGACGGCCCCGCGAACACCGTCGTGCGGCCGGTCAGCCACTCGCGCAGCTGGTCGATGCCCGCGCCGGTGGTGGCCGAGGTCAGCGCCGCGAGGTAGCCGAGGCCGCGGTACAGCCCGATCACCTCTTCGTAGTCTTCTGCCTGCTCGGCCGGGATCAGGTCCTGCTTGTTGATGACGACCACGGCGCGCATGCCGCCACGCTCGGCTGCCACAACGAAGCGGTCAATCAGGTTGGTGCGCACCACGCCGATCTCCTCGCTGGCGGTCATCACCACCACGAGTTGGTCGACGTTGACGACCATCACCTGTTCGATGTCGTCCTTGTAGACGTCGTGCCGCCGCTTGGAGTGCTTCGCCGACGGCCGCGAGAGCCAGGTGCGCCGTTCGCGGATCGCGACGAGCTGCGCCTGCGGCTCGTCGGCGCCGGTCGTGCCGGTCGTGGCCACCGGCAGGATCGCGACGTCATCGCCGACCGCCACCGGATGGCGGAAGCGTCGTTCGCGGATCAGCAGCTTGCGCGCCAGGTGCACCAGCCAGGTCGCCGGCCCGGTCGCCCCGGCGGTCTGCACACGGAAGTGATCGCCGTGCATCGAGATCACGCGCCCCTCGATCGTCCCCTCCGGCAACTCATCCGCCGCCAGCGGCCCGGCTTCCAGGAACGACACCGGCCGATCGCTCGGCACCACCCGCTCGGCGTTCACACGATCGATGCGGTCTTCCTCGTCGATCAATGCGCCTTCGCGCTCGTCGATCACGTCGCGGAACGACGGCTCCTCGTGCTCCGGCTCGGCGGCCAACGGCGCAGTTGGTCGGGCAGGTTTGACCGGCCTGGCCGGATCGGGAGTCGGCATCGAGTCGTTCAACCTGGTCAGTCGGCGTCGCGGCTGCCGGACTCTACCCGCAACGCCGGGCGGCTGGAACAGGTGCGGTCCGGCCGGCCGGCGCGTATCATGGGACATCGAGCGGCCGATCCTGCATCGTCATGCCAACTCCAGCCTCCCCACCATCGCAGTCGCCGCTCGCGCTCGACCTGTCGCACCTGGTCGGGCTGGACGACGCGCAGTTGCTCCGGCTGTGTCACGAGAACGATCCGCTGAAGATCGAGCGCGATGAACACGGAGGCCTGCACATCATGGCGCCGACCGGCAGCGAGGGCAGCAGCAACGAGTTCGAGGTCGGCCGCCAACTCGGCAACTGGATCCAGTCCGGCCCCCACGGCCGTGGCTTCAGTTCGTCCGGCGGATTCTCATTGCCCAGCGGACGAATGCTCGCAGCCGACGCGGCGTTTGTCTCGGCGGCGCGATGGGGTGCGTTGTCAAAGGAGGAGCGCGGCGGCTTCGCCCGCATCGCGCCCGACTTCGTGATCGAGATCCAGTCGCCGTCCGATTCGCGACCGGTGCTCCGCGCGAAGATGGAGCAGTGGATCGAGGATGGCGTCCGCCTCGCCTGGTTGATCGACCCCGCGACACGCGCCGTCACCATCTACCGGCCAGGGCGCGCACCGGAGATGCTGGCTGATCCACAGTCGGTGGCTGGCGACGACGACGTGCTTCCCGGCTTCCAGCTCGACCTGTCGTTGGTGTGGGGCTGACCGCAGGTTCAGGCCGTCATCACGCTGCGGCTGATCACGAGCTTCTGGATCTCGGTGGTGCCTTCGTAGATCTCGGTGATGCGGGCGTCGCGCATGTAGCGCTCCACCGGGTACGCGGCCGAGTAGCCGGTCTCGCCCCAGACCTGCATCATCATGTCGGCGGCGCGATTGGCCGTCGTGCTGGCCATCAGCTTGGCCATCGCGCCCTCGGCCGTGCAGTTCTGCTTGCGGTCGCGCAACGACGCGGCCCGCCAGATCAGCAGCCGCGCGGCGTCGAGGTGCGTCTTCATCTCGGCGATGTAGTTCTTGCCGCGCTCGAGGATCGGCCCGTTGCCGCCGGCCTCCTCGTACTTCTTCAGCATCTCCACGCTGCTCTCGAGGCAGGCACGACCGATGCCGAGGCTCTGCGCGCCGACGCCGATGCGGCCGCCGTCAAGCGTATTGAGCGCGATCTTGAAGCCCATCCCCTCCTCGGCCAGCACGTTCTCGGCCGGCACCTCCACGTTGGTGAAGGTCAGCTCGTTGGTCTTGCTGCCGCGCAGGCCGGACTTGCGCTCGTACTTGCTGACCTGGATGCCGGGCGTGTCCATCGGCACGACGAAGCTGGTGATGCCGCGCGTCTTGTGCTCGCCGGTGCGCGCCATCAGCAGGACGACGCCGGCGAACTGCGCCGAGGTGATCCACGACTTCACGCCGTTGATGACGTACACGTCGCCCTTGCGCTCGGCCTTGCAGGTCAGTCCGGCCGCGTCCGATCCGCTGTGCGGCTCGGTCAGTGAGTAACAGCCGAGCCACTCGCCGCTGGCGATCTTCGGCAGGAAGCGCTTCTTCTGGTCGTCGTTGCCGAAGTTGATGATCGGGCTGGCGAGCAGCGAGTTGTGGACCGACAGCGTGATGCCGGTGCTCGCGCAGACGCGGTTGATCTCTTCGAGCACGATGCTGAGTTGCAGGTTGCCAAGGCCGTTGCCGCCGTACTCCGTCGGGATCGCGATGCCGACGAGCTTGCGGCGCCTGGCTTCCTCCCACAGCGCAAGGTCGAACTCCTCGCTGCGGTCCATCTGCGCGGCCAGCGGCGCCACGGCCTCCTCGGCGTAGGCCTTCGCGGCGTCCCGGATCTGGATGTCGGTGTCGCTGAGTTGGAAGTCCATGAACGGATCAGGTGGGGGATGAACGGCGCGCGCCCGGCAGAACCGGCTGGCGCGGGTTATAGCACCCCGACCGCGGGCGCGCAGCGACGTGTGGCCCGCGCCGGATCAGCCGGATCAGGCGCCGACCACGCCGGACATCTTCAGCATGATCACGAACGGCACCAGCGTCGCCAGCACGTGCAGCATGCGTTCGGCCTGCCACATCGGGAGCGGTCCGCCGGCACGAGTGGACCCCGCAGCCGGGCGGAACGCGGCGGTGTTGGCCAGCAGGGCGACGATCATGAACACCGAGCCGCCGACGCGAAGCAGGTCGGGCGGGAACACCACCACGCGCGCGACCGTGAGGCCGAGCGCGACCAGCGCGATGGCGGCCATCACCCAGGCCACCACTCGCGCGGCGCGGGCAACTGGGCCGCGGGCTTCGGCAGGCGGTGCATCTGTTGAATACGTGACCATCACAGGCTCCATGCTCGGCGTTCGCGTCCGGTGTCTTGTACACCGCGACGCTCAGCGCGATTGCTTCTTCTTCTTCTTCGCGACGGGCTTCGTCGCTGCCGGCTGCTTCTTCGCGGCAGCCTTCTTTGTCGGCGGCTTCGCGGCGGCCTTCTTCTTCGACTTCGACTTCTTCACGTTCGCGTCGGCGTCCAGCGCGCGCGCCATGCGCACCACCAGTTCGTATTCGTCCGGCCGCACCGGCTGCACCGAGAGCCGGCTGTTGCGCACGAGCACCATCTGGTCCAACGCCGGCGTCGCCTTGATCGTGTGCAGCGAGAGCACCGCCGGGAACTTCTCCACGAACTCCACATCCACCAGCATCCAGCGCGGCGACTCCGCCTTCGAGCGCGGATCGAAGTACTTGCTCTGCGGATTGAACGCCGTGTCGTCGGCGTACGACTCGCTCGCCACCCGCGCCAGCCCGGCCACTCCGGAGGGCTCGGAGTTCGAGTGATAGAACAGCACGGCGTCGCCGACGCGCATCTCCTCGCGCATGTAGCGCGACGCCATCGGATTGCGCACGCCGTCCCACGGCTCCCGCCGCTTGCGCTGCAGGTCGTCGATCGAGAACGTGCCCGGCTCGGTCTTCATCAGCCAGAACTGCGGCTCCGCGGCTGACGAGCCCGGCTTCGACTTCGACTTCGGCTTCTGTTTGCTCATCGGCTGCCAGAGTTTTTTCCAGGCGAGCCGGGGGTGTAAACCCCCGGAGTCTGATTCCGGGACCAGCCTGCAAGTCCCACTGTGCGCCGGTGCCGGAACGCTGGTGCGCCGGAACGCCGGAACGCTGGAACGCCGGTGCGCTCGAACGCCGGTGCGCTCGAACGCTGGTGCGCTTACACCTCCGGCTCGCCTGGAACAGGGAGTCAGCGTTCAGACTCAGGCCGGCTTCGGTGTCAGCGCGGCCGCGGCCTGCTTCATCTTCGCGCGGTCGTACTTCAACCCGACCATGCCGGTGGGCACGCGGTTCTTGCGCAAGAAGCGGAAGTACGCCCAGGCCACCAGACCGCCGACGATGATCGTGATCGACGTCCACTGCGCACTGCCGAGGTGCTCCGCGTAGGTCGGCACGTCGGCGCGCAGGCCCTGCGTGATCAGCCGGTTGATGCCGTAGAACACGAACAGGATCGACGCCGTCTCGCCGCGGTACCGCGCGAGCTTCTCGTAGAAGATCGTCATCAGGATGAAGAGGATCATCCCGTTGGCCGAGTCAATGAACTGGCTCATCAGCACGGGTGCGCCCGCCTGGTGCACCACGCCGGCTTCGCCGGGAATGCCGAGGCCGTGGTCGTAGAACGTGGTCAGCCACGGATAGGCCCACGCGTACTTCGAGTCGGGCGCGCAGCCGACGCCCCAGCAGCAGCCGTTCATGAAGCAGCCGATGCGGCCGAAGGCCTGCCCGATCGGCACCGCGACGGCCAGCAGGTCCAGGTAGTAGAGGATCGGCAGCTTGCGGATCCGCAGGTAGCACCACGCCGCGAACGACGCGAGCAGGAAGCCGCCGTAGAACACGAGGCCGCCCTTCTGCACCTGCACCGCCTCGACCAGTGCCTCCCACGTGCCGCGCGGCTCGTTGTTCGGGCCGACCGCATAGACCACATTCCAGTACTCGATCACGTGCCAGAGGCGCGCGCCGAGGATGCCCGCGATCATGCACACGATGCCGAGGTCGATGATCACGTTCGGGTCGGTGCCGTGGATGCGCACGCGCAGGTAGCAGACGAGAATCGCGAAGATGAACCCGAGCATGATCATCACGCCGTAGGCCGGCAGACGCACCGGCGCGAGCGGGGCCTGCGAGGCCGGGATCGGATCGCGCACGGCGGTGTAGGCGGCCGTCAACGCCGGCACCGCGATGTTGCGCTCGCTCTCGCTGAGCGGCGGCATCTCCTCGGCCGTGTTCACGGTGTGCGCCACGTCGCGCGCGACGAACGGCTGCAGCGCGGCGATCAGCGCGTCGGCCCGCTGCTTCGAGAGCGTGTCGGCAAACTCGGGCCGATTGGTGACCGAGCGGAGCGCGTTGGCGAAGCGTTGCGCGCGGCCGTTGCCGCCTTCGATCAGGTCGTGCAGCGTCGGCGCCTCGCTGGTGCCGGCCACGCTGGCCAGCGCGCCCACGGCCTTCTCCTCGTTGGCGTCGTTGATCAGCGCATTCACGCCGATGCCGAGCATGCCGATGACGAGCAGCGTCAGGCCGGTAGCGAAGAAGAACCACGCCGACTTTCGCGCCTTCTTGCGCGCGGCGTCGTCGCCGTCCTTGACCTGCTGTTCGGGGAAGAACATCAGCGCGATACCGCCGACAACGAGCAGCACGTGCACGAACATCGGCATCAGTGCGAACAGCGTCTTGATGAACAGCGGCAGCCGGAACTCGAGCAGATAAGGATGCATTGCGCGTCAGTTCGGGGGTCAGCGTCGTGGCGGGAGGCCGTCGTCGCGGAGTGTAGTCCTCTGCTGCACGGGGCACAACAGTGGGGAGCAGCCGTGGCGAGCCGGGACCGGACGCCCCGTTCTCTGTGCCTGGCCTGATCCGGGCGGAACGAAACCACCGCGCGCCGCGCGGCTCCTCGCTATACTCGGGCATCGCCTGCACCGGACAATACGGCCGACGCGCATGGACCAGTTGTTCGACCTGCTGCATCAACACGACGTGGAACAGGTCGTCGTCGTGCATCACCGCGAGAGCGGGCTGCGCGGCTTCATCGTCATCCACGACACCTCCCTCGGCCCGGCCGTGGGCGGCACGCGACTGCTGCCGGTGAAGTCGCTCGAGGCGGCGCTGTCGGAGGCGATCCGCTCGGCGCACGCCGCGACCGACACGCTGGCGCTGGCGGGCATTCCGGCCGGTGGCGCAGCCGCGGTGCTGATCAACCACGACGGCCTGTCGCGCACCGACGCGCTGACCGTGTTCGCCGCGCATGTGCGCACGCTCGGCGGGCGGTTCATCACGTGGCGCGACGAGGGCCTGACCCGGCAGGACGCGTGGCGACTGCACGCGCACTGCGAGTGGTTCGCCGACGAGCGCCTGGAGGGCCTTGGCGACCTGGAGGCCGCGGCCGCGCTGAGCGTGGCGCAGAGCATCCTCGGCGCGCTGGAAGCCAACGACCGGCCGATCGCGCTGCAGGGCATGCACGTGGTGCTGCAGCACCTGGTCGGCCGTGGCGGCGTGCTGGCGCGCGTGCTGGCGCAGGCCGGCGCGAGCATCACCGCGTCGGACGAGACCGTCGCCGGCGACCGCGTGGCGCGCGAACTCGGCGTGGCGACGATCACGCCGGAAGAGGTGTTCGAGCTGCCTTCCGACATTGTGGTGCTGACGTCGG
Organism: Planctomycetota bacterium; assembly: GCA_050249295.1. GTDB lineage: Bacteria > Planctomycetota > UBA8742 > SKZP01 > SKZP01 > JBFWQT01. Next base: position 25,196 of record JBFWQT010000022.1, read on the forward strand.
TGACCGACGAGGTGTTCGCCGAGGACACGCTCGACCTGCTGCGCGGCCGCATCATCTGCGACGCCTCGACGCGGCCCGACCTGCCGGCCAGCAAGCTGCGCGAGCTGCAGGAGCTGGAGATCACGTGGGTGCCGGGCTTCCTGTGCAACGCCGGGCCGCTGATCGTCGTCGCGGGCCACACCCTTACCGGCCGCAAGAACTGGGACACGACGATCCTGGCGATGCGCGAGACCACGCGCGAGTTGCTGCGCGAGAGCCGCGAGACCGGCGTGCCCGCCGACGAGCTGGCGCGCAAGAAGGCGAAGAAGCTGCTGCGCCGGCCGCGCACGGCCAACGATATCTTCCTGCCCCACGGCCTGCACCCCGTGGCGCACGCGCACGCGCACGACAAGACGGCGTAGCGCCGGCGGCGCCGCGCGTCAGTCGATGCGGACCCGCACGCCGATGTGCAGGCCGAAGTCCGGCACGTTCGACTCGTGCACGCCGTTCTCGATGAACGCCGCCTCGAGCACCACGCGGCCGACGCCATCGGGCGACCACTTCACGCCGCCGACAAATTCGTTGCTCGACTTCGCCAACAGCGTGTGTTCGCTGAGGCTCTGCGCGACGCCGTCGTGGCGCAGGTAGTGGAACATCAGCGTGACCTGTCGCGAGATGCGCAGTTCGAAGCCGATCAGTCCGAACTTCTGCACGTTGGACACGGGCACCGTGTAGATCTGCTCGCTGCCCGGCGACCAGATCGCGCCGACGACAATGAAGATCTGCAGCCAGCGCACGACCGGAATCTGCAGGCCGAGTTGGAACAGGAAGTCGAACCCGGACGTGGCGAAGGTGCCGCTGTCGATCCCGCCGATCGGCACCTTCACCTCCAGGCCGGCCACCAGCGAGGGCTGCCCGTGGCCGAGCGGCGTGAGTTCGCGGCGCAGGCGCAGCACCGGGTCGGCCAGGCCGGTGGCGGTGGTGTCGGCGACGATGCGCGTGCCGAGCGAGTCGCGCAGTTCGATGTGCACGCGATTGCGCGGCACCTGGTCGCGGCCGAGTTGCAGCTCGCCGATGAGATTGTGGAAGTCCTCGACCAGCGCATCGAGGAAGCCGCCGTGGCGATGGATGACGGCCAGCTCGAGGCCCGCATCCCAGCCGTCGCCGAGCCCGGCACGCAGTTGCAGCGTGAATCGGGTGGTCTCGTAGTCGAACAGGAACGGCGTCTCGTTGCCCCAGACGTTGGCCTCGGTGATCGACGCGTCGATCTGCACACTGCCGCGCGGGAGCACGGCGACGATGCCGGGCGTCCAGGCGAGCCGCGCGGAATACAGAGGCGCCTGGGTGCGCACGGCCAGCAGGCCCCAGTCGGCGGGCGACGGCGGCAGTGACCGGTCGTCGTCAGCGGCGGCGGGATGCGCCAACAGGCACAGCGCGAGGATCGGCCAGGCGAGGTGGGCCGCGACGGCGACGAGCGATCCGTGTCGTAGCGACGCCATGCGGCCGATGCATGAGATGCGAGCGTTGCCGATGGCGCGATATACCATCACTTGTTTGCCGCGCATCGTGGATGCGACCATGTTGCGACTTCGCGGGCCGCGCCGGGATTGCGTGTGACTGTCGACCATCCGACTCATCAGCCGTTGCATCCCGTCGTCGCTGCGCTGTTGGCGCTGGCGGGCGTGGCGGCGGTGGCGCTGGCGCAGGGTGGCTGCACGCGGTCGCCGGGCACGCCGCTGACGCCGACCATTGCGACGGCCGGGTTCAGTGGCGACGTCGACGTCGGGCCGGTCACGTTCTTCACGCGCATCGACATCCGGTCGCCGGAGGACCTGCGGCCCGACGAGATGCGGACCGTGATCAGCGCGTACGACATCTATGGAGACGTGCAGCCGGTGTGGGTCGATCGCGAGCGCAAGACCTTCGACCTGACGGTGGGCGGTGCGCGGCTGGAGTTCGCCGGGTCGTTCGTGCAGGAGAATCTGGACCTTGCCCGCGACAACAACGTGCCGTGGCGGCTCGAGTGGGTCCGCTACCGCGAGAACTTTGCCGCGCGCCAGGCGTCGTTCCGTCTGACCGGCCAGGTACGCGCGGGCGTCGAGGTTGCGCTCGACATCGGCGACGGATTCCAGCCGGTGGATATCGACGAGGACGGCCGCTACGACGTGCAGATTCCGTTCTCCGACCGCCGCCGCGTGGCATTCCTGCGGACCAGCACGGGCGACATCGTGCAGTACGGCCAGGTGACGGCCGGCGTGCCGAAAATCGCGCCGATCAGCTACGCCGAGTACCAGCGCGCGCGGCGCGAAGCGACGCCGGTGCCGGACGTGCCGGTCGAGATCCCCGAACCGCTGGTCGGCATCGGCGACGACGGCCAGCCGCAAACCCGCCCGCAGAGCCTGCCCGCGGGCGGCGGGAATGGTGCCATCTCCTCCGACCCCGCCTTCAATGCCGCGGCCGGCAACTCGCCGCGCAACGAGCTGGCCAACGCCAGCGCCAACGCGAACAGCAACAGCGGCACGCGGGCGACCGCCAACTCCGACGGCTATGCCACGCCGAGCGGCTTCCCGCCGAAGATACTGACGCGCCAGGTGAGCATCGACGTGCATCTGGTGTTCGACGGCATCGACGAGAACGATCCGTCGCTGTCGCAACTGCGCCAGGCGCTGCTCGCCTACAACTTCCAGCGCGACCGCTTCGACCCGGACACCGGCTACTACTGGTTCTTCTGCAAGGTGCTCGACGTCGGCGACATCAAGCGTGTGCACCAGGCGGTGCGGGCGTGGGCGCGCGACGCCGAGATCCCGATCGTGAGCCGCTCGCGCTACTTCGGCGTGAAGATGGAACTGGTCCGCCAGTCAGGCGAGCTGACCACCACGCTGCGTGGCACCACGTTGCCGGATGCGACGATCACGCTCTGGCCGCGCGGCCCGAAGGATCCGGTGAAGATCACGTCGAACGCAGCCGGGCAATGGTCGGTGTCGCTGGACGTGGCCGAACCGGTGGTGCCGGCCACAGTGGTGGCCGGGGCGCGCACGCAGTGGCTGCGCATCGACACGCTCAGCGGCGTGACGGTGGAGATCAGTCAGCGCGAGTTCCGGCGGCTGATGGGCATGGAACCGCTGCCAGCGACCAACGAGTAGCAGCATGAGCGGAACCGTCTCCATCCGGGTGTTGTGCTTCTCACACGTGCGGCACGTGCTGGGACGCAACGAACTGCCGCTCGAGCTGCCGCCCGGCAGCACCACCGATGACGCGCTGCGAGCCGTACGCGAGCTGGCCAACGGCCAACTCGACGCGCTGCCGATGCGCGTGGCGCGCAACCGGCAATATGCCACCGAGCCGGAAGTGCTCGCGGACGGCGACGAGATCGCGCTGATCCCGCCGGTGCAGGGCGGCTGACCACGTCATCGCGCGAGGCTACTGCCGGCGTTCGGCATCGGCGCGCGCCTTGCGCACCTCCAGCAAGAACGCATTCACGCGCACGTTGTCGCCGGCGTCGGGTAGCAGGCTCATATCCATCGCGCGCTTCAGCTCGCGCTCCAGCGCCCACGCGCGATCGCGCAGCCGGCTGAACGACCACCCGCCCTGCAGGATCTCGGTCAGTTCGGGCATCGCGGCCGGCACCACGACCGACGGCTGCCCGCTGACCAACGCCTGGCGCGCCGAGTGCAACAGGCGGATCAGTTCGCACGCGCGCCGCCGGTCGAGCTTCGCCTCATCGCTCCACTCCTTCTCCATCTTGCGGAACTGGTCGTGAACAAACGTCGAGTACGTGCGGCCGATGCGACGCGACAGGATCGCCGGGCCGAGGTCGCGCAGCCGCTGCCCCTCCGGCGTGCTCATCACCATGGCCGGCGAGAACAGCGCCTCGATCACATACGGATGCCCTTTGAGGCCCATCCGCAGGAACGACTCCAGCTCCTGGTAGATCTCGTCGACGTTGCCGCTGATGCGCTGGATCTGCTCCGGCACTTTCCACAGCGACCAGTCGGCCGTGGCGGGCGGCACGAATGCGCCGCGGATGTCGTCCTGCACGTCGGGCGTCAGCGCCGGCCCGAGCCCGGCCGTGCGCAGGCCCACGCGCGACGAGAAGATCACGCAGGGCGAGAAGTCGGTCTCCTGATCGACCAGGTCGTCGTCCTCGTCCGGCGCACTGGCCAGCGCCAGTTCCCGCTGCTTGAAGAACATGCGCGTGCCGTCGCCGAAACCGATCAGGTAGGCGTACGCGTTGTCGACCGGGGAGCGCTCGACCTTGCCGCGCGAGCCGGCGCGCCGCATCGGGCCGTTGCCGGGCGAGGGCTTGTCGACGATGGTCTGCACCATCGTGCCCTCGGGAATGATGTGATCGGGATGCAGGCGGCCGACCTTGACGTCGGACCACGACGGGTAGAAGTCGGACTGCGTGGCCACCTTGCGCGTCGTGGGCCGCGGCCCGCGCGCCGGTGGTGGCAGGGGCGAAGACGGCGACGAGGTTGGCACCGCGTCGGCCGGCGTGGCCGCAGCGGCTGGTGGCGCGGGCGGCGGGATCGGCACATCCCATCGCGTGCCACGCTTCGGTGGCTGCGCCGACGGATCGTCTGGCCGATCAGTGGGAGTCACGCATCACCCCGTGAGCAAGGATCGCTGCACAGTCGTCCAGTCTAGTGCGATGACCGGCAGTTTCTGTCGAGAATCGTGTCGCGCAACCGACGACTACGCCGCGATGGCAAGCGCAGCGGCGACGCCGACAGAGCTGCCGGGCCGCACACTAGCAGGCCACCACCTGCGCTGGCGCGATGACGATGCAGCGGCGGCGGGTGTCGGCCCCGGCGTAGCCAAGCTGGTCTCTGCCGGACGGGCCAGACAGGCCGGGCAGCCAGAGCAACTCGCGCGACGAGCGCACCCACGTCGGCGCGTCGATCTGCCAGCGCACCGTGCGTACCTCCTCGAGTGACGGCAGCTGCAGCCGGATCGTCGCGAGCAACTGGATCAGCCGTCGGCGGGTTGGCGGTGCGCCGTGTGCCTTCAGCCACGCCCAGAGCGCCTGCACGTTGGGCAACGGCGACATCGGCAGCGGATAGTGCCCCGGCCGGATCGGCACCGTACACAGCACCGACAGGCTGTACGCGTGGCGCTTCAGTCGCGCGTCGGCGGCGCGTCGCTGGCCGGGCATCACGGTGTGCCCCGTTGCCCGCAGCTTGATGATCGCCGCCGGCGCCGCCGGCGCCGCTGGCGCCGCTGGCGCCGCTGGCGCCGCGGGCGTCACTGACGGCAACAGCGCGGGCGGCGTGCTGCGCACCGGGGCCGGTTGCGGCGGCGGCGGCGGTGGCGCCATGCTGACCGGCTTCTCGGCCGGCAACTCCACGTCGTCGAACTGCGGCGCGTCGTCGTCCGCGAGCGCACGCTCCGCGACGTCCATCTGGCGCACCGCCTCTTCCAGCTTGCGCAGCCGGTCGCGCATCTCCATTCGCAACGACACCGTGCGCAGCGAGCCCTGCGCCTCCTGCGCCGACTTCAGCAGGCGCGTCGCCCCCGCAGCATCCTGCCGGTCGATCGCCGCCGTGATCGCGCCGATCATCGACTGCATCAGGCCGGGTTCGAGCCCGGCGAGCGCGTCGCGCACCTTCTGCCGGTGCTCGATCGGCGCACTGTTCACCAGCATCTGCGTGTCGCGCAACCGCAGGATCGCGGTCTCGAACTCGCCGGCGCGCACGGCGAGTTCGAGCTCCGCCACCAGGCGATCGAGTTCAGGATTACCGTGATCAGGTTCCGGCATGGCAGCGGTCCGTGCGTGCGTGCGTGCAAGCGCGCCGTCCGATGGTAGCACAGCGAGCCGTCCGGCCCGGTCAGCCGGCCATCAGTTCGCGCAACTGGAAGGTGTGCGAAAAATTCTCGAACCACACCTGCGTGCCGTCCGACGGTGGCACGCGCGGCTCGCCGCACATCGGCATGAACCCGGCGAACCAGTCCGGCCGGCGGTTTGCCAGCGAGAACGTTCCGCTGCCGCCG
>JBFWQT010000023.1:0-30733 GCA_050249295.1 Planctomycetota bacterium
CAGCCTCCTGGCGCTGTGGTGCGGGCTTCCAGCCTGCACAGCATTCTCGCGGCTCCGATGCAGGCTGGAAGCCTGCACCACATTCCAGCCTCCTGGCGCTGTGGTGCAGCCAGCCCGACGCGGATGCACGGTTCCAGGTCTGCGTGTTGCACGGAGCATGCCGCGGCCGCTGGATGCGTCGGCAGACAGCGGGTAGCATCGCGGCTTCGACATTTCCTGACGATCCCACGCGAAGGAGAGCTGATGATGACGAGCCACTATCAACCCCGGATGGCCTCGATAGCGGTCGCCTTCCTGGCCCTGCTGGGCCTGGCGCTGGCGGGCTGCGCGGGCGGGCGGCGCGGCGCGGCGATGGGCACCGCCATGGGTGCCAGCACGGTCGGCGGAGACGACGTGGGCTGGGAGCAGATCGGCGAGCGCCGCATCGGCTTTGCCGCCGATCACGACACGATTCCCGTCACGTGGCTGAAGGGCGACTTCAAGCGCATCCGCATCAAGGTCGAGGGCGACAACCCGGTGCACATGATGGACCTGAAGATTGTGTACGCCACCGGCGGCGTCCAGGACGTGCCGTTGCGTCGCGAGTTTGCTCCCAACACCTGGTCGCGCATCATCGACCTGCGCGGCGGCGACCGCGTTATCCGCCGGATCGAGATCACGTACCGCACCGAGGGCCGGTTGCGGAACGGCGCGGCGCATGTGAGAGTGTTCGCGAAGAACTGATCCGAATAGCGTCAGTTCTGTTTGCCAGGAACCACGCAACGGACCCGCACGGCTTGCCGCACGGGTTCGTTGTGTTTCCGGCCGTGTGGTCCGTGGACCAGAGCAAGAGCCGCGAGCGCAAGCGAGTCGGGCCCGAGGGCGTCTCGACACGAATCTGCAGATCGGCGTTGGCATCGACCGCTGGCGTCACCTTCGCGTGGTTGCGGATGCAGGCTGGAAGCCTGCACCACACTCCCGGATTGCCCGCTCCAATTCGGCTCCCACCGGCAGCGGCTTCAGCCAGCGCTCCTCCCGGCTCCGCAGCGGCTCACGCTCGCACTCGCGCTCCACCTCGGGCTCCACTGGAGGCGTCGCGGTCGTGAAATCGCACGAGTTGCTGTCGGGAAATCACAGTCCCGAGCGCGAGCGAGCGGGCCCCATTTGAACCTGACAAGCGCGTTCCCCGAACCGTCTCCTGCGGGTGATCCGCAGACCCGGGGCCCTCGGTGCCCGCTCGCTCGCGCTCGCGGCGCTTGTGACAGGAGCTGTGTGTGGATAGCTGCAACAAGAGCCGCGACCGTCAGGGAGCGGATGTACGGGCATGAGCCACCCGCCATCACATCCGCTCCCTCACGATCGCGGCTCTTTTGCCCGCGCAACCCGCGCTCGGCCGCTACTGGCGGCGGTACAGCCAGATGCCGGCGTCACGCCGCGGGTAGGGCACGAGCTTCTGGATCTCCGTCGAGAGCGCCTGATACTCGGTGATCAGCGCGCGGTACTCCGGATTGCTGGTGGATTCGCCGTTGGCGCGCAGCTTCTGGTAGGTCTCGGTCATGGTGGTGCGCAGCGTGTTCATCCGTGCCTGCACCTCGGTGAGGTGCTTCTGCTCCTCCTCCGTGAGCTCACGCTTCTGCGGCGTCCAGTTGGCATAGCCGCCGACCAGCAGGTCGAGGTCGCCGTCGCCGTCGTAGTCCACCGGGTCGGCGTACACGCCGCTCGTCGGCGCCACCGCCTCACCCGGCTTGTTCACGGCGACCGGGATCAACACCGTCGGCGCGGCAAACACCGGCGCACCCGCCTTGCCCACGTTGCGGTAGAGGTACACGCCACCGGCGAAGCTGCCGCACACCAGGTCGGTCAGGCCGTCCTTGTCCCAGTCCACCGCGCGCGGCGCGGTCAGGCCGCCCGGCACGCAGAACTCCTTGCCGTCGGCCGTCGTCAGCAGCTGGTTCACGCCGGTGAACTTCGGCTCGCCCGGCTTGCCCTCGTTGAGTTGCAGGTAGAGCCGGCCTTCCTTCGCGCCGAGCAGCAGGTCGTAGTCGCCGTCGCCGTCCCAGTCGAAGACCATCGTCGAGACCATGTGGTCCTTCGGGTTGCTCTGGCCTTCGGGGCTGCGTTCGGCGTTGTCGTACTTGCGCGCGACGAAGTCGTAGTAGAGCGAAAGCACAATGTGCCGGCCCTGCGCGTCGGTGAGGTGCTCGGGCGTCTTCCAGCCGGCTTCGCTGCCGGCCACGATGAACGCGGTGCCTTCGAAGGTGGCGGTGATGATGTCGATGTGGCCGTCGGCGTTGAAGTCCACGAACTGTGGACACATGCCGATGCATCACCAGTTGTTGAGTTTGATCGGCTTGCCGTTGCACTGCATGTTGGCCATCGCCGTCCAGGCCACGTCGGCCGGCTTGCCGTCGGCGGTCGCGGTCGCGGGGGGCGTGTCGCAGACGTAGAGGTAGCCGCGCAGGTCGCCGACGACGAGTTCGCGCACGCCGTCGCCGTCGACGTCCTGGAGCACCGGCGTCGGGTAGAGCAGCTTGCTGAAGTTGTCGTCGCCGTTGGTGACCGGCACCGCTGCGGCGAACGTGGCCGGCGCGGCGGGTGCGGCGGCGGCCGGAGGTGTCGCGTCGGTCGTGGCGGGTTGCGCGTACGCGGTGGCCGTCAGGGTGACGGTCGCGAGCGCGGCAATCAGGAAGCCTCGCATGATGATCGTTCCTCGTGAGCGTGTGTGGTGCCGGAGTGTAGCTTGCACGCGGCGGCAACGACCAATCCCTGTGCGACGGGTGTCCATGCGCCCACCGCATGCACGCGGCCAGCGCCTACTCCGGCGCGGGCAGCACGTCGGCGAACACAAACCCGTCGCGCTCCACCACCTCGCCGGTACGCACGGCCAACGGCGCGGCGAACATTGGCCCGGCATGCACGAAGGTGTGGAACTCGCCGTTCTCGCCGCACGGGTCGGCGCTCGCTGGCAATTCGTCGAGCAGCGCCGCATCAAACTCGCGACCGATGAACGTCGCCGGTAGCTGCGCCGGATCGACGCACGTGATCGTGGCGCGCAACCCGGCCGCAATCATCTCGCGCGCCAGCCCGGCTGTCGGCCGCTTCCACAACGGGAACACCGGCTGCAGGCCCGTGCCGGCCAGCTTCTCCTCGCGGTAGCGGCGCACGTCGTCGAGGAACAGGTCGCCGAACGCCATGCACTGCACGCCGCGCGCGACGGCCGCTTGCACCGCCGCCGCCATGCGCTGCTCGTAGACCTCGTTGGGGCACGGCCACGGCAACTCCACAATCTGCACCGGCAGGCCGACCGCGGCCGCCTGCGCGTGCAGCAACTCCTCGCGCACGGCATGCATCGCGACGCGGCCGTGCGAGACGTTGAGCGTGGTGAGCAGGCCGACCACCTCGTACTCGTGCGCCAGCGACTGCCGCAGCGTGTGCAGCGTCCATGCGCTGTCCTTGCCGGTGCTCCACGCGAGCAGTGTGGGTCGGGTCATCGTCAGCTACACCCGGCTCGACGACATGGCGGTGCGACGCGCCTCGACCATGCTCGGCCACATGCCCACGGCCCACGCGATCAGCACCGCGAGCAGGCCGATCACGCCACACTCGCCGGTGACGAGCAGCCGCACCGGTTCGCCGCCGGGCATCACGGCCAGGCCATCCAGTGCGACGGCGAGCAGCGCACCGAGCGCGACACCGCCGACCACCGGCACCATCGCCTGCGTGAACACGCTCCACTCGACCATTGTCGGCCCGGCGCCGACGCTGCCGAGCAGGCGGATGTCGTCGGCATAATCCTCGGTGATCGCGCGCCAGATCAGCCCCATGAAGGCCACGCCGGCCAGCGCCACGAGCAGCGCCGCGAACCAGCCGAGCCAGCGGGTCGCGTGCGCGTTCCACTGGTCGCGCGCGGTCGGCATGTCGTCGCGCCGAACGCGCAGGTTCCACTCTGGATGCGCGGCCAGCAGGCGATCGATCGCCGCGTGCTCGCTGTTGCCGGTCGCCGCCACCGCGTGCACGTCGCGCAGGCCGAGCCGGATGATCGAGAGCGGCCGCAGGTCACGCACCGCATCGAGTGCGCACCACAGCTCACCCTCGGCCGGGTCGTGCGGCGCGGCAAATCGGCCCACCACCGTCCACTCGCGATCGAGCAGGCGCAGGCGCGCGCCGACCGCGAACAACGAGTCGGAGAGGCCGAGGCGCATCGGCGCAAGCTGACCGACCACCAACTCGCCGGGCTCGCGACACCGGCGACCTTGCGTGATGCGCAGCGCCGGGTGCAGCTCCCATGCGGACGACGTGACGCCACGCACGCGCGCGAGTGGCGTGCGATCAGCCAGTTCGGCAAGGCGAGAATCGTCGGCCGGTTGCGGCGCGTCGCTGGCGTCGTTCGCGGCGACATCCGTGCTGGTGCTCTTCGCGGGCGGCGGCATGACGTGCGCGTGCAACAGCGACTCGGGCGAGCACACCGGACCGTCCGGCCCCGGCCGGCACCAGATCGCCACGGCCGCCTGCACCGCGGTTGCCGCGTCGCGCGCGATCGCCGACTGCATCGGATCGTCGCCGGCCGTCGCCGACATCAACGTCGCACTGTCGCGCGGCCCGCCCGACCACCAGTCGAGCGTCGCCCCGGCAACCAGCGCGTTGGCCAGCATCGCCGACGCCATCACGCTGGCCGAGAGCAGCGCGATTGCCGTCATCGCTCCCGGCCGGCGACGCAGCCGGCGCAGCAGGAACTGCACGGTCAATGGCAACTGCATCATCGGCCTCGCGGTCGCACCCGGGTGACATCGCCGGAGTCCAGCGTGTAACGCTGCCCGTCGTCGGCGTCCAGCACCAGCCGACCACCATCGTCGATCGCATGCGCGCGACCGGCCAGCACGCGGCCGTCGGGGCGCGTCACCTCCACGTTGCGGCCGGGTAGCAGGCTGCGCGCGCGCACCTCGTCGCGCACCGCGGTGATGTCGCCGCGCGCAATCGCATCGTGTCGCGTGGCAATCTCGCGCAGCACTCGCGAACGGATGTCGTCGAGCGACTGCACCGCGCCGGCGAGCATGCGCAGGCTGGTCGCCGTGTCGCGCAGGTCGGGCGGGAAGTCGTCGGCGGTGTGGTTGACGTTGATGCCGCAGCCGATCGCCACGCGCAGTCCGTTGCCGTCGGCTTCGGTGGCGGTCTCGGTGAGCACGCCGCAGAGCTTGCGCACCGGCGATGGGTCGCCATCGTCGATGACGACCACATCGTTGGGCCACTTGAGCCCTGGCCGACCGGCCACGCTCAGGGTTCCGGCGACAGCCGCCACGCTGGCGGCCACCGCCAGGTGCATCCACAGCAGGTGCTCGTGCGGCAACGTCACATGCGAGTACGCCAGCGAGAACGCAAGGCCATGGCCGCGCGTCGCCACCCACTTGCGGCCGAGCCGACCGCGACCGGCCGTCTGCTCGTCAGCCGTGAAGCAGGCACCCGACGCAAACGTGTCGGCCGCGCGGCGCAACGCTTCGAGGTTGGTCGAGTCGGTCTCCGCGGCATGCCAGATGCCGGGCGGCCAGCTCGCGTCGTCGGCGCGCCGCGTGAAGGCGCTCACTTGTCGCCTTCCGCGATCCGCTTCGCCCACTCTTCGACGAGCGCCTGGATCGCGGCGATGTTCGCAAAGCGACCGCGCCATGCCGGCTTGAGCGTGGGATCCACGAGGTGATGCAGCGCATGGTGCACGTCATCGATGATCTGCTGCACCGCCGCCTGGTCGCCGCTGGCCGCGTAACGATCGGCCACGCCGATGATCATCTTCACCGACTCGTCGCCGCCGACGAGGGTCAGCACGTGGATGCCGTCGAGCACGCCGTCGATCGAATCCACGTCGACCGGCGCATCGAACGCCTTGCCTACGCTGGCCAGCAGCTCGTCGCGGCCGACGCCGGTGGACGCGATCAGCAGCGTGCGCCAGTCGCCGGCGCGCGTGCGCTGTTCGGCCGTGGCATCGGTGTCGCGGTGCTGCGTGTCGAGCCAGGCGAGCAACTGGCGGATCGCCTCGGCGTTGGGCCGGGCCACCAGCGGGCCGGAGAGCGGCAGCGGGACTTTCGTCGTCTCGCTGACGGTCGGGTGCAGCAGCAACGCCAGCAGCGCATACCACGCGTCGACCTTCGCGGCGTCGGTGCCCACGGCGGCCGCGCTCGTCGCCAGCGAGGTCCACACGCCCACCGGGTCGTCGGTCCAGCCGTTCGCGGGCGCGTCGAGTTGCACCTCGTGCTGCTCCATCGCGCTGACGAGGCGGTCGGGATGCGTATCGAGCACGAGCAGCAGATCGGCGACGGCGCCGTTGAGCACGCCCGTCTTCGCGGTGGCGTTGGCGCGGATCAGCAGCAAGCCGGCATCGGTCGGATCGGTCGCCAGCAGGATCGTGGCGTCGTCGATCACGCGTTGCGCGTTGCCGAGTCGCACGTTGGCGAGCAGGCGGCCGCGTTGCGCGATCGCGATCGACTCGTCGCCGGCGGGCAGCAACTGCATCGCGGCGGTGTAGTCGTCGACCGCGGCCTGATCGTCGTCGCCCACCGAGAGGTCGGCGCGGAGCAGCAGCACGGCCGGGTCGTCGGGGTGCACCTGCAACGCGCGGCCCAGCAGGTCACGGGCGGCGAACCGGTCGTTGGCCTTCGCCGCGAGCCGCGCGCGGGCGATCAGCGCGCCGACCGGCGGCGACTCGAAGCGCACGGCCTCGTCCAGGTCGGCCGTCGCACCTTCTACGTCGCCGGCCGCCATGCGCTCACGACCGCGGTCATACCAGAGCGTCACGTCGGTGGTCACGTTGCGCAGCACGGCGGAGTAGTCGGCGTCGGCCGCGGCGTAGTTCTTCAGCGCCTCGTGCGCACGGCCACGCATCTGCAGCGCCTCGGCCGAGCCGGGCGAACTCTGCAGCGCCTTCGTGAAGTGGCGTACGGCCTGGCTGGCGCGACCCGCGTCCAGGTCGAGCCGGCCGTGGGCAATCCGCGCCGGCACCAGGTCGGACTGCAGCTCGAGCGCGGCGCGCAGATCGGCCTCGGCTTCGGTCAGCTTGCCCAGCCGGCGGTAGGCCTCGCCGCGGTAGTAGTACGCGAGCGGCAGATCGGTGCGCGACTCGAGCGCCTTCTGCAGCGCGCGGATCACCAGGTCGTACTTGCCCTCCTCGAGCGACACGCGCGCGAGTTCCACCTGCCGGATGATGTCGGCGTTTTCCACCGCCACCACTCCGTTGTTCGACGGCCGGTCGGTCCGGTTCGTCCGGTTGGTCGTGTTGGCGTTCGGGTCCGCGTTGGCGTCGGCGTTGTCGGCAACGTTGTCGGCCGCGTTGCGCGAGTTGTCGTTGGCGTTGCCGTTGCCGTTGGCCACCGGAGCCGAGCCGCAGCCCGCAGCGTTGGCCACAAGCGATACGGCCAGCAGCAGCGCGACCGGCGTCGCCATGCCGGGGAAGGTGCGATGGGTCGTGGTCATGATGGTGTTCCGCTGCAGTCGGTGTCCGGGGTCAGCGCCTCAGCGCTCAGGCTCGAGTGTCAGGTCGATCTTCAGTTCGCCGCCGCTGAACTTCACCTCGCGGTCGATCGTCTTGTAGCCGGCCTTGCTGACGCGGATCGTGCCGGAGTCGTAGCTGCGCTTGACCTGCTCGTTGGCGATGCCCTCGACCGACGACGTGGACTCGGTGATGTTGAGCTCGAAGGTGTGCGAGGCCGGCGAGTTGCCGAGCGTGAAGAACTCGTCCTCGAAGCGGCCGGCGCGCGAGCTGGTGCTGCCGACGCCGTCGACGCTGGCCTTGTACTCGCGCTGCCCCTTGAGCTGCAGTTGCACCTCGGCGCCGGGCGGTGTGGTGGTGACGAGCAGCGTCTGGGAGCCGCCGCAGCCGACAAGCAGCGCGGTGGCCAGCACAGACAGCAACAACAGTGCAGCCGTGTGGCGGATAGTCATGGTCAGGATGCCGGGGGAACCGGCCCGGGCGGGGACGCTGCCGGGGCCGCGGAGCGGGACGTGCCGGGTTGGCGAGAGACGCGCCACCACACTAGCAGTGCCAACGGCGCGCCGCCATGCACCATGCGCGTGAGTGTATCGTCGAATCGCGAGAGGCCGTCCCAGAAGATGATGCGCGAGGCCGCGGTGAGCAGTCCCCACAGCGTGAGCCACACAACCAGCCACGTCCAGCGGCGCGGAACGAGGATCAGCACGGCCACGGCAAGGTCGACGCCGCCGATCAGCGGCAGCAGCGCGCGTGCGTGCGACTCGCCGATCTGCAGAGCGGGCACGTGCTGCGTCGCGGCGAGAATCAGATCGACGAAGTGACCGCGCGCAAGCAGCGCCTCCATGCCGTGCCCGGCGAAGGTAGCCGCGATCGCGATACGCAGCAGCCACTCGACGGCCTGCGCGCGCCGCGCCGGAATCGCCAGCGGCGTGCCGCGCGGACGAGCGAGCCACAGCATCAGCGCGAGCGGCGCGAGGAGTCGCAGCGCGGACTCGGCCGGCAGCAGTTCGGGATGCCAGACTTCATCGACGAGCGCGCGGTAGAGCAACTCGACCAGCAGCCACAGGCTGATCAGCGGCAGCAGCGGCCACGACCGGCGGGTGGCCAGCGTCGCCACGGCGATCAGCAGCATGATGCATGCGGCCGCGGTGTCGATCGCGTCGGCTGTGGGGTCGTCCACGCCGCACTGCTCGATCAGCATCGAGTTGATCTTGCTCGTGCTGCTGAAGGTGTTGAAGATCGGCAGGATCGACGCGGCGATACCGAGCGCGAGCAGTGCGACGCTGCCGCGCAGCACCCACGCCGGGCCGAACCACGCGGGGCGGTCGATCGCGAGCGGAACCGGTGGCGGTGATTGCATCGAGCCTCAATCGCTCGCCGCACCCGGCAGGATCACCGGCCGGAAACCGATGTAGTAGAACAGCGCGTCGGCCGTGTAGCCGCGACGCGCGCCGGGCCGGCAGTTGCTCACCGTCTGCGTCCAGTAGCCGCCACGGATGTTCTTCCAGCCGGGGTACTTCTCGCCGACCTCGTCGAGGCACCAGTCGCCGACGTTGCCGGCCATGTCGAGCACGCCGAACGGCGAGCAATCCACCGGGTAGCTGCCGACCGGCATGATCTGCGCACCGGTCGCGCGCGCCTGGCCGCAGTTGAGCCAGGTGGAATCCTCGCGGTCGCCCCACGGAAAACTGCGGCCATCGACGCCGCGCGCGGCCTTCTCCCACTGCGGCGCGGTCGGCAGCGTGACTCGCGCGCCGATGCGCTTGCCGAGCCAGGCGCAGTACGCCACGGCGTCGTGCCAGTTGACACACATCACCGGCCAGCGCGGCTCCCAGGCGTAGCGCTCGACTTCCTCGCCGCGCGGCAGGCGGTACGCGTCGGCCGCCTCGTCGAAGATCCAGTAGTAGCCGCTGTCGGCGGCCTGGCGCGGCTGGCGCGCCTTCGCCTGGTCGGCCTCGCCGTGCGTGTGCAGATCGTTGAGGAACTCCAGGTAGTCACCCGCTGTGACCGGCGCGCGCGCAATGAAGAAGTCGGGCTCGAAGACGACCTCGGGCTTCTCGCCGCCGGGCGCCTGGCGATCACCATAGATGAACTCGCCGGCCGGCACCTGCACCCAGCGCTGGCCCGCGCCGGGCCGCGGCACGGGGCTGTCGGCCGGCACCTCGAACGGCTGCGCGAGGTACTGCGCGTCGAACATCCGCACGCTGCACTCCACGCCTTGCTGCCGGCCGATGCGCACCGGCAGCTCGACGCGCCGGCATCCCTCGCGATCGATCTGCGCATGCCAGCTGCCCATCGCCAGCGGCCGCACGGTGGCCGGCGCGGCGCCAAGCTCCTGCCACTCCACGGTGGTCAGCACGCGGCCGACTTCGCGATTGCGGCCCAGCCGGACGGTGGCGTTGGTGCGATCGACCGCGATGTGCAGATGGCCGTCGCCAACGAGCGCATCGGCGAAGCGCTTCTCGTCGTCGAAGTACTCGACCTGCGAGCGGTAGAACGCCTGCTCGCGCATGTCGCGCGTCGGCCCGGCCTTCTCCGATTCGGCGAACATGCGCCAGTACAGCGCGGCCATGTCGCTGCGCGCGGCCGCGTTGTCGGGCTCGAACGCGAGGCACTCGTTGTAGGCGCGGATCAGCGCGTTCCACGCGTCGGTCGTTTCGTTGCGCAGCCGCTCGTAGCGGGCCTCGGCGTCGAACAGCGTCTGCTTCTTTGCGGGCGGTTCGTGGCCGACGACCTCGTCCTTCAGCTTCTCCAGCGACGCCATCGCCGCGTCCTCGTCGTCGCGCAACTGCCAGTAGCGGTCGGTCATCTCGCGCGCCTCGGCCATGCGCTCGGCCGAACGGGCGTGCATCTTCTCGCGCTCCTGTGTGCCCTCGACGAACAGCGTGACGTCCTGCGAGAGCTCCTCCACCGACTGGTAGCGCTGTTCGGGGTCGTGCGCCATCGCGCGCAGGCAGATCTCCTCGAGCGTGCGCGGAATGACCAGGTGCGGCGCGCGCTGCGACGGCGGGACCAGCTTGCCCTGCCGTACGTCCATCAGCACGGCCAGCGCGTTCGGCCCGCGGAACGGAATCTGATGCGTGAGAATCTCGTAGAGCACCGCGCCGAGCGCGTAGATGTCGCTACGATGATCGATGCGATCGCCGACGCCCTCGGCCTGCTCGGGCGACATGTACGCGGGCGTGCCGGCCACGGCGTCCTGCATCGTGTCGGTGCTCACGCCGCTGAGCGTGTCCACGAAGTCGCCGGTGTCGTCCTCGGCGCGACGCGCGCGGACCAGCGCGAGGCCCCAATCGACGACCAGCACCTCGCCGAAATCGCCGAGCATGATGTTGGCCGGCTTGATGTCGCGGTGGATCACGCCCTTGCTGTGCGCGTACGCGACGGCCTGGCACGCGCCGAGGAAGGCCTGCAGCAGGCGCATGCGGGCCAGCGCATCGGCCACCGGGTCGGGCGACTGGCGCGCGCGCCGCTCGCGCGACTGCTCGCGGATCAGCTCGGTCATCGGCCGGCCGCGGATGAAGCGCATCGTGTAGTAGGGCTTGCCGGATTGCCCCACGCCCAGTTCGTAGACCGGCACGATGTTCGGATGTTCGAGCTGCGCGGTGATGCGCGCCTCCTGCAGGAACGCGACTTCACCGGCGCCGGCTTTTGCGGTGTCGAGCAGTTCCTTCCAGGCAATCTCGCGATGCGCGTCGTTGTCACGCACGAGCAGGATCCGGCCGAGGCCGCCGCGCGCAACTTCGTGCCGCTTCTCGTAGCGGTCGAGCTTCTGGCGCGAGAGCACGACCGGCTTGACCGGCACGTGCCGGGGCACGAGCGAGCGCACCGTATCCACGAACGAGTCGAGCTGGGTGCCGGGCGGGCCGCCGGGGCCGTCGCCGCGCGAGGGTACGAGCAGGCTGTCGTCCTGGATGCCGATGGCGTGCAGCGTGCCGGACGCGAAATCCTCGAGCTGGTCGGACGGCAGCTGGTCGATCCAGCCCGACTTGAGCGACGGGGCGCCGGAGTGTTGTGGCGCGCCGGCGGTCTTGTCGACCTGGCCGGTGCCCTGCCGCTGGAAGTGCAGCATGCGCGCGTTGGCCAGCTGCTCGATCGCCTTGCGGCCTTCGGGCGTGATCGCCCCGCTGGCGACGAGTTCGTCGGCCAGTGCCGTTTCCCCGGCGGCGCTGCGGATCGCCGCATCAAGGAACTGTTGCTCCGTGATGAACTGCGTCTGCAGCGCCATCACGCCGAACAGCAGATCGTAGCGAGGCGACGGGGCAGGCAATGCGGTGCGTGGCTAGCAGCGTCAGTCGTTGTGTGCGGATACTGGCGTGGCATGGCCGGGGTGGCAAGTGTTTGCCGCGTGGCCGGATCGCGCCGGCCGATCTTGCGCCTCGTGGCCGGCCACTCGATACTGGCCGCGTGACCATGATCCACGCGCAACAACTCACCTTCGGCTGGAGCGACGACGGGCCGCCGGTGCTCGACGGCCTCGACTGGTCGGTCGCGGCCGGCGCGTTTGTCGGCCTGCTCGGCCCGAACGGCTGCGGCAAGAGCACGCTGCTGCATCTGCTCGACGGCCTGACGCCGCCGCGCGCGGGATCGGTGCGGATCGACGGCATCGACCTGGCGAGCATGCGGCCGCGCGAACGGGCGCGCACCGTGGCGCTGGTCAGCCAGGATCCGCTGGTGCCGTTCAGCTTCTCGGTGCGCGAGGTGGTCGAGATGGGCCGCTACCCGTGGCACGGCCGGTTCTCGCCGATGCAGCCGGCCGAGCACGCGCTGGTCGACGACGCGCTCGACCGGCTCGACCTCGCGTCGCTCGCGGCCCGCCCGGTGCAGTCGCTGAGTGGCGGCGAACGGCAGCGCGTGGCCATCGCGCGCACGGTGGTGCAGACGCCGCGCGTGATGCTGCTCGATGAGCCCACCTCGCACCTCGACATCCACCACGTCGCGCAGCTCGTGCAGCTGATCCACCAGCTGACGCGCGCGCTGGGCACCACCGTGGTGATGGTGCTGCACGACATCTCGCTGGCCGCCGCGGTCTGCCCGGCCGTCGTACTGATGGATCGCCACGGCAAGATGGTGGCCGAGGGGCCGCCCGCCGACGTGCTCACGCCGGAGCGACTCGAGGCGGTCTACGGGTTGCCGGTGGCGACCCACGAGCACGCGGGGCGCACGATTGTGTCGCCGGCGTGGACCGCACCCGCAGCCGACACCGCGGTGGCGGACGGCGAATCCGCACTGCTGGCCCATTGGCGGGAGGCCGCGCAACCATGACGCCGACGGCCACGACAAGCCGCATCGCGCTCCGCACATGGGTGACCGTCTGGTCGCTGCTGCTTGCGCTCGCCGTCGTTGGCATCGCCAGCGTCTGCCTCGGCGTCGCCGATCGCGGTACGTTCGACTTCTCGCCGATCGAGGCCACGCGCGCGCTCGTCGGCGACGCGACCGCCGACGCGTACCTCGTGATCATCTACTACCGACTGCCCGCCACGCTGGTGGCGATGCTGGCCGGCGCCTGTCTCGCGCTGGCCGGCGCGCTCTCGCAGGGCATCTTCCGCAACCCGCTGGCCGCGCCCAGCGTCATCGGCATCACCACCGGCGGCGGCCTCGGCGGCATCGTCTCGATCCTGCTGCATCTGCCCGAGTCGCCGGCGGTCGGCCTCGCGCTGATCACCGCGCCGGCCTGGCTGCTCACCCCGGCCTGCGCGTTCGTCGGCGCGTCGCTCACTGCGCTGCTCGTGTATCGCCTGGCCACGCGCCGCGGCGACACCCACGTGCCCACGCTGCTGCTCGCCGGCATCGCCGTCACCGCCCTCACCGGCGCGCTCTCCAGCCTGATCATGTCGATCTCGATCGGCCGCTTCGCCACCTACCAGCGCATGTTCCTGTGGCAGATGGGCGGCCTCGAGTATCTCCACTGGGAGCACGTCGCGATGCTTGTACCGGGCCTGCTGCTCGGCAGCATCGGCGCGGTGATGATGGCGCGCGAGCTCAACATGCTGGCGCTGGGCGAGCGCAGTGCCGCATCGCTCGGCGTGGACACGCAGCGCGTGAAAACCCGCTGCTTGCTGCTGGTTGCGCTGATGGCCGGCAGCGCGGTCAGCGCGATCGGCCTCGTCGGCTTCATCGGCCTCGTCGTGCCGCACATCATGCGCCGGCTGGTCGGGCCCGATCACCGCATTCTGTTGCCGGCCTGTGCGCTCGGCGGCGCGCTGTTCCTCACGTTGATGGACCTGTTGCAGCGCCTGGTCGTGGTCCGCCTGTTGCACCTGCCCGAGCTGCGCGTCGGCGCGCTGATGGGCCTGATCGGTGGCGCGTTTTTTGTGTGGCTGCTGGTGCGCCAGCGGGCGCGCGATTCGGCAGTGTGATCGGCCGCGGGGTGCAGGATCTGGCCGGGCAAGAGCCGCGAGCGCAAGCGAGCGGGCCCGAGGGCCGCTCGAGCACGAGTCTGCCGTTCGCGGAATGCATCCACCGGGCGAGCCGGGACGTCAGTCCGCGGAGGGGTAACTCACGATCACGCTCTGGCCAGGACTGCGCCCGCTGAGCACGACGCGAAAAGAGATTCAACACAGAGAACACAGAGAACACAGAGAAGAAGCGGAGAGGTGAGACGCGCCTCTCTTCCCTCTTCTCTGTGGTCTCTGTGTTCTCTGTGTTGAGCATCCTTCCTGCCGCGAGCGGGGACATCGGTCACCGGTCGACTCCCTGCCCGATGTCGACCTCGTTCGTCATTCCTCTGCAATTTGCATCCCCGGCTCGCCCCGCTACCCGCTTGATGCGTTACATTAAGGAGCGGGTGCGGCGTCCACACAGGCACCTTCATTGCACGGCCAGGGCTGACCATCCATGCGACGTTCGACTGCACTGCTCAACTCCGCGCTGCGACTCGGCGTGATCCGGCGCAATCAGCTGGCACGCTTCGAGGCTGACTACCAGGCCGAGTGCGCGCGCGACTCCGCGCCCGCCTTCGACATCTGGTTCACGCAACGGCTGACGCGCAACGGCACGGCCGGCTCGCAGGCCAGCGCTGACGCAGCCGCGACGGTGGCGGCATTCCGCGCCACGCCGGTGCAGTGCACCGCATGCGGCGCCGCGTTCTACGGCGCGCAGTCGGGCAAGGGGCCGGTGCTGCTCTGCCCGCAGTGCCACAGCACGCACGTGCGCATCAGCGGCGAGCCCGAACTGGCCGCCGCCAGCTCCAGCGCCACCGCCACGGCGGCCACCCGCACCGGCATGCATGCCAGCAGCACCGCCACACGCACGCACTCCAGCGGCACGGCCACATTGCCCGAGCCCGGCCGCATGGTCGGCGGCTGCCGCATCACCGGCGCCCTCGGCAGCGCGTCGTTCGGCAAGCTGATGACCGGCGTGCAGACCGCCAGCGGCCAGCCGGTGCGCGTGGCTGTAATCGATCGCGAGCGACTCGGCACCGAGCGCTTCACGCGCATCAGCCGCGAACTGGCCGCGCTGGCCGGCTCGGCGATTGTCGGTGTCGAGCCGATTGTCGCGGTGCAGCCCGAGGGCGACGATCGACTCGTGGTGATCACCCGTCGCGCGGCCGGCGCGCGGTCACTGCGCGAGGCGCTGGCCCGCCAGGGGCGCCTGCCGCTGGCCATCGTGGTCAGCCATGGCCTCACGCTCGCGCGCGCGCTCAATACCGTGCACGGCCGTGGCGTGGTGCATCGCCACATCAACGGCGAGACCGTGCTGCTGGCCGGTACGGCGCAGATCGCCGACTTCGGCCTCGCGCCGCGCCACATCTGTTCGCGCGACATCAACCGCGACGGCCAGGTCAACGGCGGCCCGTCGTGCCTCGCGCCCGAGCTGATCAGCGGCGCCAGCGTGGATTCGCGCGCCGACACCTACAGCCTCGGCTGCGTGCTCTGGATGATGCTGGCCGGGCAAGCGCCGTTCCGCGGGTCGGGCGACGAGGTGCTGCTGCGCCACATGAGCGAGCCGCTGCCGCCGCTGCCCGCCGTGGTGTCGGCCGAGAACTCGCGCGAGGCGGTCGGTCGCATGCAGGACCTGATCAAGCGCATGACCGCGCTGCGCCCCGCCAACCGCCCCACGGGCATGAGCACGGTCGAGCGCGACCTGCAGCGGGTGATCGACCCGACTGCCGTGTCGCCCGGCACGGCCGGCGCGGTGCGCGGCAACGGCGACGCGGCGACCACGTCGTCGGCCGCGCTGCAGGCGATGCCCTCGGTGACGTCGCGGCGTCCGGTGTCGATTCTTGCCGGCCTGCCCGACCCGCGGATGGGCCTGCCGATGGGCGATCCGCAGCCGACGCGCCGCGCGGGTGTGCGCTCGCCGTGGCGCGCGTTGATCCCCGCGGCGGTGCTGCTGTTGCTGGCGTGGCTCGGGTGGATGCTGTTCGGCGGCAGTGGCAAGGAGTCGCAGCCGGTGAACATGGCGGGTGCCGGCGCGAACACGGCGACGGCGAACACGCCGATCGGGCTGCAGTCGCCGGAGACCAACGCGGCGACCAACGCTGGTGCGAACTCGAACACGGCAACGACAATCAACGGCAACGCAACGTCAGCGAACGGCAACAGCGCATCCAGCGCGAACACGCCGGCGAACACCGCACCTCCGACCAATTCCAACGCCAACACGCCGCCGGCCAACGCCGCCAACACCAACACGCCGCCCGCGAACAACAACGCGCCGGCCAACAACACGCCGGCCACCAACTCCAACACGCCGGACTCGCCGCAGACGCGCCCCGCGCCGGTCGATCCGGACGCGCGCATCAACGAGATCATCGCGCGCATCTTCGCGCAGTTGCCCGACCTCGACGAGGAGCTGTTCGAGCTCGCCACCAGCGACGCCGAGGTTCGCAAGCGGTTGATCGCGGCGCTCAACACACCGGACGTGCCGGTTCGTGTTCGCCAGCATCTGCCCGGCGTGCTCGTCTGGGTGCAGGACGCCGCCACGCTGCGAGCGCTGCTGTCTGCCGCGCGCAACTCGCGCGAAGTGGAGGTGCGCGAGTCTTCGATGACGTTTGCGCTCAGCCTGATCCGCTCGGCCGAAGCCCTGATCAAGGGCTCCCGCGCCGACATCCTCGCCACCACTTCGGCGGCACTGCGGGATGTCGTGGCGATGCGCCATCTGGGGCTGGCCATGGCCCGGGTTGCGTGCGATCCGGGGTTGATCGAACCGCTGGCGCAACTCGTGCGCGACGCGTCGGACACCGCGGTGCAGCAGGACGCATTGCAAACCGTGCTCGGCCTCGTGAAGGCCGACCTGTGGCCCGAGCCGCAGCCCGCGCTGCAGGCCGCTGTGTACGGGCGACTGCTCGACGGCAATCGTGACGTGCGCCACCTCGCGCTGCACAACATGGTCAGCTTCCAGCTCCGCGGCTGGATGCTCGAACGCGGGGCGCGCGACACGGCATTCAAGGCCCTGCGCCAGCTGGTCGACACCTTCCGTGGTCGCGGCGTGGACGACGAAGCCGTCGAGCGCGCGCTGGCCCTGATGCGTCTGCTCGTGCCGGCGAACGAGGTCGAATCGCAGATTGCCTACTACCTCAGCCTCGTCGAGTCGGCCTGGCAGCTGCCGCAACCGATCGCGAGCGACACGGCCGTGACGAAGGCCACCGAAACGAGGCGTGGTCTGCTGATCCAGCACGTACCGGAAGTGGTGGCCCGGTTCGCGAAGCAACTCGACACGGCCAACCGTCGCCTCGATGTGATCATGGCAACGTGGTCCGACGCCGCCGCGCTGAGCAACCTGCGGGCAAGCGTTCGCGCCGCGACCGGCGACGGGCTCGACCAACTGGTGGATACGCTGCTCGCCGAGTTCGACGATGTGCGGGCACGGATCCTGCGCCGGGATACCGAGCAGTCACGGTACAAGCCCAACCCGGACACCGAGCGGTTCATCGCCGAGTTGCGCGCGATGCAGCGGGCCCGCACGCCGCAGACCAGCCGCGTGATCGAGTCGGACAGCCGTGGCGGATGGCCGCAGCTGGTGCAGCGCGGCGACGGCAGTGACGGTGGCGACGATCCCGGTCAGCCGCTGCAACTGCTCGACGAGAACCCGGCCCGGTGGCTCGCGTCATCGGTGAGCAGCCTCGACAAGGACCAGGACTTCAACCTGGATTCGGGTCGGCTGCGCATCATCTACACGCGCTGGGCCGAAAGTGCGGTGGTGCGCGTGCTCGACGGCTTCATGCGGCACTACCCGACGATCCTGATCGAAGGCCGATTCGCCGAGAACGCGGAGCAGGTGCGCGCCGCGCTGGCCGCCGGCACGGCCGACATCGGGCTGATGGTGAGCGATCCGACGCGACGCGACGACTACCTCGGCAAGGCCAGCGAGCAACGCCCGGCCGAAGTGCTGCAGTTGCTGCCGATCGCGATGGTGGGCGTGCGACTTGCCGTGCGCGACATCGAGACGCAGGACAACGTCTCGCGCGAGGACCTGCAACGCATCTTCGGCGGCGCGACCGAGGGCGACGCGCGGCTTGCGACGTTCACTCCCACCGCGGATTGCGCGGTCACTGGCTACCTGCGTGCGTGGCTTGGCACCGACCTTGCCGCGGACAAGATCGCCGGCGGCAACACCGCCGCGCAGTGCGATCTCGGCATCGCAGTGGCACTGCGTGGTGGCAGTTCGATCGGTGCGCTGGGCTTGTTGCCGGCGAAGTCCGAGTTGTACCCGGGCCTCAAGATGCTGCGCGTGAATGGCGTGCGGCCCACGCCGAGTTCGATCCGCAGCGGTCAGTACCCGCTGTGTTCGCCGGTGCTGATCGCCGATCGTGGCGATGGCAAGCGCGGCAGCCCGGTGGAACTGTTCCGGCAGTTTGCGCTATCCACGCGCGGGCAGCGCCTGTTGCGCGACGCCGGCGCGTACCCGCTGCGGCCGATGAACGGCGAGTTCGGCGAGCGCACCTGGCAGAGCCTGCTGCCGATGGGCCTGAGCTTTGACCAGAGCGCGCACCAGCTGGACCCGGGCAACACCTCGAACGAGCCGGTGCGCATCTTCACGCAATCCGACGTGTTCCCGATTGCCAACAACGCCGCGATGGCGCTGCAGCGACTCGACAACCAGCTGCCGATCCAGATCACACGCGGCAGCGGCGACGCGGCCGGTGGCGAGAATCCGGTGGTGCTGACGACCGACGCCGACCTGCTGCGCCGGCCGGTGGACGGCCTGCCGTGGCAGTCTCAGGCAATCGCGTACGAGGCGCTCGTGCTGATCGTGCATCCGAACAACACCATCACGAACCTGAGTCGCAGCGACCTGGCCGCGGTGCTCACCGGCGAGAAATGGTCCGGGCTCGGCGGTATTCAACGGCCCACCGGCGCCCCGAACCGCTCCGAGGTCATGCCGCTGGGCGAAATCCATCGCATCGGACTGTCGGCGTCGGCCGACCAGCTGGTTGCGCGCAGCGCGATGGCGAACCCGGCCCCGTTGCGCGTCACCGCCGCCAGGGCGCAGACGGCCGAGGCGGTGATGGAAGCGGTCGCCGCCGACGAGAACGCAATCGGCTGGGTGCCGCTCCACCTGGTGGATCGCCGCAAGGTGAAGGTGCTGCAGATCAACGGCGTGGAGCCGACGCGCGAGAGCGTGCAGCGCGGCAAGTGGCTGATCGCCCGGCCGGTGCTGCTCGGCACACGCGGCGTGCCACGCGGCAGCGCGCGCATCTTTGCCGACTTCATGCACTCGCGCTTCGGCCAGGCGATCGTCGAGGCGCTCGGCTACGTGCGGTTCAGCGAGCGCGCGACGTTCGCGCCGATCGTCGAGATCAACGGCGCCGACGTGCTGGTGCGCGCACCGTCGGAGTGGCGCCAGTCGATTGTCGCCAGCCTGCCGATGCTGGTCAGGTCGCTCGTCGAGTTCAACCCGGGCACGCCACTGGCGCAACGCCCGCCGGAGTTCCGCTTCAACAATGGCCCGCCGGCCGGCGATGTGTGGCACACCATGCGCTTCGTGCGGAACGACTCGATCCTCGAGGTGCAAGCTGACCAGCAAACCCTGCCCGCCGGCAACATGAAGATGCTGCTCGAATCGTTGATCCGGAAGCTCGATCAAGGCGCGCGCGAGTTGCGCTTCACGTGCCGTCCGGCGGCGGGAGAGCCGCTGGCGCGGGTGACGCGGGCGGTGCGCTTCTACGACTGAGCATGGTGCGGGCAACGCTCGCCGCGAGCAGCACGAGCAGCACGATTGCCAGCGGCTGCACGCATTCGAGATAGCGCGTCTCGTAGAGGCCATATCCGGTGAGCATGCCGGCACCGACGATGCTGAACGTGCGCATCACGACGATTGCGGCGAGCAGCCACATCGCGTCGGGCCGGCGCAGGCGCGAGACCAGCACCCACAGCGACGCGACGAACGCGGCGAACACCAGCGGCGTGCAGGCCGCGAACCACACGCGCTTCAGGCCGAGCAGCGGATCGTCGTCGGCAATCGGCTGCTCGCTCCACCACAGCCGCACACCGCGCCACAGCGGCAGGCCGATCCAGTAGCGCAGCGGATCGGCGTACATGCGCTCGCGCGCGAGTTCCATCAGCCCGGCTTCAACATCGTGCGACCACGACTCGCGATGCCGGCGCAACAGGTCGAGCGCACGCTCGCGCTGCTCCGGCGTGTGATCGGCCAGCGCGCGCTCCAGCTCGTCGTCCTCGAGCTCCGCGAACCATGTGATCCGCTGCCACTCATCAGGCGAGACCGACAGCGCGGTGCCCCACTGCAGCAGGCCGTAGCTGCCGCCGACCAGCGACGTGGCGGTGACGAACACCGGCCGGCCGACCTGCAGCGACACAACCAGCGACGACGGCAGCAGCAACAGCAGCGCGAGCACCGGCGCCAGCGCGCGACGGCGCACGGTGGTGGCTGTGGACGTGTCGAGCCACCAGACGACGGCGAGGCCGACCACGACGAGCGGGGCGAGATCGACGCGCACATGCAGCATGGCCGCGCCGAGCAGGGCCGCAACGACACTGCGGCCGATGGTGTGGCGCTCGTGCAGTCGCAGGCAGGCGAGCGCGAAGCCGACGACCAGCGCGACGACGAGGTGTTCGGTGAAGACGAGCCGGCCGGTGAGCGGGCCGGAGAAGTTGTGGTTGAGCGCGACCAGCAGCGCGGCCGCGATCGGTGGCCACCACGATCTGCGTTCGCCGTCGGGCACTGGAAGAAGCCGCAGGACGATGCGCCCGACGAGCCACACGGCGAGGCCGAACGCCAGGCTGTTGAGCGCTACGACGAGCGGCCAGACCTGCTCGTTCGCGCTACCGGTAAAGGTCATCAGCAGGGCGAGCAGCGCCGGGAAGCCGATCGGCCGGCACAGCGGCGAGACCACGTCGTCGGGCGGCCACACGCCGTCGTGCAATGCACGGGCCACGCCGAGGTACCACGGTGCGTCGCCGTTGAAGTTGCCGGGCCCGGTGAACAGCGCCCATGCATGGCAACCGGCGCAGGCCAGCACGGCGATGAGTGCGAGCGTGATGCTCAGCCCGCGCGGCGCGGTTGCTGCAGAAGCGCGGGTTGCCGGCTTGACGGGGTCCACAGGATCAGCGGTTGCCGCCAAGGTCGCGGCGCAGGCCGGTCACTTCCTTGATCCAGTCCTTGTTCTTCTCGGTGATCACGCGGATCGCGTCCCACGCAATCTCGCAGTTGCTCTCGCCGACCGCGGCCTTGAGGAACACGCCGACCTGGAACGACTTGCCGTCGCCGGTCGAGGCGTCGTTGAGCGGGTGGTTCTCGGGCAGCGGAATCGCGGCTTCCATGCGGTCGTCCACCACGAGGTGCCAGCTGAACTTGCGACCGCCATCGTTGCCGCGGCCGAACTCGTAGCGGCGCTCGAGGCGCAGCGTACGCACGCGCCGCTTCACGTCCTTGCCGGGGCCGGAAAGCGTGAGCACCTGCGGCGGGCCGAGCGGCGACGGACGGTTCTTGTCGCCGGTCACGCCCTGGCACTCCTGCCACGTCACGCGGCCGTCGGCGTCAATGCTGATGACCAGCATCGCGATGCTCTTCCACGTGTCGTCGAGCTGACCGGCCGGGCCCGCCATCTCCCAGACGACGAGGCCGGCGCTGCAGCCGTCCATCAGGCGGCGCGGCCGCATCAGCTCGGGGTCCACCACCAGGTCGGCCTGCAGGGCCGAGAAGCGCTGGTAGTCCTCGCCGCGCGTGATGCTGGTCAGGGTGCCGTTGGCCTTCTGCGCCGTGTGCATCGTCAGCAGCTTGTCCTTGTCGCCCATGCGGAACGAGATCGCCTCGTCGCGGAAGTAGTTGGCCTTCCAGCCCTGGCCGACCGACGTGCGGCCGTTCTCGTCGGAGCGGATGCTGCGCTCGAAGGTGTCGATCCACTGCTCGCGCCGGTTCTGGCGATGCAGCTCGAAGTAGCGGTCCCACGCGTAGAGGTAGGCCGGGTGCGTGGAGAACTGCTGCTTGCCGTGGCCCTTCACGTACTGCAGCACCCAGAGCAGCTCCTCGCTGGCCTTCTGCAGGTCGGGCGTGGGCTGGTACTCCTCGCCGCGCAGGCGCAGGCGCGCACCGGCGACGTAGTCCTTCACGTAGTAGACGTAGCCGAGCCCGGCGCGCGCGACGACAGTCTGCTCGGGGTAGATCGTGTAGCGCCCGCCTTCAATGTTGGAGCCTGGCAGGTCGGGCTCGCCGACGCGGTCGCCGGGCTGCAGGTAGAGCATCTGCTCCTGCACGCTGCGGTCGGAGTCCCAGTTGAGCGGCTTGCAGATGCAGGTGTAGGCGCCGGGGTCGCCGGTCACGGTCAGCGTCAGCGTGCTGCCCGACTTGAGGACGCGGAACGTCATCTTGTCGACCACGGCCGCTTCGGAGCCGACGGCGACAATCACCTCGGGCACGTTGTCCACGGTCTGGCGGACCACGTCGAGCACGCGCGGCTGCGCGAAGCGCGTGATGTTGAACAGCTCCTCGGCCTTGTTGAGGTCGCCGGTGATGCTGTTGAAGAGCTGCTCGAGCTTGCCGCGCACCTGCAGGTTCTCGCGGTTGATGCCGAGTTCGTCTTCGAGCGCGTCGGCCAGGATGCGCGAGTTCTGCACGCGCTCGAGGTAGCAGTGGCCGAGCTTGAGCATCACGTCGAGGCGGTCGCCGTCGATGCCCAGCGCGTTGGTGAAGTACGCCATCGCGGTACGCAGCAGGAACTCGCGACGGCGCTCGACCTCGTCGGCCGGCAGGTCGGACGGCGGGTTGTTGCGCAGGTCTTCGACGAAGCGGTAGTAGAGCTCGCCGAGCATCACGTACGCGTCCACGAAGTCGGGCGCGAGCTCGATGGCGCGCTTGAGGTGCGGAATGGCCGCGACGAAGTTGCGGTCGCGCGCGGCGTAGAACCCGCGGCGGTACCACAGCATCGGGTTGTTCGGGTTGACCTGCTCGGCGCGCTGCAGCCACATCTCGGCGTACGGGCGCAGCACCAGCGGGCCGGGGTTGCCCTTGTCGCCCTGGCGCTGGAAGTGCTCGGCGAGCACGAGGTACGGCTCGTCCGAGGTCGGGTCGTGCCGCAGCGCGCGCAACGCGTAGCGGCCGACGTCGTCCTTGGTCTTGGGCAGGATCTCGCGCACGTAGAGCGGACGCAGCACGCTGTTGTCGCGCGCCTGCGCGAGGCGCTGCTTCTGCAGGCTGTTCAGTTCCTTGTCGAGCTCGTCCGCCAGGATCCCGTTGGCGAGCAGCACCAGCGCCTTGCTGGCGGCCGGGTCGAACGGCACCTCGGGCTGGCCGGGGCCGAATGGATCGTACGCCTTGCGCTCGTCGTCGCTGGTCATCTCCAGCAGCAACTTCGCCGGGTCTTCCTCGCGGCGCGCGTTGGAAATCGCGGGCGACAGCGACGGCAGGGCCGAATTGCCCGGCTTGAGAATCTCGCGCACGCCGCTGTAGTTCTTCTCGAAGAAGTGCGTCGCCGCCAGGTCCAGCTCGGCCTCGGCAAAGAAGCCGGACGCCGAGGGCACGGCCGCGAGGTCGCGTCGCGCGAGGTAGAGCCGGCCATCCTTGAGCCAGGCGCGGCCGCGCATCCAGCGGGCCTCGTACTCCAGGTCGTCGAGTGTGCGGTTGGCCGAGATGATCGACGCCATCGCATCGTTGTCGCGGGCCCGCGCGATCATGCCGAGCACGCTGGTCATGTGACCCTGCGCCTCGCTGTAGCGGCCGGTGAGCAGCAGCGCGCGGCCCTTCAGCAGCAACAGCTCCATGCTCTCCGGCGAGTGCACCATGATGCCGTTCTCGTCGCGCAGCACCTCCACGCGGTCGCAGGCGTCAATCGCGCGCTCGGGCAGGCGCAGCACGTCGAGGTACACGTGGGCGAGCCGCAGCGCGAGCCGCCCGTCGACGTCCTCGACGTTGCGCGTCTGCGCTTCGAGGTAGAGCTCGAGTTCGTCGTCGAACTGGCCGCGCTCGCTCATGAACTCGCCGAGCGAGAGGTACACGTCGAGGTTGGTCGGCTCGATGCCGTGCATGTACCAGAACCAGTTGAGCAGCCGCGTGTTGAACTCGTTGCGCAGGCGGTCGGAGAAGTCCTGCGCGATCGACGACGAGTTGCGGTCGCGGAACTCCTCGAGCGTGGCCAGCTGCACGGCGGCGTTCTGCTCCTTCGCGACCTTGATCAGGTCCTCGAGGATGTCGAGCCACGTGCACGGGTAGCTGACCGACGCAATGTCGGCCACGTTGAACGGCACCATCCGGCCGCTGCCGTCGCGGAGCTGGATCGGGCTGGTCGGCGGCAGGGTGCCCTTCTTCTCCGGCGGCGTGCCGAGCAGTTCCTTCAGCTTCGCCATGTCGTAGGTGCGCGTCTCGAAGTTGATGTCGTCCTCGAATGGCACGCGCTTCACGGCGGCGTCGGGCCGCGGCCGGTTGTCGATCTGCACGACCATGCCGGTAAACTCGGTCTCATCGCGGTACGGCTTGCTGAGCGTGATCGTCAGCTCGGGCTGCGGCACGCGCGCGAGGTGCGGGTTGAGCAACGCGATGTCGTACGGGTCCGGGTCGTCGCCGTCGCCGATCCCCGGATCGCCCGGCTGGCCGAACGGATCGGGCGGCGTCGGATCCTGCGCCACGCCCGGCACGGCATTGCTGAAGATGATCAGCAGCAGCAGGGATGCCACAACAAGGAGGCGGCCGGCGAAGCTCCGGGTTGCCCCGGTCGTCGTAGTGTGCATGGGCACCTGATTCACGTCTGGCTGGCGGCTGGCGGCGGCGGGGGAGAAGACTGTGACCCCGCTGGAGACAGCGGGCTTACGCAGATTACGGGCCCGGAGCCGCGTTGACCAGCCCCCGGTCGGGCTCGCTCCCGCCCGGGTCCGATGTCATATCGTTGTCTTGCCACCGCCCCGCCACACCGCATGCCGCGAATGTTGAGCCATCCTGTCACCGACGATATAGTCGGTGGCCCCGCGAAGGCGGGTTTCGTTTTCGGGATCCTTCCTCTGTCGGTGTTATCCATCTGCAGGGTGTCCGCTGCTCGCCTGCCGTGGCCCGTGGCCACGGACAAGGACCAATGGCCGAACTGAACTTCGATACGTCCGACCTTCCCGGCATCGTGCTCGGAACGCGAGTCCGCCTCGACGGGACGATCGACGTGTCGACTTCCGACGCGTTCCGCGCGACGCTGCTGACGCTGCTCTCGATGGGCCGCCGGCGCTTCCTGCTCGACTTTTCCGGCGTCGACTACGTCCACTCGGCCGGCTTCGCCTGCATGGTCGAACTCTCGCAGCACCTCCGCGAGACCGGCGGCATCGCCGTGATCAGCGGCATGCAGCCGGCCGTCGAAGAGATCGTCCTCTCGCTCGGCCTCGATGCGTTCTTCGGCGTGTCCGACAAGGAAGACAAGGCGATGGCCTTGCTCAAGTGGTCGGCCCCCGAGGCGGCGCCGCCGACGCTCGATGAGATGGACGGCGAGGACAGCGTCGGCTTCTACATCGGCCCCGGCGACTCCGACGGCGAACTCACGGCCGTGGCCGAGGAAGCGTTCGACCCGGCCGACGCGCTGATCGCCGACGCGGTGCCCGACGACGAGTACTCGTCCGAGACCTTCCGCATGAGCGCGGTCGAGGATGCCGCCGGCGTGATCAGCACCGACGGTACCGACGGCTGGACCGACTCGAACAGTACACCCGACGAGAGCTTCACGGCGCCTGGCGACAGCGACGAAGCGGTGGCCGTGGCGCTCGGTGCCGACGACGGCGCGCACGCCGAACCGGCCGAGGGCGAGGACGCCGAGGCCTTCGAGGAAGCGGACGTGTTGATCACGAGCAACGACATGCTCGCGCCGCCGCCTCCGCCGCCGCACATGATGAACGACCCGCACCCGGTCGTGGAGGCCAGCGGGTCGCACCTGTTCCCGATCGGCTGGCCGGCCGGCACGCCCGCATCGGCCAGCAGCGCGGATGCGATTGCCATTCCGAGCGAGTCGCACGAGGAAACCGACGCGTTGCCGGTGGCGACGATGCAGGCTGACCCGCGCGCAGTTGCACAACACGATGCAGTGCCGGTCGCGCCGGCCGCGTTGCCGCGCGCCGCCCGCCCGAAGACGTCCACGCTGCCCGGCGCGGCCAGCGTCAGCACCGCCGACCTCGACGCCGAACTCGCGGCCGAGCCCGACCTGCGCGTGAAGCGTCTGAAGGCCACGGCTCGCCTGCTGCAGTGGATTCCGGAGGCCGACCGGCTCTGGCGCAAGATGCTGGTCTACCTCAGCCGCGACCCTGTCACGCAGGTAGCGACGCTCAACCTGGTGGTCGCGCGCGTGAACCGCAACCGCGGCAAGGACGCCTTCCCGGTGGCGGCCGCGAATCCCTATGTGATGGTTCGTCCGCGCATCCCCGGCGGCATCTGCATTCCCGAGATGGTCGCGGTGGATGTCACGTCCGGCGGCGACGAAGTGACGTTCCGGATCGAGCGCGACAAGAACCCGTCGCGACCCGACGCCCCGACCGGCAAGCCCTGCCTTGAAATCTGGTACGGCCCAAGTGTGATCCGCACAGTCCCCACGGCCAACCCCTTCGACTGATTGCAAGCGGCATCAAGGGTCGTCGGCACTCGTTTCAGGTGGGGCATGACGTCCCGGCGAACTGGCGTTCCGGCAAACCGGCAACCGCGCTCCGGTGCGACGGCGACATCAGGACCGTGCCCGGGGCCACCACGCCGCCCACCGCCGCCGCACGCCGCGCAGCAAGATGCGCCGGCGCTTGCGCGCGGCACGACGCATCGCAGCGATGATGTCCGTATCGACCAGTGCATCCTCCATCGAATACAGAGCAGCGCCCGCACCGGCCGCGACGATCAGCGTGGCCACCGCCACCTGCTCGTCGTCCAGCCCGGCGGCGGCAAACGGGTTGGACCAGCGCACGCCGGACACGGAGTCGGCGAGCGACACGATGCAGCCGGCCGCGTCGCGCTCCTCGCGCACGTCGGCACGGCGCGTCTCCACACCGTCGAGAAACCGCATGTCGATGATGCGGTCGGGCTCCGCGTCGGGCCCGCGGCCACTGACCAACGTGCCATCGGCCGAGCATGCGACGAGCTGCTGCACACTGCGGAACGGCGCCGACTTGCAGGCATACGAGAACTGGTGCTGCAACACCGCGCCGTTCTCGAAGCTCGCGGTGCCGATCAGCCACGCGTCGCGCGTCCCGGCGGCGCTCGCCGTACCGGCACGACTGCGCCATGCCGGCATCGGCTGATCCAGCGCCTCGGCGATCACCGCAGTCGGCCGCACCGCCCGGCCGAGCCAGCTGCGCAGTTGCGCGATTGCGTGGTAGTCGAATGCGCGGCCGTTGTTCTGCACCAGGTACGGCCGCTGCATCACGCCGGCCCGGTACACCGCTTCCTTGAACTGCTCCAGCGGGGTGAACGGCGTCTGCTCGGCGATCGCCACGCAGCCATTCCGTCCGCGAGTCACCTTCAGCAGGTCGCGATCGCGGATCGGCGTTTCGATCAGCAGGTGGCACGGCAGCGGAGTCAGGTCGCGCACGACGGCGCCGGTGGCCGCCGCATTCACCGCCACGATCAGCAACCCGGCCCCGGCGTCGCACAGCTCGCGCGCGGTGTCGAACGGTCGCAAGCCGGTCTCGCTCGCCAGGCGCTCGCGCGACGCCGGCGACCGGCTTGTGAAGCCGACGAGTTCCAGCTGGTCGGCGAGCGCGCGGATCACCGGCAGATAGACGCGCGACACTCTCGGCCCGGCACCGACAAGTCCGATCCGCACCATGTGGCCGGGCCCTCTCTTCGCTCGCGGTGGGGGTGCGACGTGCGCGGATGCTACCACTGCGGATGACACGACTGGCGATCGCGGTCCGGTACGGCGGCTCCGGTGCGGTGGCGACATCGCCATGTGATGCGAGCGGCGGTACAGTACGGGTTCACCGACAACCACTCACCCGTTCGCGCCATGTCGACCGACCACGATGCCCCGGCTCCCGGCCCGCAGGGCCCCGACGACCCGACCGTGCCCCGCTCGCGAGGCACCGGCCATCATCCACGCAAGTCGGGCCGCACCCCGCAACGGCCAGCCTTGCAGGGCACCGAACCGATCACGCCCGATGCCGCTGACGGGCACGAGACGCTCGACGTCACCCGGCCGCGACCGGCCACGCGACGCACCGGCAACGATCCGGCCGCACCGGACACGCCGGTCAGGGCCAGTGGACGCGTTCGGCCAACCGGACGAACCAGCTCCGATGCGCTGCCCGGCAATCCGACCAGCGATCGCCGACGCGCGCGCGGCAAGACCGGCATGTCGGCGCGAACCGTGCACCCGGCGCAGACCACGCTGACGCACCGGCCGGTGCGCGTGGCGGCAGCGGCCACCCCCGTGTCGGCGGTCGGATTCGCGCGCTATCGCATGGGCAGTGAACTCGGCCGCGGCGGACTCGGCCTCGTGCAGGAAGCCGAGGACCTGCTGCTGCGCCGCGACCTCGCGATCAAGACGTTGCTGCGGCCCGACCCCGCATCGACGGCCGCGTTCATCGAGGAAGCGCAGATCACCGGCCAGCTCGAACACCCGAACATCGTGCCGGTGCACGAACTCGGCTTCGATCCGCAGGGCCGGCCGTATCTGGCGATGAAGCGCGTGCAGGGCCATACGCTGCGCAACGAGATCGCGCGCCGCCACGACAGCGGGCAGGCCAGCGAGGCCGAGCATCATGCCGGCGAGCGACGCCTGCTCGAAGTCTTCATCAAGGTCTGCGACGCGGTCGGCTATGCGCATTCGCGCGGCGTGATCCATCGCGACCTGAAGCCGGATAACGTGATGGTCGGCGAGTTCGGCGAGGTGCTGGTGATGGACTGGGGCCTCGCACGCCCCACGGCGGCGGCCGACGACGATTCGCACGCCGGCGATGTGAAGCCGGCGACGCGCCGCCGCGTGGTCAGCGATCGTCGCGAGGCCGTCGCCGACGTGACGATGGAGGGCGACGTGTTCGGCACACCGGCGTACATGGCGCCGGAACAGGCCGCGGGCCACGCGTCGGAGATCGGTCCGGCAGCCGACATCTATGCGCTCGGCGCGATCCTCTACACGATCCTCACCGGCGTGGCGCCGTTCAGCGGTCACGCGATGGTGATCCTCGACGACGTGCGCAACGGCAAGCTGGTTCCGCCGTCGCAGCGCGGACCGGCGGTGCCGCGCGAGCTCGAGGCGGTCACGCTGCGTGCGATGGCGCTCGACCCGGCCGACCGCTACGCCAGCGCCGCCGAACTGCGTGACGACATCCAGCGCTACATGAGCGGTCGCGCGCTGACGGCGGCCGACTACACCTCGTGGCAGCTGCTCTGGAAGTGGGCGCGGCGACACAAGGTGGCGGTGGCCGGCGCGCTGAGCACCGCCGCGGCAATCATCATCGGCCTGGCGGGCATCATCGTGTCGCGCGACCAGGCGCGCGAGGCCGAGCTCGACAAGCGGCGCCAGGAGGCGACGCAGTACGCGCAGACCGCGCACGACACGCTTGCGACGGCGCAACGCGTGCGCTTCAACCGCGCCTCGCCGCAGGACTACTACCGCGCGTGGCTGCCGCTGATGTTGCAACTAGGCCAGGCGATCCAGACGCACCCCGAGCCGCCGCAGGCGTGGCGCGACGAGCTGGCCGGGTACTGTCGCGACGTGCAGCAGAACGCCACGAGCATCGCCGAC
Organism: Planctomycetota bacterium; assembly: GCA_050249295.1. GTDB lineage: Bacteria > Planctomycetota > UBA8742 > SKZP01 > SKZP01 > JBFWQT01. The sequence continues at coordinate 29,541 of JBFWQT010000023.1, forward strand.
TGGGGCATGGCCACGCACGTCGCGCAGTCGGCCGGTGCGTGGCGCGCGCTGGATTCGGCGGCCACGACGCAGGCGGTGCACGAGGTGGAACTCGCGCGCGAGGCACGCATCGCCGAGGACGTCGGCCGGTTGCGCAAGGTGCTCGATCACATCCGCGAGCTCGAGACCGGCCGGCCACCGGACAACGGCTACCACTGGCACGATCCGCGTCGCTACGCGCCGTCGGAGTTCGAGGAGCGGTCGATGCGGCTGGTGGCGCGCGCGCGCCAGGACCCGGCCCCGCTGACCGCCACCGTGCTGGGGCTGCTCTCGGCCGACAACGCATCGCTGGACCGGGTCGGGCTGTCCGCGCCGCCGACCTGGCTGCAGCAGGCGTTCCTGCTCGATCTGCTCGGTCGCCTGCGTGACCCGTGGACCGCCTTCAACGGCCAGACCGCCACCGACATGGCGACGGCCCGACTGAAGCAACCCTACGACCCGGCAACCAACCAGGAGACCGCCGGGTGGGCGATGGCGGCCGCGTACCTCGATTGCGCAGCCGATCGGCCGGTCTCAACGCAGCTCGGCGAGCCCCTCGTCGACGTGATCCGCCGGCGCAACGACGCGCATCCGTCAATGGCGATGGCGATCGCGTACTTCGGCATCAACACACTGGCCGCCGCGCAGAACGACAACATGTCGGAGATCAAGCTCTCCGACGCGTCGGTCACCTTCACGTGCGACTGGCTGGTGTCGTCGGCGCGCTCCGGCAGCGACTTCACCGCCGCGCTGCTCGACGAACTGGATCCGCCGCCCGGCAAGCCGGCGCTGTCGACCGGCCAGGAACACATCGTGATTGACCTGCTCGGCCGCTGGGGCGATTCGCAGCCGCCGGACGTGGATCGGCCGGAGCGCTCGGCGCCGGCGCTGCTCGGTCGTGTGTTGCACGCCATCCCCGAGCAGCAAGTGATCCGCGACCAGCCACCCGGCGGGCGCACGCTGCAGGCACGCGCGGTGATTGTCACGAACTCCCTCGCACGGCTGGACGCGCGCGAGTACGGCGCCGAGGTGTTCTCGCTGATGGACAAGGCCGGGGCGCGGTCGATCTACCTGCGCGATTGCCGGCAGTCGGCGCGGCTGTTCGACTTCGTTCCATGGGATTGCGACACGCCATCGCGCGCCCGCACGCTGGCGCTGGCCGAGAAGATGCGCGG
>JBFWQT010000024.1:0-2319 GCA_050249295.1 Planctomycetota bacterium
TGGATCAGGCGAAGCGTCAGGGTCTGAAGCTGTTGCCGGGCTGCCTGGTGTTCGACCTGATCTACAACCCGGCGCCGACGAAGTTGCTTCGTCAGGCCGTCGCGGCCGGGCTGCGGACGCTGGATGGTCGGCCGATGTACCGTCGCCAGGCCGAGCTGCAGTTCGCGGCGTGGCACGACGGTGCGGCGATGCCGGGCCCGGACGAGCTCGACGAGGTGTGAGAACGCGAAGCGAGCGCGAAGGTCACCGCGCCGGCGGAGCGGGGGCCAGCGGCAACGCAAACGCCAGGGCCTCGCGCTGACGACGCGTGATGCGCCGCTGGATCCACAACATCATGAACGCACCGCTGATCGCGAGGCCACCGCAGGACCACTGCAACGGCGACAGGTGCTCGTTGAACAGGCTGGCCGAGAATGCCGCCACGACAAACGGCTGCAGCTGGATCACGCCGGCCGACACGGCCACGCCGAGGCTGTTGATGCTGATGTAGTAGAAGACATGACCCAGCGCGATACCAACCACCGCCGAGACGAGCAGGAACGCAAAGTGTCCGCCCGGCATGCTCAACGCATCCGCGCCGCTGTGACGGCCGACGAGCAGCATCATCAGGACGAGCACGATCGCGGTGTACTGGCTGATCACGGCGAACGATGTCACCGACGGGAAGCGTGCCATGAAGCGACGCACCGACAGCGCGTAGCTGGCGAACAGCAGGCCCGACGTGACGGCCAGCGCCACACCCTCGGGCGTCGCACCCTGCACGAGGTTGCCGAGCAGCAGCGTGCCGATCGAGCCGCAGAAGACCAGCGTCATGCCGGTGAGGTAGACGCGCGAACGGATCACGGCGCGCTCGGCCGGGAAGAGGATGAACGCGCCGAGCGCGACGAAGGCGATCTGCAGGCGCAGGCCGAAGGTCATCAGGCCGGGGCCGATGTGATAGAAGCCCATGCAGAAGACGGTCTGCGCGATGATGTTGAGCGCGGACGGCACGACGGCGGCACGCAGGATGCCGGCCGGCAGGCGGCGACGCGCAACGAGCCAGAGCACGAGCGGCAGCCAGATCAGCGCGGAGAATCCGTAGCGCCAGCCGTTCTGCGTCCAGAAGTCCAGGTCGTCGGTGAACCACTTGATGAACAGCGGCACCGACGACCAGCCGACCAGCGTGAGCAGCACCGTGATGGTGCCGCGCAGCGCATCCTGGCTGGAAGGTGGCGGCGGCAGCGGCGCGGGAGTCGGCGGGTTCATCCGGGGGTGTGCGTGCGAGATGCGGCGTACGGGCGCGTGCGAGGCGCGAGAGTTGATCGCATCCCTGCCGCCAGCGCAAGCGCGTGCCGTTGCGGGCTACTTGCCGGGAGTAACCAGCGGCGGCTTGCCGAGGCCCTTCACGATCAGGCCGAGCTGGCCGATGTGGTACGCCTCGTGGAACTGCATGAAGTGGAGCATGCCGCGGACGGTGCGATCGCCGGTGCGCATCGGTCGACCGCAATCGGCCGCCAGAGCCTCGTCGGAGAGCTGCACCATCCGCGCGGCCATCTCGTCGCCGGACGCGACCAGCTCGGCCAGGACGTCGGCCGGCGCGGGCACGAGTTCGTCCGACGGGTGCGTGTCGCGCACGAACTTGCCGTCCCACAGCATGGTGCTGGTGGTGCCGTTGATTGTCGCGACGAGTGCGCGCCGGTAAGTGGCGAGGTGGCCGAACAGCCAGTACGCCGACGAGGTGTCGGGTGCGATCGGCTTGCGCCAGTCGGCATCGCTGTCGAGGCGCTGCGCGATGGCCTTGAGCGAACCGGTGTGGAAGTTGAAGACCGTCGCGAGAGCGGCCATCGGGTGGTCAGGCATGGTGGCAGCAGCGGGTACGTGCGGGTGTGCTGATAGTGCCACCGCCACGCGCGATTGCGACTGCGATGTGGCGGTGCGGACGCCAGCACAGGTCAGCCGGCCGCGGCGCTTGCCGTCACTTGCTGTCACTCGGGCCGTTCAGGGCGCGGTACACCGCCGCATTCAGCGAGTAGCGGTCGTCGGTGGGTGCGCCGTCCGTTGGCTGCCAGTTGCGCGGCAGCACATGCACCACCGCGACCAGCTGGCCCTGCTCGTCGACCACCGGCTCGGCCAGGTCGAGCGACACGCGCTCGCCGACAAAGCGCTTGAGCTGTTCGGCGATCTGCGGGTCGGCCACGTCGACGATCTTCAGGACCACGTTGCGCCGCGTGCCGTCGGCGGCCTGCACTACCAGCGTGCGGCCGTCGTGCACACCGGCGAGCAGCAACGGCTTGTGATTGAGCGCCATCGCGTCCTGCCGGCGACGGGCCTGCTCGGCGG